>JBJMPM010000026.1:0-2854 GCA_045803205.1 Longimicrobiaceae bacterium
GAGGGCCAGCCCGCCCACCGTGTTCCCGGGGCCCACCTCCAGGAAGAGGCGGAAGCCGTCGCGGGCGAGCGTCTCCACCCCGGCGGAGTAGAGGACCGTCTGCACCAGGTGCCGCGTCCAGTACTCCGGGTCGGTCGCCTCTTCGGGCCGGATCCAGTCCCCGGTCACGTTCGAGGCGAAGGGGATGGTGGGCGGGGAGAGGCGCACCCCGCGCAGGAGCTCCGCCAGCTGCTCCGCCACCGGCGCCATCATCGGCGAGTGGTAGGCGTGCTGGGCGGGGAGCCGCCTCAAGGGCTCCCCGCGCGCCGTCATCTCCGCCTGCAGCGCGTCCACGGCCGCCCTGGGACCGGAGACCACGCTGATGTTGGTGGCGTTGTGGGCGCCGATCGCGATGCCGTCGCGGAGGAAGGGGGCGGCCTCCTCCTTGGTCTTGAGGAGCCCCATCATCCCCCCCGGGGGGGTCTCGTCGATCAGCCGGGCCCGCTCGGCCACCAGCATCAGCGCGTCTTCGAGCGACCAGACCCCCGCCACCGTGGCCGCCACGTACTCGCCCAGCGAGTGGCAGACCATCGCCTCGGGGCGCACCCCCCAGCTCATCCAGAGCCGCGCCAGGGCGTACTCGGTCACGAAGAGCGCCGGCTGGGCCAGCCGGGTGCTCTCCAGGAGCCCCATCTCGTCGTCCCCGCCGGCGCGCCCCAGCATGGCGCGCAGGTCGAGCCCGGCGGGGGCGTCGGCCGCCGGCGCCGGGTCGTCCGCCGGGTAGAGGGCCTCGCGCAGGTCCATCCCCAGGTACGGGCGGAGGATCTCGGCGCAGCGGTCCACCGTCTCGCGGAAGAGGGGCTCGGTCTCGTAGAGGCCCTTCCCCATCCCCGGGTACTGGTTGCCGACGCCGGGGAGGATGAAGGCGACGCGCTGCCCGCCCTCGGGCGCCTGCGCGTCGAAGAGCTGCCCGGGAGCGCGGGACGCCAGCGCGCGCTCGGCGCCGGCGCCGTCGCGCGCCACCAGCGTGCGGCGGTGCGCGAACGCCTTCCGCCCGGTCTGCAGCGTCCAGGCGACGTCGGCCAGCTCCTGCTCCGGGTGGGCGCGCAGGTGCGCCGCCAGCCGGTCGGTGGCCGCCTCCAGCGCGGCCGGGGTGCGGGCCGAGAGGGGAAGGAGCTGCCATGCGCGCACCGGCGCGGAGGGCTTCGGCGCGGGCGCCTCCTCCAGCACCACGTGCACGTTGGTCCCCCCGATCCCCAGCGAGGAGACCCCGGCGCGCCGGGGGAGGGTGCCGCCGCCCGGCCAGGGGAGGAGCTCCGTGTTGACGAAGAAGGGGGAGCCGGCGAAGTCGATCTGCGGGTTCGGCTCGGTGAAGTGGAGGGTGGGGGGGACCTCGCCGTGCTCCAGGGCGAGGACCGCCTTGACGAACCCCGCCACCCCCGCCGCGGCGTCCAGGTGGCCGACGTTGGTCTTGACCGACCCCAGGGCGCAGTACCCCTTGCGCCGCACCTCTCCGAAGGCCCGGGTGAGGGCGGCCACCTCCACGGGGTCGCCCAGCTCGGTCCCGCTCCCGTGCGCCTCCACGTACCCCACCGTCTCGGGGTCCACCCCCGCCATCGCCAGCGCCTCCTCCACGACCTCGGCCTGCGCCTCCACGCTGGGGGCGGTGAAGCCCACCTTCTGCGCGCCGTCGTTGTTGATGGCGGAGCCGAGGATCACCGCGCGCACCGGGTCGCCGTCGGCCAGCGCGTCGGCCAGCCGCCGCAGCACCACCACCCCGATCCCGCTCCCGCCGACGGTGCCGGCCGCGCGGGCGTCGAAGGCGCGGCAGTACCCGTCGGGCGACACGATCCCCCCCGGGGTGTAGCGGTGCCCCCTGCCGAGCCCCACCCTCACGCCCCCCGCGACCGCCAGGTCGCACTCGCCGGCCGCGAGCGCCTGGCACGCCAGGTGGACGGCCACCAGCCCCGTGGAGCACGCCGTCTGCACGTTCACCGCGGGGCCGCGCAGGTCCAGCTTGTAGGCGGCGCGCGAGGGGAGGAAGGTCCGTTCGTTGAGGAGCTCCATCGCGAAGTGGCCCGCCGACGCCACCACGTCGGGGCGGGTGAGGAGGTGGAGAGCGAGATATTCGCTGGGCGACGACCCGGCGTAGACCGCCACCGCCTCCCG
Organism: Longimicrobiaceae bacterium; assembly: GCA_045803205.1. Lineage (GTDB taxonomy): Bacteria > Gemmatimonadota > Gemmatimonadetes > Longimicrobiales > Longimicrobiaceae > Longimicrobium. Next base: position 2,149 of record JBJMPM010000026.1, read on the forward strand.
CTCGCTCCCCGGGACGTGCCCCGCGTTCTCCAGCGCCTCCCAGGCGGTCTCCAGGAAGAGGCGCTGCTGCGGGTCCAGCATCTCCGCGTCGCGCGGGCTGAAGCCGAAGAAGGCGGCGTCGAAGCGGTCGATCCCCTCCAGCACCCCCGCGGCGCGCACGTACGACGGATCGCTCTCCCCCTCTTCCGCGTCGAAGAAGGTGATCGAGTGCACTCCGGCGCGCAGGTTCTCCCAGAACCGCTCCACGTCGGCCGCGCCCGGGAAGCGCCCCGCCATCCCGATCACCGCCACGGCCCCAGTTGGATCGCTCATGGATCATCTCCGTTGTGTGTCGTTCCCCCGCTCTGCCCCGCCAGCGCCCGGCGGACGGCGGCGCGGTCGCGCCCCCGCCGCCGGCGCCCCTCCGCGCCGGCCTGCGGCCCCCCGGCGCCCTCCACCTCGCCCCCCAGGTGCTCGGCCAGCGCCGCCACCGTGGTAAAACGGAAGAGGTCGACGATCGGGATCTTCCGGTCCAGCGTCTCGCTAAGGCGCGCCTGCACCTTCATGAGCAGGAGGGAGTGCCCGCCGAGGTCGAAGAAGTTCTCGTGCACCCCCACGCGGGCGCACCCCAGCACCTCGGCCCAGATCCCCGCCAGCGCCGCCTCCAGGGGCCGGCGCGGCGCCGCGTGGCCCGTCTCGCCGGAAGCCAGCCCCGGCGCCGGCAGCG
>JBJMPM010000214.1:0-2656 GCA_045803205.1 Longimicrobiaceae bacterium
TCATCCGCAACGCCACGGTCCCCGACTCCGTCTCCGAGCGGGCGATCGCCGCGATCACGCGCGCCGTGTGGGAGCAGGCGGCCGGGCGCGGCGCCGGCACGGCGGCGGCGATCGACCGGAGCACGCCGGCCGCGCGTACCCGCGTCTACGCCGTGCGGCGCCGGGTCGGACCCGCGAGCCGGTAGCGCACCCGGCCGGCACTTCCGCCGGACAGGCCCGATCGCATCCACCGCACTGCACATGCGCCGAACCTTCCGCCCGGCAGCGCGCCTGGCGCTGCCGCTGGGCCTCGTCGTCTCCGCGTCCGCCCGGGCGGCGGCGCAGACCTCGTTGCCTCCATCCCCCGGCGAGCACGAGCACCGGCCGCGCGCCGTGGCCGTGGAGCGCACCACGCCCATCGTGCTCGACGGCGTGCTGGGCGAGCCCGAGTGGTCGGCCGGAGTGCCGGCGGCGGGCTTCCGCCAGCAGGAGCCGCGCGAGGGCCAGGCCGCCTCGCAGCCCACCGAGGTGCGCTTCGCGTACGACGCCGACGCGCTGTACGTGGGCGCGCGGATGTGGGACTCGCTGGGCGCCCGCGGCGTGCGCGCGCGGCTCGCCCGGCGCGACCAGATCGCGGACGGCGACCGGCTGCAGATCGTCTTCGACACCTACCACGACCACGCCGGGCGCACGGTGTTCACCGTCACCCCGTCGGGGGTGAAGGGCGACGCGGGGCAGGCTTCGCCCGGCGCCGACCCGTCGTGGGACCCCGTGTGGGCGTACGCCGCCCGCATCGACTCGGCGGGGTGGACGGCGGAGATCCGCATCCCCTGGAGCCAGCTCCGCTTCGGCCGCGACACGGCGCAGGTCTGGGGGATGCAGATCTGGCGCTACGTGGAGCGGCTGGACGAGACCAGCATGTGGTCGTTCTGGGGGCTCCAGGAGAGCGGCGGGCCGCCGTACTTCGGGCACCTGGAGGGGATCCGCGTCCGCCGCCGCCCGCGCGGATGGGAGCTGATGCCGTACGCGCTGGCCCGGGCCAGCCGGGTGCGGCCCACGCAGCCCGGCAGCCCCTTCGAGCAGCCGCGCGACTACGGCGTCCGGGTGGGCGCCGACGCGCGGATGCTGCTGGGGAGCAGCTTCACCCTCTCGGCCACCGTCTACCCGGACTTCGGCCAGGTGGAGCAGGACCCCGCCGTGGTGAACCTCTCCGCCTCCGAGAGCTACTTCGCCGAGAAGCGCCCGTTCTTCGTGGAGGGGAGCGGACTGCTCTCCTTCGGGGGCTTCAACTGCTTCCTCTGCGGCAACACGAGCGGGATGAACCTCTACTACTCGCGGCGCATCGGCCGGGCGCCCCAGGGGAGCGTGCCCGACGGATACGAGTTCAGCGACGTGCCGCGCAACGCCCGCCTGCTGGGCGCCGCGCGCCTCACCGGCCGCACCCGCGCGGGGTGGCAGGTGGCCGCGCTGGAGGCGGTCACCGCGCGCGAGGCGGCGCGGGTGATGGACCTCGAGACCGGCGAGCGCGCCACGGTGCCGGTGGAGCCGCTGACCCACTACTGGCTGGGCCGCGTGCGCCGCACCACGCACGGGGGCCGGATCACCTGGGGCGCGATGGCCACCTCGGTGATCCGCGACCTGGGCGGCGCCGGCGACCCGCTGCGCGCGCAGCTCGCCCGCCACGCCGAGGCGCTGGGGTTCGACTGGACCCTGCTCGCGCCGGGGAACGGCTATTCGCTCATGGGGAACCTCGTGCTCGCGAACGTCTCGGGAGACTCGCAGGCCATCGCCCGCCTCCAGCGCTCGAGCGTGCGCTACTTCCAGCGCCCGGACCGCCGGGGCGGCGGCAACGGGCTCTTCTCCGACGCCTACGACACCTCCGCCGGGGGGCTGCGCGGGTTCGGCGGCTATCTCCGCGCCAGCAAGGACCGGGGCGCGTGGCGGTGGGAGGGGATGGTGAACGTCCGCAGCCCGGGGTTCGAGGTGAACGACATGGCGTTCCTCACCCGCGCCGACTACGTGTGGATGGCGGCCAACCTGCAGCGGCTGTGGACGGTGCCCGGGAGATGGTACCGCAGCGCGTCGTGGACCGGGGGCGCGCAGCAGCAGCTCAACTTCGACGGCGACCGCACGGACCTGGAGCTGCACGGCTACGCCGAGGCGCAGCTCCGGAACGGGTGGACCGTCTCGCTCTACGCCGACCTGAGCCCGGTGGCGGTCGACGACCGCATGACGCGGGGCGGCGCGGCCGTGCTCCGGTCGCGGGGGTGGACGGTGGAGCCGGAGCTCTCCACCGACCCGCGCCGCGCGGTGGTGATCGCCATCGAGCCGTCGCTCTCGCGCTACTCGGACCGCAGCAGCGTGTGGCGGCTGAACGGGTCCGTGCGGGTGAAGCCGGCCGCCGGCGCGGAGCTGCGCATCGGCCCGGCGTTCACCGCGCTGAACGACATGGGGCAGTACGTCACCCAGTTCGCGGACCCGTCCGCCGCCGCGTTCTACGGACGGCGCGCGGTGTTCGCCGAGCTGCGGGAGCGCACGCTCTCGCTCGACACGCGGCTGAGCTGGACCTTCTCGCCCGAGCTCACGCTGGAGCTGTTCGCGCAGCCGTTCGTCTCCGCCGGACGATACACGGGCTTCCAGGAGTACGTCCGCCCCCGCAGCGGCACGCGCGCCCTTT
>JBJMPM010000228.1:0-6411 GCA_045803205.1 Longimicrobiaceae bacterium
TTGATTGATTGTGCATTCTGCCAACGGAATGGACTCACACGGAGTCAACGGAGTCAACGGAGAAAGCCAGGCAGTTCCTCCGTTGACTCCGTTGACTCCGTGTGAGACCCATCTGTGCTGGTCTTTACGAATGCACAGTCATTTGGCAGAGATGGTATTAGATCGAGAACGGCGGCCCCGCCTCGAACTTCGGGTCCGGCCCGCCGACCTTGAAGAAGTTGGGCGTCTGGTCCGGCGGCATGCGCCGCACGATGGCGCGGTGGAAGCGCGAGTAGTTGCCGGTGAACGCGCCGTTCTGCCAGACCGCGAGCAGGTTGCCGGTGAAGACGCCGTTGAAGGCGCCGTCGCCGGAGAGCTGGTTGTCCTGGCACCCGGAGATCAGCAGCACCGAGGCCTGTACCGCCGCGCGCGCGTCGCGGGTCTTCACGTTGGAGAGGATCGGGTCGTAGAACGCCTTGTTGTCCCGGTAGGTCTTGAGCGCGACGGGGTCGGGCATCATGCGGTAGCGCGGCTCTTCACCGGTGGTGCCGGGCAGGTGCTTCGGCGTGCCGCGGTAGAAGGCCATCTTCGTCACGGTCCCGCTGTGGCAGCTGTCCGAGAGGATGAGGATGCGCACGCCCTTGGCGAACTTCGCGTAGGCCTCGTTGAGCTCGTCGTCCGGGACCTGCCCGTCGAACAGGCACCAGGTCTCGTCCTGGTGGTCGTCGATCTCGTCGCCGTTCCTGTCCGGGAGCTGCCCGCCATGGCCGGAGTAAGTGAGGAAGAAGGTGTCGCCCGCCTTGAGCGCCTTCGCCGCGCGTGCGAGCTCGCCGAGTACGGCGGTGCGCGTCGCCTTGTTGGTGAGGAGCGTCTTCACCTTGAACTTCTTCGCTTTCGCGATGGCGGCCATGTCCTCGGCGTCGGCCTCGCAGGCCACGAGCGTTCCGGGCCACCCGCCATAGTGCTTCGGGTCCACCGCGTTCAATCCGAGGTGCAGCGACATTCCTGTGGCCATGGGAGTCTCTCCGGTGAGGTGGGGCTGAGGAGGGTGAATCAATCCTTTCGAGCTGCAACCTGGAACGAGCGGCGGCGCCGCGGCCACAGACCCAAGATAGCGTCCAGCGCGGCACGTGCCACAGTTTTGTCGTTCAGATTCTGCCGCGACGTGTACGGGGGGAGGTATGCGGGGCGTCGGCTCGGACCGGGGTGGTTGGGCTTGGCGGCTCGAGCGGTGTGGCAGATGCTCGATTATGCCGTTTCTGTCACGTCGAGTAGACGGACGGTTCCGGCGTTTTTCACCCCGACTCGTCGAGACGCCGCCCGGAACCTCGACCCCCGGGCCACGGAGAAGGCGTTGACAGCGGCAGCCGCCCGCGCATCATAGAAGGAGCCGGTCACTCCGGTCCCATTCACTGGAGAGGTGAGATGCGCATCAAGGCCCTCGCGCTCGCGCTTGCCGTAGTATCTGCCGCGGCGGGCGTGTACAAGGAGCTGGAGATCCGCGAATGGCCGGTGCCGTACGCGGAGAGCCGGCCGCGCGACCCGTACGTCGACGGGCAGGGGCGGGTGTGGTTCGTGGGGCAGGTCGGGAACTACGTGGCGTACCTGGATCCGGCGACCGGGCAGTTCCGCCGCTACGAGCTCGAGGACGGGGCGCTGCCGCACAACCTGATCGTCAGCCGCGGCGGCGCCATCTGGTACACGGGGAACGGGAACGGCCACATCGGCCGGCTGGACCCCGCCACCGGGCAGGTGCGGCGGTTCCCCATGCCCGACGCGGCCGCGCGCGACCCCCACACGCTGATCGAGGCGGCGAACGGCGACCTCTGGTTCACCGTGCAGGGCGGCAACTTCGTCGGACGGCTGAACCCGTCGAGCGGCGAGGTGCGGCTGGTGGCGATCCCCACGCGCGGCGCGCGTCCGTACGGCATCGCGCTGGACGCGCGCGGCCGGCCGTGGTTCAACCTCTTCGGTACCAACCAGCTCGGCACCATCGACCCCGCCACCATGCAGCTCAGCACGGTCGCGCTCCCGCGCGAGGCGGCGCGCGGACGCCGGATCGCGATGACGTCGGACGGGAAGGTGTGGTACGTGGACTACGCGGGCGGATTCCTGGGCCGCTACGACCCCGCCACGCGCCAGTTCAGGGAGTGGCAGCTCCCCGGCGGCGCCGGGTCGCGCCCCTACGCCATGGCGGTGGACGACCGCGACGTGCTCTGGGCGGTGGAGACGGGGTCGCGTCCGAACCGCTTCGTGGGGTTCGACTCCCGGACGGAGCAGTTCATCGGCGCCACGCCCATCCCCAGCGGCGGCGACGTGGTGCGGCACATGTACTTCCACCGGCCGGCGCGCGAGATCTGGTTCGGCACCGACGCGAACACCATCGGCCGGGCGAAGCTGCCGTGACGGTGCGCGGGGCGCTCTTCTTCACCGGCGCGGGCGCCGCGGCGGCGCTCGCGCTCCTCGCGGGGACGCCGGAACGCGCGCGCGCCGGCTTCCCCGACGCGCCGCCGCCCGCGCACACGGGCGGCTTCGGCGAGCCCACGTGCCGCGCCTGCCACTTCGACGGCGAGCTGAACGAGGAGGGCGGCGGGCTCACGCTCGGCGGGGTTCCGGCGGCGTACCGTCCCGGCGAGCGCTACCGTATCACCGTCACCCTCCGGCGCGGCGAGATGAAGCGCGGCGGGTTCGAGCTCGCGGCGCGCTTCACGGAGGGCGCGGCCCCCGGGCGGCAGGCGGGGAGCCTTCGCGCGGTGGACGAGCGGGTGAGGGTGACGGAGGGCACCCGCAGCGGCGTGCAGTACGCGACGCAGGCGCGGCCCGGCGTGCAGCTTACCGAGGCAGGGCGGATCGAGTGGGTGGTCGAGTGGACGGCGCCGGCCGCCGCGGCGGGCCCGGTGGTCTTCCACGCCGCCGCGAACGCCGCCAACGGCGACGAGTCGCAGTTCGGGGACCTCGTCTACACCGCCACGCAGACGGCCCGCGCGCCGTAGAGCCGCGGCCGACGTCGCCCCTTGACGTCTCCCCGGACGGGAAATCCGCGCTGGGCAGTCATCTCATCGAAGGCCCGACCGCTCGAGGGCCTTCCCCACCACCCGGAGGTTGCCATGCCACGCTGTGCCCGCTCACGGCTGGCGCCCCTCCGCGCGGTATTCGGCCTCGCCGTCCTCTCCGGGTGCGCGGAGCCGAGCTCTCCGTCACCGCAACCCGTCGACGCGGAAGTCTTCCTCGTCGGCGACGCGGGCGCGCTGGATGCCGCACCCACGCTCACGGCGCTCACGCGCACGATCGAGGCGTCGCGGACGGACCGGGACCGCATCCGGGTGCTCTTCCTGGGTGACAACATCTACCCGGCCGGGATGCCGGACAGCTCCGACCTCGCCCTCCGCCGCGAGAAGGAGCAGATCCTCGACCTCCAGATCGCGGTCCTCAGGAACGCCCGGGTGCGCGGCCATTTCGTCCCCGGCAACCACGACTGGTCGCAGATGAGCCCCGGCGGCCTCGACATCGTCCTGCGACAGCAGCGTTACCTCGCCGGCCATTCGGAGGGTCTGGCGACGCTGCTCCCCGCGGGCGGCTGCCCGGGTCCGGCGGTGACGGAGGTCGGCCGTACCGTGCGAATCGTGCTGCTCGACACCGAGACGTGGCTGAGACGGGAATCGTTCGGTCCCCCGACCGACTGTGCCGCCGCGAGCCGCCAGGGCGTGATCGACTCCCTTCGCAGGGTGCTGGCCCTGAATGACCGGCGCGCGCTGGTGGCGGCGCACCACCCGGTCGAGAGCGGCGGACCGCACGGTGGCTTCGTGCCCCGCGGGAGCTCCCAGGCGGACGAGCCGGCGAGCGAAGACCTGGGGAGCGCCCCCTACACCGCGCTCAGGAACGACCTCGCCCGTGCGTTCGCGGGCGCGCCGCCGCTGGTGTACGCCAGCGGGCACGACCATTCGCTCCAGGTACTCCGCTCAGCCTCGGGCACGAACCTGCTGGTGAGCGGATCGGCCCACGAGGTCACGCCCGTCCAGAGGCTTCCCAACGCCTCGTTCGCGAAGCCGGTGAAGGGCTTCATGCGCCTGACCTTCCTCGCCGACTCCTCCGTGCACGTTACGGTCTTCGAGGTCGCGCCCAACGGCACCATCACCGAAGGCCGGCCCCATTTGCTGCCCCCGCCGTAAAACTCATACCGCATTGCAGAGCTTTGTTCAGGGTCAGATCCTTGAACAGAAGGGCCTCACACGGAGTCAACGGAGTCAACAGAGCTCATCTCCGCTGACTCCGTTGACTCCGTGTGAGGCCTGCCGTCAGAGATTGGGAATCCGGAACCGTCCTCGGCAAAGCGGTATCAGGCACTGCCGGGACTCTCGCAGAGGCACAGAGGAACAGGGAAAACTGTGCCTCCGTGACCTCTGCGAGAGCCATTCTTTTCAGCGAAGCGCAGCCAGGTAGTCGACCAGCCCCCGTGCGTCCGCCGAATCGAGCGGTGCGCCCCAGCTCACCATCTTGTCGACGGTCTTCGCCCACTCGGCCGCGGGCTTGCGCTGCTGGGTGATGAGCGTGGCGGCATGGCAGGTGGTGCAGGCGCGCAGCAGCACCTCCTTCCCGTGCCCGGGCGGCAGGCTGTCGATGGCGGCGTTCTCCAGCTCGCCGATGCGGGCGAGGAGCGCGGCATCCGGCGCGGGCGGCGGGCCGTCGCGCACGTCCGATTCGCGCGGCGCGCGGCCGCGGTCGCAGGCGGCGAGCGCGAGGAGCATCGCCGCGGCCGCGAGGGCGGCGCTACGCGACGACATCGAAGCGCACCTCGTGGATGGAGTTGTTGCCGTAGCCGGCGGGGTTCGTGGCGGCCACGTCCGGCTGCACGGCACCCGACTGGTCGACGGCGCGGGCGCGAAGGGTGTAGCGTTCGATGCGCTCGATCGGGAGATCGGCCTCCCACGTGCGCCAGGCATGGGCGTCGGCGCGGCCGGTGAGCCGCGCGGGGCGCCAGCTCCCGCCGCCATCCATCGAGACCTCCACCTGGCGGATGCCGCCGTTCCCGCCCCACGCCACGCCGGCAACGCGTACCGGACCGATGGGGATGCGCGCGCCCTCCAGCGGCGACGCGATCAGCGACTTCACCGCCATCCGCTGCACGGGGGTGCCGTCGGCCCAGCGGTAGCCCTTCGCCATGAAGTGGTTGTCGGACTCGGTCGGGCGGGCGTGGACGTGGGTGAGCCACTTGGTGGAAGCCATCCCGTACCACCCGGGCACCAGCAGCCGCAGCGGTCCGCCGTGCAGCAGGGAGATCGGCTCGCCGTTCATCTCCCACGCCAGCAGCGCGTCGCGCATCGCCACCTCGCGCGGGATGCTGCGCAGGAACTTCGGCACGCGCGGCCCGCCGGAATCCGCCGCCTCCATCCAGAAGTGCGCGGCGGTCGAGCGGATCCCCGCGCGCTCCAGTACGTTCGCCAGCCGCGTCCCCGTCCACACCGCGTTGCTCACCGCCCCGCGCTGCCACTGCACCCCCGAGGTGCTCGGCAGCGCCATCAGCCCGCGCCCGTTCCCCGCGCACTCGAGCGTCACCGGCACCGTGACGGCGGGAAGGCGCCGGATCTCGGCGAGATCGAGCGCGAGCGGCCGGTTCACCTCGCCGTCCACCGTCAGCGTCCAGCGCGCGGGGAGCGTCGTCGGCGGGCCGAAGTGGCTGCGCACGAAGAACAGGTCGTTGGGCGTCCGCCACTGCGCCAGCGCCTCCAGCGGCGTCTCGGCGCCCAGCGGCCGCGGGTTGCGGATCACCAGAGCTGGATGCGGCGTCTGCGCCACCAGCCGCGTGCGTGCCAGCAGGCGGTCCGCCGCCACGCCGCCGAGCGCGGCCATCGACGCAAGCACGAAGGACCGGCGGCCGACCGGCGGCGAGGGAGGGGCGATCATCGCGCGCTCGAAGCGAGAGGGGTGTAGATGGGGGCGTGCCGAACATGCTACTGCGGCACGCGCCGGCAGGCCAGAACGGCCCGGGCGGTTGAAACCGCGGCAACAACTGCCCGAAGTCCGCCTTCGCGGACTCGCGGCCTGGACCGTGTCGCGTGCCACCGGGGAATGCTCGTCCGAGGCTGCGAAATCGGTGGCTTCGCGCTGCGGCACGGCGGTGGGGAGTCCGCGCCGGCGGACTTCGGGCCGTTGTTGCCGCGGATTTATCCGCCCGGGCTCCCCGGGCTCCCCTACCCTTCGCGCGCCTCGTACTCCGTCTTCAGCCGCGAGACCACGCCGGGGTCCGCCAGCGTCGTGGTGTCGCCCAGGGCGCGGCCCTCGGCGATGTCCTTCAGCAGGCGGCGCATGATCTTGCCGGAGCGCGTCTTGGGCAGGTCGCCGGCGAAGAGGATGTCGTCGGGGCGCGCGATGGCGCCGATCTTCCGCACCACGTGGTCGCTGAGCTCCTTCTTGAGCGCCTCCGTCGGGGTCTGC
>JBJMPM010000231.1:0-3090 GCA_045803205.1 Longimicrobiaceae bacterium
TCCGCCTGCGCGGACTACCGGCTGCAGCGATGCCGTAATTCGGCGGCGCGCGATGAGGATCGCATCGGCCGAGGCTCACAGACCTCGGCTGCGGCGAAAACAGTCGCGTGCCGCGGATCGTCAGCGGCACGGAAGGCGGGAGTCCGCGCAGGCGGACTTCGTGTGTTTGTTGCAGCGAATTCATTCGCCCGACCCCCCAGGCGCGCGCTGCATCTCGAATTTTGGAACGGGTCGATGGACTTCCAGGTGTTCGGCACGAAGAGCTGCAACGAGACGAAGAAGGCGCTCCGGTTCTTCAAGGAGCGCCGGATGAAGGTGCACTTCGTCGACCTGAAGGAGCGGCCGGCCTCGGCGGGGGAGCTGCGGCGATTCGGGGAGAAGTTCGGGTGGGAGGCGCTGCTCGACCGCCAGGGGAAGCGCTTCCGCGACCGCGGCCTGCACGCGGCGCACGTCCCGGAGAGCCGCATCCCCGCGCTGCTGGAAGACGACCCGATGCTGCTGGTGACGCCGCTGGTGCGCCGCGGCAGCGAGCTCGGCGTGGGGTGGGACGAGCCGCGGTGGCGCGAGTTGCTGAAGCAGGCGGGGTGAGGTGAGGATCGTCCGCGGGCGCTGGGCCGGGCGCCACCTGACCTCGCCGCCGGACCGGCGGGTGCGCCCCACCGCCGAGCACGTGCGCGACGGCTGGCTCGGCCTGCTGGAGCCGTACCTGAAGGACGCCCGCGTGCTGGACCTCTTCGCCGGCACCGGCGCGCTGGGGCTGGAGGCGATGTCGCGCGGAGCGAAGCTCGCGGACTTCGTGGAGACGCGCCCCGCCAGCCTGCACGCGCTCAGGGCGAACGTCGCCGCGCTGCACGTGCGCGAGAAGACGCGCATCTTCAAGAAGGACGCGCTCCCCTTCGCCGCGGGGCTGCGGGAGGGCGCCTACGACCTGGCCTTCGCCGACCCGCCGTACGGGTCGAAGCAGCTCGACCGGCTGATCGAGACCTGGCAGGCGACGCCCTTCGCCACCATCCTGACGGTGGAGCACGCGTATGACCACGCGCTCCCGCCCGCCGGCGAGACCTACGACTTCGACGAGACCTCCGTCACCATCTTCCGACGCTGAAACTGCTGGTCTCACACAGAGTCAGCGGAGTCAACGGAGTCGATGTTCACCGTTGACTCCGTTGACTCCGTGTGAGGCCCTTCTTTTTCAGGATGCGGGACGAGTCGTCGTCTATTCGCCTCAGCGGGGGGCACGCTGGCCGCCGCGGGGCGCGGCGCGGTAGTCGCCGCCGCCGCGGTTCCATCCCCCGCCGCCGCCCCGGTCGTAGCCGCGCTCGCCGTAGCCGCCGCCTCCATAGCCGCTGCCGCCGCGGTCGTATCCGCCGCGCCCGTAGCCCTCGCCGCGCTCCATCCCGCGCGGGCCGGAGAACTGCGGCTGCCGCTCGTCGTCGACCTCGCCCGCGTCCGCCCGCACCACGTTGTACGCCTTCAGCCCCTTCGGCTCCTGCAGGATCTCGAACTCCACGCGCTCGCCCTCGTTCAGCGACTTGAAGCCGTTCCCGGTGATGCCGCTGTGGTGCACGAACACGTCGGACCCGTCTTCACGCGTGATGAAGCCGAACCCCTTCTCGGACGAGAACCACTTCACGGTCCCGGTGGCGCGTTCCATGTGGCTAACCCTGGTGTGGCTGGAGTGGGGGAAGGGAGGAGACGTTCAGGCGGGTACCGCGATTTTGCAGGATTCATTCCCCCTGACGTAGCATTCGCAAGGCGCGCCAAGGGATTTCCCGGCCAAGCGGCGGCTCGGGAACGACTTGCACTTTGTCGCGGCGAACGCGTGTTTCTGCGGCGCGGGAGACGGGAAGCGAAAGGGTGCCCACGCGTCCACGCACGAAGGGAGGGCGTGTCCGCGGGAGGGGGTCGCGAGGCGGGGGCCGGAGCGGCCCCGGGCTCACTTGTGGCGGTAGGTGATGCGGCCGCGGCTCAGGTCGTACGGCGAGATGTCGAGCGTCACCCGGTCGCCCTCGAGCACGCGGATGTTGAACTTCGACATGCGGCCCGCCGCGTAGGCGAGCACCTGGTGCCCGTTCTCGAGCTTCACCCGGTAGTTGCGGTCGGGGAGCACCTCGGTGACCACCCCGTCCATCTGGAAGGTATCCTGCTTCGCCATGTAGTGGAGATGAGCGTGGGAGCGGCGCGACGCGTGCGCCGCCGGTGCGTGGCCGCGCGGGGGGGGGTCCGCGCGCGCGTGTGATCCGCCAGTACGATAATGGGCGCCGCGCCCAAGTTCAACGTTCGCGAGGCGCGGGCGGGCGTGCTACCGCGCCGCCGGGTCCACCACCGCCGGCGCGTCGGCGCCGGCGCCCTCGCTTCCCGCCACGTACCGCCACACCAGGTAGCCCACCACGACCAGCAGGAGCAGCCCCACGATCACGGGCAGCGGGCTGCGCGGCTTGCGCTCGACGGAGATCTCGGCCACGGTCGTCCTCTCTCTTCGGGCATTGGGGGATGGGCGGCAGGGCGCGCCGCGGCACTATCGGTAGCATGCCGCGGCGCGGAGCGCCCGATTCCCGGAGAACGGGCGATTGAAATCGCGGCAACAACTGCCCGAAGTCCGCCTTCGCGGACTCGCGGCCGGACCCCTGTCGTGCGCCACCGGGGATTCCCCGTCCGAGGTTGCGAAACGGGTGGCTTCGCGCCGTGGCGCGGCGGTGGGGAGTCCGCGCAGGCGGACTTCGGGCCGTTGTAGCCCCGGGTTTCCAACCCGGGGAACGAGGCGGCGGCGCGCAGACAGTCCCGCCTGGCGTTTCACCGCCCGGCTCAAGGCGAAGGCTCCCTCCGCCACGTCGTGTGCAGCCGCCCTACCCTTCGCGCGCCTCGTACTCCGTCTTCAGCCGCGAGACCACGCCGGGGTCCGCCAGCGTCGTGGTGTCGCCCAGGGCGCGGCCCTCGGCGATGTCCTTGAGCAGGCGGCGCATGATCTTGCCGGAGCGCGTCTTGGGCAGGTCGCCGGCGAAGAGGATGTCGTCGGGGCGCGCGATGGCGCCGATCTTCCGCACCACGTGGTCGCTGAGCTCCTTCTTGAGCGCCTCCGTCGGGGTCTGC
>JBJMPM010000322.1:0-16116 GCA_045803205.1 Longimicrobiaceae bacterium
CGTCTCCGCGTCTCTGCGTGATGCTTTTCTTATTTCCGCGGCCCCACCAGCCAGTGCGCCTTCGCGGTCGCGACGACGGCACCGGCTTCATCCCTGATCACCGTCTCCAGCTCCAGGTCGCGCTCGGCGGCGTCCTCCAGAACGGGCGCCGTGGCTTCGGCGGTCAGGGTGCCGCGCGCCTTCTTGTGGTACTCGATGGAGAGCCCCTTGAGGATGGAGCGCGCGCCGGAGGGGAGGGCGTAGTTCAGCGAGAGCCCGGTGGCGAGCTCGGCCAGGTTCATCAGCGCCACCGCGTGCACCGAGCGCAGGTGGTTGCGCACCTTGCGCCGGTCGCGGAGTGTGGCGCGCGCGTACCCCGGGCGGATCTCCTCGACCCGCGCGCCCATGCTCCCGGTGTAGGGCACGAGCCGCCCCAGCAGCAGGCTGAAGATGCGCTTCCCGCCGGGGCGCCCGCTCCACGCCTCCCACTGCTTGCGGATGATGCTCTCGGGGCTGGCTGCCATCGCGTTCCTGTGGGGGTGGCGGGGCGGTCGATACGAGCCGGGATCGAACGTGAGCATAGGCGGGCATATCCACGAACGCCAGTGCGAGCGTCGGTTGGTCGGAGACGATGCGAGTAGACTCGCCGCCACAACGGCACGCAGTCCGCCTGCGCGGACACCAACAGCGTCGCCACCATCCGGTGTCATCCCGGCCGTCGAAGAACCTCGCCCCACCCCCAACGTCATCCTGAGGCCGGTCACGCCTCCATTGTCCTCCGCACAAGACCGTGCAGGCCGAAGGATCTATAACCGCGGCAGCACGTGAGCCGACGAGGTGCTTCTGTGCCGGGCAGTGACGTCTCACTCGCGCGTCACCTCGGCTATGTGCTTACACCGGCTATAGATCCTTCGGCCGTCAAGGCGTCGAGCAGCGGAAATTCCCGCGTGGCCGGCCTCAGGATGACGTCTTTTGGGAGGGTTCTTGGGGACAGTGAGGGGCCGCTTTACCATCTGGGCCGAGCATCGCGCGCTTCGCCGCATTGCATCCGCCGCAATGTCACCCTTGCGCGACATGCACCCGCAAGCGCATGATGTGCGCACGGATGCCCCCCATCTGTACCGTTCCACCTTCGGAAACCAGGTCGATCCATCCGCGCGGATGAGGAGGTCTCATGACTCCCACCCACGGAAACGCGTGCGTTCGTGCGTCCATGAACGCCGTCTTCGCGCGCGCTCCGAAGGCCCAGACGGTGCTCCTCCCCCTCCTGCTCGCCGCCTGCGGCTCCCGCGGCGGCGCCTTGCACCCCGATCCCGCGCCGACGCCCATCCTCGCGCCGCGTGAGGAGCGCCCCGCCCCCCCGCCGCGCCGGTCCGCCGCGTACGTGGCCCCCGGCGCGACCCTCACCATCCCGGTGATGGGGATCCGCCCCGAGCAGCTCCGCGACTCGTACGACGACGCGCGTAGCGGCCACGTGCACCACGCCATCGACATCATGGCGCCGGGGGGCACGCCGGTGGTGGCGGCGGCGGACGGGAGCATCCTGAAGCTGCGCACGGGGGGCAATGGCGGGATCACCATTTACCAGCTCGCCCCCGACGGCCGCACCCTCTACTACTACGCCCACCTCGAGCGCTACGCCGCCGGCATCCGCGAGGGGCTGCCGGTGCAGCGCGGCGAGGTGATCGCGTACGTGGGCGACACGGGGAACGCCGGCCGCGGCAACTACCACCTGCACTTCTCCGTCGGCCGCCTGACGGACCCGCGCCGCTGGTGGGAGAGCGAGAACACCAACCCCTACCCCCTCCTCGCCGGCGACTACGCCCGCAGCCGCGTGGCAGCCGGGGACCGGTAGACCGAAAACAGATCGTCTCACGCAGAGACGCAGAGACACGGAGAGCGCCGCCCAGCCTCTCCGTGTCTCTGCGTGATGCTTCCGGACCTGCTGTCCGTTATGTACTTTATCCTCCCCCGCTCATCATCCTGCGTCCGCTCTCCCATCCGTGCCCCGGTTCAGCGACTACACGGTGTTCGTCGACGAGAGCGGCGACCACCACCTCAAGGCGATCGATCCGCAGTACCCGGTCTTCGTGCTGACCTTCTGCCTCTTCTCCAACCGGAGCTACGCGGAGCGCGTGGTGCCGGCGGTCGATACGTTCAAGGAGCGCTACTTCGGGTGCACGGACGTGATCCTCCACGAATACGACATCCGGAAGTCGCGAGGGCCCTTCGCCATCCTCATGAACGGCGGGATCCGCGACCCGTTCATGCACGACCTGACGCGGCTCATCACCGACGCGCCGTTCCGCCTGGTGGCCAGCGTCATCCACAAGCACGAGCTGGTGAAGCGCTATCCCATCCCCATCAGTCCGTACTACCTGGGGATGAGCTTCGGGCTGGAGCGCCTGGCGCGGTCGCTCATGAGCCACGGGTGCGCGGGCGGGCAGACGCCGATCGTCTTCGAGCGGCGCGGGCGGAAGGAAGACAACGCGCTGGCGAAGGAGTTTCACCGCGTCTGCGAAGGCGCGAACATCGTGGGAAAGCGCCTCCCCTTCCAGATCGAGTTCCAGCGGAAGCAGGACAACGCGGCCGGGCTGCAGCTCGCAGACCTCCTGGCGCGGCCGATCGGGCGCAAGCAGCTCGACCCGGCCCAGCCGAACCGCGCCTACGACGTGCTGGAGCGCAAGTTCCGCCGGAGCCGCGACGGGAAGATCGTCGGGTGGGGGCTGAAAGTATTCCCGTAGAAAACGAAAGGCCCCGATCCTGAGATCGGAGCCAGTCGCCAGCCGGGAATTCCCAGCCCAGTCCTTTTGATGGCTGGAATCTACCCACCCCCGCGGCCGCTGTCAAGTGCGTCCTGAATCAGCCTCCGCCTCCCACGCGATCCGCTCGTGGCGGGTGCCGGCGAAGCGCTCGCGCAGCGTGCGGAAGGCGGCGCGGGGGGCGTCCTCCGCGCGCTCCGCATCGACGGAGACGGTGCCGCGGAGGCGGTAGCGCACCGCGAACTCCTCCACGATGCGCGGCTCCGGGAGCGTGCGCGCCACCTCCAGCAGCTCGATGCGCGCCTCGGGCCAGGTCTCCCGCAGCTCCCGCTCCACCTGGTGCTCCGCGTCGGCCACGCCGTAGGCGGCCAGCTCCACGCGGCCCGACCCCCGCACCGCCACCTCGCGGCGCACGGCTACCGCGGCGGGGCGATGCGGATGGTGTCCCTCGGCTCGTCGGGGTTGGTGGGGATCTGCACCGTGTCCGCCGGCGCCGTGGTGGTGTCGACCGGGGGCGGCGCGGGGCGGGGGGCCATGAGCTCGTTCAGCTTCTGCTGCGCGATGGCGCGGTCGCGCTGGTTCACGCTCACCTGCAGGAAGCGCTGGAGCGCCACCACCGCCCCCAGGCTGTCGCGCAGCGCCAGCCGCGCGTCGGCCAGGTGGCTGTAGCTGAGGTCGTAGTTGGCGTCCTGCCGGATGGCCTGCTCCAGCAGCGCGACGGCCTGCGTGTACTGCCCCTGGTTGATCAGCGCGTAGGCGTAGTGGTCCTTGTACTCGGCGCGGGTGGGGTCCAGCTCCATCGCCTGCCGGAAGAACTCCGCGGCCGTCGCCCAGTCGTTCTCCCTGACCGCGTCGAATCCCTGCCGGTCGATGCGGGGCGCGTCGGCCAGCGTGAGCGAGTCGGCCCCGGTGGTGTCGGTCTGCGCGCTGTCAGGGAGGTCGGAGAGCGGGCGCCCGCCCGGCGAGCTCCCGCCGGAGGCGGCGTACCACACCGCGGTCCCGCCGCCGAGCAGCGCCAGCACCAGCAGCACCCACACCGCCGGGTGCGGCCCCTTTCGCGCTTCCGCCACCGCCATCCGCCGCCGCGGCGGGGGGATGGCGGGCCCGGTGCGCGGCGGCACCGCGGCGCCCGCTGCCGCCCCGGCCAGCTCCGGCCGCGGCGCGGCCATGGTGCGGTCGTCGCCGGCGACGGCGGTGCGGTCGTCGTCGGCGTCGGTGGCGACGACGGGGCCGGCGATCACGGGAACGGCGGCTGCCGCGGCGGTCCCCGCCAGGCGCCGGGCGACGGCGCTCACCGCGTCGGCGAAGGCGCCGCCGTTGGGGAAGCGCTGCGCCGGGTCGTGCGCCAGCGCCTGCCCGACCACCGCCTCCACCTCGGGCGGGACGGCGGGGTTGCGGGCGCGGACGGAGAGGGTGGGCACCGCCTGCCCGATCGCCATCCGGTTGCGGTCGGCCTCGGTGTAGGGCTTGAAGCCGGTGAGGAGCTGGTAGCCCACCGCGCCCAGCGCGAAGACGTCGCTGGCCGGGGTCAGGTGCCCCTCGCCGCGGAGCTGCTCGGGGCTGGCGTAGGCGGGGCTGAGCGGCGCGCGGCCGTCGTGCGTGAGCGCCGTCTCGGTGTCTTCCTCGGCCATCACCTTGGCGATGCCGAAGTCGAGCACGCGCACCTGCACGTCGTCGGCGTCGCCGTCGTCCAGCAGGAAGATGTTGCCGGGCTTCACGTCGCGGTGGATCACCTGCATGCGGTGGCCCACGTTCACCCCACGCGCCGCCTGCTCCAGAATGCGGAGCGCCGTGTCCATCGACGGGGGGCCGGCGCGCTGCAGGCGGGTGGCCAGGTCCTCGCCGCGCAGCAGCTCCATCACGATGTAGTCGAGCCCCGTCTCCTCGTCGGTGCCGTAGTCGTAGACGGGAACGACGTTGGGGTGGTGCGGCAGCCGCGCGGCCGCCCGCGCCTCGCGGATGAAGCGGGCGCGCACGCGCTCGCGGGCCTCGGGGTCGGCCGCGACGGCGGTGATGACCTTCACCGCCACGGCGCGCCCCAGCCGTTCGTCGGCCGCGCGATAGACGGCGCCCATCCCGCCCCGCCCGATCACCTCCTCGATGCGGTAGCGGTCGGCCAGCACCCGCCCTCGGAGCAGCGATTCGATCCCCGCCATTCCTCTCCGTGTTCTCCGTGCCTCTGGTTGTGCCGCCGTCCCGGTGGAGCCGGGCGGTTGAAACCGCGGCAACAACGGCCCGAAGTCCGCCTTCGCGGACTCGCGGCCGCAGCCCTGCAACGCTCCCCCGGCCCGGTTCAGCCGCGAGCTCTACTGATCTTTGGACGCCTCGGCTGCACGAGCACCGTCGCGGCGCACCGATCTCGACAAGGGAGTCCGCGAAGGCGGACTTCGGGCCGTTGTTGCAGCGAATTCATTCGCCCGGTCAACCCGGATCTCACCCGAACCGCGTGGCGTCGGGATCGATCTCGACCTCCGGCGCCGCGCCGCCGGCCTCGCCCTCGCGGGTGTCGACGATGCGCAGCACGGGGCCGTGCTCGCCGATCGTCATCTCCGTGCCCGGGGTAACCCAGGCGGAATTCTCGTCGCCCAGCTCCTCCAGCCTCAGCTCGCCCTTGCGGTTGGCGCCCACCACCTCGCGCTCGTCCACGCGCAGGGGGTTGAGGCCCACGTTGTACACGGTGAAGCCGGGATCGTCCCCGCGCGGCGCCCACACCAGCGCGAGCTGCCGCCGGCTCACGTGCGGCGCGTCGGTGATGGCCACGTCGCCGCGCAGCTCCAGGTTGTCCGTCTGCCGCCCCACCGTGGTCGTCGGGCCGGGGATGGGGAAGCGCTCGCGCTCCGCCCCCTCCTCGTCCTCCACCGCCAGCACGAAGCGCCCCGCGTCGAACGCCGGCTCCGGGGCGGGCGGCGCGACGCCGTCCAGCCGCGTGGCATCGGGATCGATCGACGGCGCGGACGGGGGCGGCGGGGGCGGCGCCGGCTCGGGCGCGATGATGGTCGCGTTGTCCGCGGCCCCGGCGGCGGACGCGGCGGCCACGGTCTCCGTCGACGGGCCGGTGGGCACCTGCACGCTCACGGACGGAGAGGCGGACACGGAGGGCGTGGGCTCCGGCTGGCGGCGCGGCGCCTGGAAGAGCTCGGGTTCCGGCTCCTCGCCGCGCCGCATGGCCACGCGGAAGAGCGGCGCGGCGGGCGAGGGCGCCACGCGCAGCTTCACCCGGTAGGCACGGTCGTAGAGCGAGCCGTGGCGCATGCAGCTGTCCGTCAGCTCGCGCTCCAGCTCGCCGGCGATGGGCTGCACCGCCTCGCCCGCGTCGGGGCGGAGCGTGACCACCAGCGTCTGCTCGGGGAGGAGCTTCACGTAGCGGTCGGGGATCGCGCGCTGGTTCTCGCGGTCGATCAGGTCGCCCAGCGCCAGCTTGATCTCGGGCACCGCCTCGCGCAGCAGCGTGTCGAGCAGCGGCTCCGCGCCGGAGGACTCGGGGGTGGAGATCAGCTCGCTCATGGGCGGGTCGGGGTGCGGCTCGCCGGCGCGGCGGGCGCGGGCGGCGGCGGGGGCGCCGCGGGCGGAGCCACCGCTCCGGCCGAGTCGACGGTCACGGGAAGGCGGCCGGCGGTGTCGGCGGGCAGGCGCTGGGCCAGCGAGTCCACGCGGGTGCGCAGCGCGGCCACGTCGGCGCGCGCATCGTCGGCGGTGCCGCGCGCCTGCGTGCCGGTGAGCGCCGCGTAGCCGCCCACCACCAGCGCCAGCCCGGCCAGCGCCGCGGCCAGCGGGCCCAGCGGAGAGGGTCTGCTCACGTCGTCGTCCCTGTCGTCATGGGTTCGCGCCACCACCGTCTCCTCGTGGCGCCCCGTCCGCCGCGCCGGGGCGGCGGGCGCCGCGCCGGGGGTGGGGAGGGTGGCGTCGGCCAGCTCGGCGCTCCCGTCGTCGGGGAGGACGCGCACCACCACGGCGGTGTAGTTGTCGTCGGGGCCGCGCTCCTCGACCTTGCGGCTGACCGCCTCGCAGGCGGCGGCCGCGGAGCCCAGCGCCATCGCCTCGCCCAGCTCGTCCAGGCGCATGGTCTTGGTCACGCCGTCGCTGTGCAGCAGGTAGACCCACCCGGGGCGCGCGGGGATCCAGGAGGTGTCGGCCTCGCCGCCGTGGCCCACGGCGCGCATCAGCCGGTTGGCGCCCGGCGAGTCCGGCACCTCGTCCAGCGGGATCTCGCCCGCTTCCCAGCGCGCGAAGGCCGGGGTGTGGTCGCGCGTCTCCAGCCGCGTGGTGCCGTCGGGGGAGCGGCTGATCACCCGCACGTCGCCCACGCTGGCCACCAGCCAGCCCACGTGCCCCGCGCGGTCCTGCGTGAGCGCCATCACGGAGAGCGCGCACCCCATCCCCTCGCGCTCGGGGTCGCCGCCGGCGGTGCGCGCCACCGCCTCGTCGGCCGCGCGCACGGCGTAGCGCGCGGCGTCGAGCGAGCGGATGGGGCCGGCGGCGGTGATGGCCTCCAGCGCCGTCTCGGCCGCCATCCGCCCGGCGCGCTGGCCGCCCATCCCGTCGGCCACGGCCACCAGGCCGAGCTGGGGGAAGCGGGTCACGCTGAAGGCGTCCTGGTTCTCGGGGCGGGGGCCCTGCCCGCTGGCGCCGGCCACGTCGAACACCAGCCCGTACGCCCGGATCGGCCCGGGAGATTCGACACTCATCGTACCCGCACTCCTTGGGCTTCGGCGCGCTCCTCCTCGGGGGGCGCCAGTACGTGGGCCAGCCGCTCCTCGCCGGTGCGGCGGTGGCTGATCCCCGCGATCACGCCGACCGCGAGGGCGCTGGCCAGCAGCTTGGCGCCGCCGTGCGCGGCGAAGGCCGCGGCCACGCCGGTGAGCGGGATCACCCGCATGTCGCCCAGCGCGGCGAGCCAGAAGGGGACGCCGATCAGCATCGCGAGTCCCGTGACCAGGGTGCGCTCGAAGGCTCCCCGCTCGCGCACCGCCGCGCTCAGCAGCTCCACCAGGAACACGGTGTAGACCAGCACCAGCGCGACGCCCCCGGCCCACCCCCACTGCGCCGCGATCAGGGTGAAGAAGCCGTCGTCGGCCGCGTTGGGGGCGGTCTCGCCATGGCCGCGCCCGGGGCCGTCGCCCAGCCAGCTCCCCTCCAGCACGTTGGCGTCGAAGAGCTTGATCTGGTGCAGCTTGTCGGCCCACTTCTGCTGCTGCGCCGAGTCCATCGTGGCCAGCGGCCGGTATGGATGGTAGGACAGCGAGGCGCGCGTCTGCGAGCGCTCGTCGCGCTGGAAGACGAGGAACACCAGCGCGATCCAGGCCACCAGCATCAGCCCCGCCCACCACCCCCGCCGCGTGCCCACCAGCAGCATGGCCGCGAAGCTGGTGGCCAGCACGATGGAAAGCCCCAGCTCGTGGATGAACAGGAAGGGGACGATGGGGAGCGCGCCATAGACGAAGAGCGCCGCCAGCCGCCGCGGCGACACCACGGAGCCGGGGCGCGCCAGGTTGTAGGCGTCGTCCGCCAGCACCGCGGCCCAGACCGCCACCAGGATCGGCAGGATCAGCTCCCAGGGGGTGGTGCCGCTCACCTTGCCGCCCCGCGAGATCATCGCCAGGCCGAAGAAGAGGGCCATCGTGGGCAGGAAGATCCACCGCTTCCGGTCGCGGAACCAGCGCAGCAGCCAGGTCTGCCGGGAGATCAGCAGGAAGCCGACCAGCACCAGCAGCGGCGCGATCATCACCGGGATGTAGGTGATGGACTTGGCGACGAAGCCGCGCGTCTCCTGCCCCACCGCCAGCTTGAAGGGGTCCGGGAGCGGCGGCGGCGGCCCCTGGTAGACGACCTCCTGCCGCTCGGCGGAGTAGACGCGGTCGATGGTGGAGAGGCGCGAGCGCGTGGCCTTGGCGTCGTTGGCCACCGTGCGCCCGCCGCCGCGCGCCTGGTACGCCGGGTCGGTGAAGGCCTGGAACTGCGACGGCCGGCTCATGCAGAAGATGATGATCGGGAGCACCACGATCGGCCACGCGCCGCGGTAGCCGGCGCGGCGCAGCCCCGCGACCACGATCCCCCACGCCACCAGCGCCAGCGCGTCGCGCAGCAGCACGCCGCCGGCGCCCGCGCTGGTGCCGTGCACCGGCCAGACGCCGATGATCACCGAGGCGTGGGCGAGCACGTAGAAGACGACCGCGACCAGCAGCCCCCACCAGATCGGCCCCGGGAGCACCCGCCCGCTCTTCTCCGCGCCGGGGATGTTGTACGGCTTGACGTGGACCTCCACGCCCACCGGCCCGCCGGCGCCGGCCACGGCCGCGCGGGGGCGTCGGCGGAAGAAGCTGAGCGCCATCAGCGGCCTCCCCCCTGGCGCGTGCCCGACGACTTCGCCGCCGAGTCCGCGGCGGCGGCGCGGGCGCGCTCCTCCGCCGCGGCCTGCTGCGCGAACCAGCGCGTCATCATCGCCGCCACCGGCGCGGCGGAGCGGCCGCCCTGCCCGCCGTTCTGCAGGTAGACCACCACGCTGTAGCGCGCCCGGTTGTCCGGCCCGAACATCAGCCCCGCGAACCAGCCGTCGGGCACGTGGCCGCGGCGCACGTCGGCCGTCCCCGTCTTCCCGCCCATCCGCCACCCGGTGCCCTGCAGGATGGGGAGCGCGCGCACGCCGGTGCCCTTCTCCACCACCTCCACCATGGCCACCTGCAGCTTCGCGGCGGTGGTGGGCTTCATGATCGCCCGCCCCTCGGGGACCTCGCGCAGCCGGGCGGCCTCCAGCGTCACCGGGAGCATCACCCCGCCGTTGCCGATGGCCGAGACGAAGCGCGAGACGCCGATGGGGGTGACGTCCACCGGCCCCTGCCCGATGGACATCTGCGCCCACTCGAAGGGGTCCCAGCGCTTCTTCACCTTCACCCGGTTCACCGGGGGCGACATCCGCTTGAGCCACGCGTCGTTCCCGGAGTTCCAGAAGTCCAGCGGGGTCGGCGGCCGCTCGTCGCTGTAGACGGCGAAGCCCATCCGCTGCAGCCCGTCGACGAAGGCGTCCTGCCCGAGCTGGTTGCGCAGCTGCATCGACATCATGATCGCCTGCGTGTTGCAGCTGACCACCAGCATCTCGCGCGGCACCTCGAGCGAGGGGTACGCGTGGCTCTCGAAGTTGTGGATGGCGGGCGCGCGGTCGCTCACCTTGATCTCGGACGGGCAGGGCATCCGCTGGTCGGGGAGCCCCGCGTCCCACCAGAGGGCGGAGAGGGCGAGCTTGAAGACGGAGCCGGGGAGGGCGTAGCGCTTGATGCCGAAGGGCGTCTGCGACGCCGTGCCGGTGGCCGCGTAGGCCAGGAGCGCGCCGGTCCGCACGTCCTGCACGATCACCGTGCCCGGGAGCTGCATGGCCGCCAGCAGGCGGTGCGCCTCCAGGGTGGCCGGGGAGCAGAGGGTGAGCTGCAGGTCGCTCCCGGCCGGGTGCAGCTCGCCCAGCTCGGCGAAGCGGAAGGGCCGGCGGAGCTGCTTCGCGAAGAGCCGCTCGACGGTGTAGTCGCGCACCTCGGCGCTGTCGCCGCCGCCGACGAGGTTGGCGCCGGCCTCGCCCATGGGGTAGATGCGGCTCACCTCGCCCTGGCGCACGGCGTAGCGGGCCAGCGCGTGCGCGTCGTCGCCGCTGCAGTCCAGGATCCAGCCGCGCACCTCGGCGCGGTTGAGCTCCGCCAGCCGCGGGTCGCCGAAGCGGGCGTACTGCATCCGCCCGGCCTCGATCTTGTCGCGGCTGAAGAGGAGCCGCGCGTGGCCCACGGCGTAGACCAGCGCCAGCAGCACCATCGCCAGCGCGATGCGCTGCGCCCACTGCTCGCGGCGCTCGCGGGTGGCGCCCACCAGCCAGCGGACGAGCGCCAGCACCGCGCCCACGCCCAGGAGGACGTAGACGCCGCGCAGGACCAGGTTGAGCAGGGTGTCGGCGACCACGGTCAGTCCACGCGCGCCAGGCGGAGCACCGTGTTCCCCATGCGCACCGTGTCGCCGGGCACCATCTCGCGCTCCTGGTGAGGCGTGAGCGGCTGCTCGTTCACGAAGGTGCGGTTCTTCGAGTCCAGGTCGGCCACGTACAGCCGCCCGCCGGAGGTGCGGAAGCGCGCGTGGCGGCCGGACATGTAGCGGTCGCCCAGCGCGAACACCCCCGCCTCGGGCTTGCGGCCGAAGATCGTCTCGCTCTCCACCCGCACGGGGTCTCGCCAGCTCTCGCTGCTCACCACCTCCAGCAGCGCGCCGCGGCCGCCGGCCTGCGCGCCGGGCGCGGCGAAGGGCGCGGGCTGGGCGAAGGGCGCCGCGGGGGCGCGGGGCGGCTCGGCCACCAGGGCGCGCTCGCCTCCGGCCTGGGGGAAGAGCTGGTCGCCCTGCGCGCGCGGCTCCTCCACCAGGCCGAGCGGCTTGACGAAGGCGAACTCCTTCCTGGTGTCGAGCAGGATGATCTCCACGCGGATCCCCGCGCGGGCGATGCCGTTGTCCTGCGCCCACTGCGCGGCGAAGCGGCGCAGGTGCTCGCCCTCGTCGCGGGCGAACATCCCGGCGCTCATCCCGTCGGGCACCAGGTCGGTGGACACGTACACGCGCAGGTCGGGGGCGATGCGCCGGTCGGCGTAGCGCCGGAGGGCCTCGCGCACCCCGTCCTCCAGCTGCTGCCGGAGGGTGGGGCGGAGGAGCTTGCGGAGCGAGTTGAACATGGGCGTCCCGTTGGGCGTTCAGCGCGCGGGAGTCCGCAAGATGAGGACCGGCCCGGAGGGGAGCAAGGCGGGCTCCCTTCCGACGCCGAACGCGACCGTACCGCGGCGTGCATGGCACCACGTTGCGGCGGCCGGCGAAGTTTCATTCATACCACTTTTTCAATTCGACTGTGCATTCTCCGATCGCCGAAACAGAAATGGCTCTCACAGAGGTCACAGAGGTCACGGAGGAAAGCACTGCAGATCCTCTGTGACCTCTGTGGCCTCTGTGAGAGATTGCAGTTTGAAGCTGCTGGTCGGATGCACGGTCAATCAGCGGAATGGGTATCAGTCGGAACGGCGCAGCGCCCGAGACACACACGTTTGCTACCGGCCGCGCCCGCGGCGAGCCATGTTGGTGCGCGCGGGCGTGTGACCCCTCCACCCACCATCGAGCCCGCATTCTCACCTTCCGGAGAGTGACCATGCCGCACACCCGCATCCTCCGCCGCCTTTCGCTCCTCGTTGGCGTCCTCGTGCTGGGGATGCTGCTCGGCCTGGCGGTGTCCGCCGGCAGCGCCCAGCGCAGGCGGACACCGCAGCCGCAGCCGCACATGCGCGAGGCGCTGGAAGCGCTGCGCTCGGCGGAGCGCCACCTGGGCCAGGCCACGGGCGACAAGGGCGGCCATCGCGTCCGCGCGATCCAGCTCGTGAACCAGGCCGAGGCCGAGGTCCAGCGGGGCATCCAGTGGGACAACACGCATCACTGAGCCGCCTCGGCCAGACCCCTCGCACGACACACCGGAGGCCACGGGGAACTGTGTTCTCCGTGGCCTCCGTGCGATGAACAGCAGGCCAGATCGGTAACACGTCACAGGTAGATGTCCAAGATCGAAGAATGGGCGAAGCAGATCATCGCCCGTGAGTTGAACCGCGAGGTCGAAGTCCACGACGATGGCACCCAACCGGGGATGTACGATCTCCGAGTTGGTCCCGTCACTGCGCCTCAAATCGCGATAGAGTGCGTCGGAGCTGTCGATCCAATCCGTACAGAGACGTGGAACATCGGCCCTGCCCGAGGTCCGTTATGGCTGAAAGTTGCAGGCGATTGGCACGTCGAAGTGAAGCCAAACGCGTCGATCAAGGCAATCTCACGCCGCCTTGAAGCCAGCCTTCTTTACTGCGAAGAACAGGGGCTTCTGGGATTTCTTCCGGTTGATTGGCTTCTGGAGCGACACCAAAAACCTCTTTTCGCCGAGCTGAGTTCGCTTGGTATCAAATCAATTCACTGCTTTCGACCCAGCGGCCGAGGCGAGGTTCATCTCGGCATGACGGGAATGAGCGGAGCGGTCGACACCCACGGTACGGGATTGCCCAACTGGATTGCCGAATTCCTCCGTGCACCGGAAAGAAGCGACGTTTTTCTGAAGCTCGGCAGATCGGGAGCGCAAGAATGTCATGTTTTCGTTCCGGTGTCGTTCGGCGGTGCCGGTTGGGCGGTGGAGTCGTACTTGGAACGGTTGGGAAGGGTGGGAAGGGAAATAGAATCGGTTCCAAGTGTGGCGCCGGATCTACCACCGCCGGTTAATGCCGTGTGGATCACGAATAGTGCGAATGGGTTACGCTGGAATGGTCTCTGTTGGCGACTGTTCTCCTCTGTCCCTTAATGTTCGTGACCACGCAGCCGCAACGCGCGACGCGTCTCGCAGATCGTCGCCGAACTCTAGGATTGCGTCGGCGGTCCTGACGTCCATCGGTAGCTTGTCATCGGGATCTTTGCGCGCGAGTTCCAACGCGGCGTAGGCGATTGCCTCAAATGCGCCGAAGCGGAACTCCAGCATCTCCAAGAGACGCGACGGTGATAGGTAGGCTCCCTCGTCACGGCGCGTCCGCATGGCTTCCTCTTCCGGATTGGAGTGAACTGCTTCCGAGATAAATCTAATACTTTAGTCTCTGGTACGATAGTCCTAGTCGGCGCACCGTCCACGCTCCCTCTTCGGGCGTGGAGCCGATGGATACTTTCGAGCGCGTGCTGGGGCAGGTGATCGCGGAGGAGCGGCGCAGAGCCGGCCTCACGCAGGAGGCGCTGGCGTACCGCTGCAAGCTGCATCCGACCTACATCAGCCAGTTGGAGCGCGGGGTGAAGTCGCCGACGCTGCGGGTTTTCCGGACGCTCGCGGAGGCGATGCGAACGAGCGGCTCCGAACTGCTCCGCCGGGCTGAGACTAGAACATCCTGATTGGCCCCTCTGAGTCAGCGAACGGCTGTCCTCCGAAGAATCCCGGGCACACGGGAAAGGAACCTATGTTCTATCGATACGGCAGTTCTCTCGACCTTGATCTAATCATCCAAAGCTACGAGGATGAGCGCCGTAGGGACTGGGATAACGATGAGCAGAGTCGGAAATTTCTGATACTAATCGACCAGCTCGCCCGCACCCTTCTTCGTGGGAGTCAGGACCTCATCCAACCTATTGGCAGGGAAGCCACTCACCCGTTCTCTTGGGAGCAGGTGCAGTTTCTTACAGAGCAAGAATCAATTTCTATCCACGTGCTCGAACGATTGGAAATCGATGTGGCTTGGGTCCTTTGTACGGAAACCAGAGCGATGGCATATCGCTGCCTCGACCTGGCAAAGATTGTCGCCACGGCCCAACCGAATCCCGTCGTCCTTGGTTTTCTCCGCCGGCTGAGTCGCTGCTATGTTGCTGGGTTTCTACCCGAGGCTGTGATGCTCTGTCGCAGCGTATTGGAGAATGCAGTAAAGGAACGCGTAGGAACCAAGCACACAATGAGGGAGCGAATCGCGACTGCGCGCCAGTTGGGTAAGCTCTCATCGCAGGCGAGTGAAGCTGCGATGCTGATTTGGACGCGCGGCAACGCCGCCGTGCACGAAGACTCAGAAGCTACGCACGATGTAACTGAAACGATCCGGCTTACGACAGAGGTGCTTAGCGAACTCTACTCCTCACCCCTACTCACGCAACCCAGCCGGTGATTCTCGTCGAGCACCTTCTGAAATCTGGAGAGCAATGACCGTAGGCAACGAGCGCGTGATCGCGCTCAGCAGGCGCAAGCTCATCCTGACGATCACCGGGGCGCTGCTTTTCGTCGCGGCCGGCGTCTGGTTCATGGTGGCGAGCGACGACGGCTCGCTGGTGACCACGCTGGGGCGCTTCGTGCCGCCGTGGTTCGTCCATGGGCTGGGTGCGGCGGCGGCGCTGTTCGGCGCGGCGGGCGTGGCGTACGGGATCGCCAAGTCGCGCGACAAGAAGCCGGGGCTGACGCTGAGCTCCGCGGGGATGGTGGACAACTCGAGCGCGGTCGCCGCCGGGTTCATCCCGTGGTCCGAGGTCACGAGGCTGGACACCTTCCAGATCCAGAGCCAGAGGATGCTGGTGGTCCACGTCACCGATCCGGGGAAGTACATCGAGCGGGGGAGCGCGCTCAAGCGCGCCCTCAACCGGGCGAACGCGGGCATGTGCGGCAGCCCGATCGTGATCTCGTCCAACGCCCTCGAGATCCCGTTCGACGAGTTGCGCAGGGAGCTCGCCGGCTACGTCTCACGGTACGCTCCCGGGGTTGGCGGCGAAGACGGCGTACGCGCGCCCCTGCGCACCTGACGCGCGGACGACACGCAGCCCACGTGGTCGACCGCCACCTTCCGCTTTCTCGTCGGCGGACGAATCCCGACAACGAGTTACCGAAGAAGCCTATGGCACCACCGGAGGCGCTGCGAAAATTTGGAGGTAGACGCGGCTGCTTTTCACGGTGAGCCTGTGCCTGCTTACGGAAACTCCCATGCTTCAGCCTTCGGCCGCCCTGCGTCTCGTCAAGACGATCCACACGGTCGTGTGGGCCGTGTTCGCCGGGGCGATCCTCGCCATCCCCCTGCTCGCCTGGTACGGGTTCTGGTTCTCGGCGGCGGCGCTCATCGCGCTGGTGCTGGTCGAGTGCGCCGTCCTGGCCGTCAACCGGATGCGGTGTCCGCTGACGGGCATCGCGGCGCGGTACACGGACGACCGGCGCGACAACTTCGACATCTACCTCCCGCTGTGGCTGGCGAAGTACAACCAGCTCATCTTCGGGTCGCTCTTCGCGGCCGGGCTGCTGTTCACCCTCGCGCTCTGGTTTGAGTGAGGAACTGCGAAGCCAGACGCGGTTGCGCGCCCTTCCGCCCGAGGCGGGTATCTTCAAACGTCCGGGCTCCGCGGCGGTCAGTTCCGACTTGATTCCCGTCCCTGATACCACCTTTCCCATTCGATTGTGCATTCTTCAATCGCTGAAACAGAAATGGCTCTCACAGAGGTCACGGAGGTCACAGAGGAAAGCACTGCTGTTCCTCCGTGACCTCTGTGAGAGATTGCAGTTTGATCTGCTGGACGAATGCACAGTCAATCAACGGAATTGGTATGAGAGGGGTGTTGCTGAACCCGTTCTTCGGGCACCCCTGGGTGTCATCCTGAGGCCCGGCCAGATGGAATCTGCGTTCACGCCGATGGCGGCAGGGCCGTGAGGATCTGATTGCGGCCACGCCGGAGCCGGCTGCGGAAGCTCGCGCGGAAGCCACGGCCTCACGTTCACTCGTCACTGCCACGCAGGAAAAGCCAGGCATCGACGAGCGCCGGCGTGGACGCGCCGATCGTGCGGCTTCCGCGTCGGGCTCCTGCGCATTCCTCGGCCAGATCCTCACGGCCCTGCCGTCTG
>JBJMPM010000324.1:0-4047 GCA_045803205.1 Longimicrobiaceae bacterium
TGTCTCCGCGTCTCTGCGTGATGCTGGTATGGCCGTTGCTCCGATGGAGGCTGCCATGACTCCGACGACGGCCGACGACCGCAAGATGAGGCAGGCGCGCGCCGCGCACGAGCTGCCGGTGCAGCGCTTCCTGCAGCCCGACGACGTGACCTGCGGGCCCACCTGCCTGCGCAAGGTCTACTCCTTCTACGGCCTCGACGTCTCCCTCGACGAGGTGATCGCCGCGCTCGAGCGCAACGAGGACGGCGGCACCCTCGCCGTCTTCCTCGGCATCTCCGCGCTCAAGCGCGGCTTCCGCGCGCGGATCTACTCGTACGACCTGCGCATCTTCGACCCCACCTGGTTCCAGCTGGGCGCGGAGGCGCTGGCGGAGAAGATCCTCGCCCGCTTCCCCTACCTCGGCGACGCCAAGCGCCTGCAGGCCGCCGGCGCCTACATCCGCTTCCTGAAGATGGGCGGCGAGCTCTGCTTCGACGAGCTGACCCCGGCGCTGCTCAAGTCCATCATCGACCGCGAGCACCCGGTGCTGGCGGGGCTCAGCGCCACCTACCTCTACCGCTACTCCCGCGAACGCTGGGACACGGCCACCGGCCGCCCGCTCGACGACGACGTGCGCGGCGAGCCCACCGGCCACTTCGTGGTGATCAGCGGCTACGAGCAGTGGGGGCGGCGGCTGGTGGTGCGCGACCCCTTCGAGCACGTCCCCAACTCGGAGGACGGGCGGCTGCTGGTCGACGCCGAGCGGCTGACCAACGCCATCCTGCTGGGCGACGTGACCTACGACGCGGTGCTCCTGGAGGTGTGGCCCGCGCGGGAGGCCGCGTGACCCGCAGGCGCGTGCTGGTGGTGGTGCAGGACCCCCGCGACGCCGAAGGGCTGCCACCCGGGCTGGTGGTGGAGGCCGACCGCTACCTGGAGGGCGGGGGCGACCTGGCCGAGCCGCGCCTGACCGTGGTGAACCTCTGCCGCTCCACCCGCTACGGCAGCCGCGGCTACTACGTCTCCCTCCTGGCCGACGCGCGGGGGCAGCAGGCGATCCCCTCGGTGGAGACCAGCGAGGGGCTGCAGGAGCCGTACGGGCGCTTCCGCGCGCTGCAGGAGGCGGGCGTCCCCACCGTCGACGCCGCCGAGATGCGCGTCCGCGCGCGCAGCGCCCCCGGCCACGCCCCGTCCGCCGCGGACGGCGACGGCGAGCGCCCCTCCTTCCCCGTGCCCCTGGTGCGCGGCGAGGACGGGAGATGCCGCCCGGCGCGCGCCGGCGAGTACGTGGAGACGCTGGTGCACCTGGGGCGCTGCGCCGATCCGCGCTTCCACCGCGCGGCGCTCGCCGTCTACCGCGAGTGGCCCGCGCCGGTGCTCCGCCTGCAGCTCGTCCACGAAGACGAGGAGTGGAAGGTCACCCAGGTGGCCGCCGCCGCGCCGCACCACCTCACCCCCGAGGAGCGCACGCAGCTCGTCCACGCGCTGGCCGATCCGGAGCGCGTGGTCCGCCGCGGGCGCGAGGCGCCGCGCGAGACGGTGCGCGCCTCCATCGCCGTGCTGGTGGACCCCGGCGACCCCTTCAGCCCCTCGTCGCCCGAGACCATCGACCGGCTGGAGCGCGTGGCCGCGCGGATGAACGTGCACGTGCACCGCATCGGCCTGGGCGACCTGCGCAAGCTCCCCGAGTACGACGCGCTCTTCATCCGCGTGCTCACCGGCGTCTCCGAGCCCGCCTTCCAGTTCGCGCTGCGGGCCGAGGCGCTCGACATGCCGGTGGTCGACGACCCGCAGTCCATCATCCGCTGCGGCAACAAGGTCTTCCTGGAGGAGCTGCTGCGCCGCGAGGGGATCCCCACGCCGCGCACCCTGATCGTCACCCGCAACACCCCCTGGGAGCAGGTGGCCGCCCTGGGGCTCCCGCTGGTGGTGAAGCTCCCCGACGGCTCCTTCTCCGCGGCGGTGCACAAGATCGCCTCGCGCGACGACTTCCGCCGCCGGGCCGCGGAGATGTTCGAACGCTCGCCGCTCATCATCGCCCAGGAGTTCCTCCCCACCGGGTACGACTGGCGGGTGACGGTGCTGGGCGGACGGCTCCTCTTCGCGGCGCGCTACTACATGGCGCGCGGGCACTGGCAGATCCGCAGCGAGGCGAAGGGCACCGAGCGCTACGGCCGCGTCGAGGCCGTGCCGCGCGACCAGGCCCCCCGCGAGGTGGTCGACTGCGCGCTGCGGGCCGCCCTCCTCATCGGCGACGGCCTGTACGGGGTGGACCTGAAGGAGACGGCGAAGGGGCCGGTGGTGATCGAGATCAACGACAACCCCAACCTCGACGTGGGCTACGAGGACGCCGAGGACGGGACCGCCGTCTACGAAGACGTCGTCCGCTACTTCGTGGAGCGGGTGGAAGAGGCCTCGCCGCCGCGCGGCGCCGGCCGCCGCCGCCGCTCGGTCTCCGAAGCGGCGCTGGAGGCCATCCGCCGCCCGGTGCGGCCCCGAACGCGGCGGCGGAACGGGGAGAAGCCGTACCGCGCCTTCGAGGTGGCGGGAATGGAGCTGGAATATCCCACCGTCGACCGCGACCTGAACGTGGTGTCGCTGGTGGAGCCGGCGTTCCGGGTGCTGGCCGGCCACGGCACCAGCGACGTGGAGCTGGGCGCGCTCGGCTTCAGCAACGAGATCGCCGACCACGTCTTCGAGGTGAAGACCACCGCGCCCGTCCGCTCCCTGCGCGAGGCCGAGGAGATCCTGTACGAGGGGGTGCAGCGCTTCTCGGCCGTGCTCCGCGCCGAGTTCGACGCGCGGCTGATGCCCACCGGCATGCACCCCTGGTTCGACCCGCGGCGGGGGCGCCTCTGGACGCGCTCGGGAGGAAAGATCTACGGCACCTACGCGCGCCTCTTCGACGTGAAGACGCACGGGTGGATGAACGTGCAGGCCAGCCACCTGAACCTCCCCTTCGGCGACGAGCGGGAGACGATGGCCATGCACACCGCCGCCGCGCTCCTCGTCCCCTACCTCCCCGCGCTCGCCGCCAGCACGCCCATGCACGACGGCGACCTGCGCCCCACGGCCGACTCGCGGCTGGCCTGGATCCTGGAGCACCAGGCGCGCATCCCCGAGAGCTGCGGCGAGATCGTCCCCGAGTACGTGGAGAGCTTCGCCGACTACCGCAGGTGCATCCTCGCGCCGATGTACGCCGCCCTCGACCGCCTGGCCGACGACGCGGCGGCGATCCGCCACGAGTTCCTGAACGCCCGCGGCGCCGTGCTCAAGTCCTCGCGGCGCGCCATGGAGGTGCGCGTGCTCGACACGCAGGAGTGCGTGAAGATGGACGCCGCCATCGCCGCCTTCGTCCGCGCGTCGCTCAAGCACCTGGCGAAGCGGGTGCTCGCCGGAAAGGTCGAGCTCCCGCCGCACGCCGTGCTGGTGGAGGACTTCCGCGCCACCGTGCGCGACGGCGCCGCCGCCTGCGTGCGCGCGCCGCACCTTGCCGTCGAGCGCGGCGCCGGCGGTCGCGCCGAGGCGCGGACGGTGCTGCGCGCGCTGCTGGGCGAGGCGGAGGGATCCGCCCGCAAGGACGAGGCGGAGTACATGGAGCTGGTGGGGCGGGTGATCGAGGCCGGGTCGCTCTCCGAGCGCATCCGCGCCGCGCTGCGCCCCTGCGAGGAGGGCCCGGAGGAAGACTTCACCGAGGCGGCGCGCCGCATCTACATCGAATTGATGGACTGCCTGCAGGCGAACGAGCCCTGGCGCGGCCGGGGCCTCTGATACCATCTCTGCCAAATGACTGTGCATTCGTAAAGACCAGCACAGATGGGTTTCACACGGAGTCAACGGAGTCAACGGAGTCAACGGAGGAACTGCCTGGCATTCTCCGTTGACTCCGTTGACTCCGTGTGAGTCCATTCCGTTGGCGGAATGCACAATCAACCTCGGTTATTCACCGCGGTGACAGCATTGCCCTGGCGCGGCATCTGGAAGAGCGTGAGCGGGTTGCGGGTGACGTGAGCGCGTCGTTTGAGCGCAGTGCCCCTACCCCAGCTTGCCGCAGGGGAATACACGTTG
>JBJMPM010000311.1:0-36239 GCA_045803205.1 Longimicrobiaceae bacterium
GGACACACCAGGGCCGCGGCATAGTCCGCGAAGGCGGACTTCGTGCCGTTCCAGCGGCGGGTTTCCAACCCGTCGGCTCCTGAGCGCTCAGAGGCTGACGTGCGTGCGTCGGGCGTGGGTGGTGATTATCTTCGACGCGCCCCTCCCCCCGCCACGCCCTCGCCAGCCGCCGGCCTTTCCATGCACTGGATCTACGACCTTCCGCTCTGGGCGCTCTGCGCCCTGGTGCTCTCGCTCGCCGTCCTCTACGCGGTGGGGGCGGTGCTGGCCGTGCGGCGGCTGCGCTGGCGGCTGGACGCGGACGACAACGCGACCGCGGCGGCGCTGCACGCCTTCATCGGGGTGCTCTACGCGGTGGCGCTTGGGCTGCTGGTGGTCTCGGCGCAGGACGACAACGACGCGGTGGAGAAGGCCGTTGCGGCGGAGGCCAACGCGACCGGGAACCTCTACCGGGTTACGGGCGGGCTGGAGCCGGCGAACCGCCTCCGCTTCCGCCGCGAGATCGCGGAGTACGTGCGGCTGGTGGTGGGCGACGAGTGGCCGGCCACGCAGCACGCCCGCCCCAGCCCCGTGACCTGGCGGGCGATGGACCGGCTCTCGTCCGGCGTCTACGCCTTCGTCCCCGCGGGTGCGCAGGAGGAGCGCGTGTACCCGCAGCTCGTGGGCGAGATGGAGGAGCTGCTGGACGCGCGGCGGGAGCGGCTGTACCTGGGCCAGCAGGGGGTCGGGGCGGTCACCTGGACGATCATCGTGCTGGGCGGGATGATCACCATCGGCTTCGCGGCGTTCTTCCGCATGGGAAGCGTGCGCGCGCACCTGCTGCTCACCAGCCTCGCCGCGGTGATGTTCGGCCTGATGCTCTTCCTGCTGCTGGCGATGGACCACCCGCTCTGGGGGCGCGTGAGCATCGACCCGGGGCCGTTCGAGGAGCTCGGCGCCAGCTTCGCGCGCCAGCAGGCGGAGATGCGCGCGATCCCGCCGGGTCCTTGATGACCACGCTGTCTTGATCTCACGCAGAGACGCGGAGGAACTGAGAGAACGCAGAGGAAGCCTCAGCGTACTCTCAGTTTCTCTGCGTCTCTGCGTGAAACCCGTGGTTGCTGAGCCCGAGTCGCTCAAGCCAGCGGGAGCCCCGAGGTGGCCTTCGTCTGCTCGTCGTGCAGCGCGCGAATCGCGGCAACGTCGGGGTGTTCGGTGCCGCTGCCGATCTCCTCCATGAACCTGCAGGTCGAGCGGCCGGCGGAAGCGGCGTCGTAGCGCACGGCCCATTCGCGCATCGCCCGCTCCTCGCCCGCGTCCTCGTAGGGGAAGCGCGCCGGGGGATTGGGGACGCCGATCCTCCACGGCTTGGGCGTCAGCCGCGCGCGGAAGCTCTTCTGCACCTGGCAGAGGCGGATGTACTGGGGATCGGTCCCGAGCGCCTGCATGGCCGCCTGCACCTCGCCGTCGGTGGGCGAGAACGGCGCGTGGGTCACCAGGTAGCGCAGCCCGGCGTACGTCCGGTACACGCGCACGCGCCACTCCGGACGCGCCATGACCCAGCGCCGCAGCCGGTCGAGCGCCGCGGAAGTCGGGTCGCCCATAGCGGCGGGCGGCGGCGCGGCCGGTCCGCCGCCGGACGGCGCGGGCGGGCGGAAGCTGTCCACGATCGAGCGCAGGCCGCCGGGAAGGGGAAGCGAATCGACCAGCCCCCACAGCGACTGCGCGGGCGCAGGGGCCGGTGACGCCTGCTGCTGCGGCCGCGGACCGGCATCCTCGACGTCGACGTCGATGAAGAAGGCGCGGGCGGCGTTCAGCACCAGGGCGCCGTACGAGTTGCGGGTGATCGCGGCGTCCGGCGTCTCGGGACCGCCGGAGCCGGGGAGCTCGCGCACCACCTCCTCGCGCAGCGGCCGGTCGGCGTACGCGTACCGCTCGGGAAAGCCCGCTCCCTGCCGGATGCGCTCGGCGATCCGCGCCACCGCCTGGTCCGCGGCGGCCTGCGCCTCCGCGGCGCTGCTCCGCGAGCCGCGCCAGACGTGGAAGCGCACCGGCCTCCCGTCCGGCGTGGTGGCGTGGGACTCGGCGCGGGACCAGTAGCGGGGGATCAGCATCGAAGGCCTCCGGGAGGGCTGGATCGGGGGACATGCTCGCAGCATCAGCCGGCGCGCCGCACTCGCAAACCGCTTGCCAAAATGGACGAGCCGCAGAGCAAGGACGGCGCCTCGCTCTGCGGCTCTGTGCCTCTGTGTGAGCTTCCTGTCTTCAGGACGCGCCGCGAAGCGTGTCGACCTCGTGCTCCAGGTTGCGGAAGCGTCGGCCGAGGGAGAGCGCGTAACCGAAGAGGAAGAGCCACGCCAGCCCGAAGGCGATGAACACGTGCCAGTAGGCGCGCAGCGTCCGCGGCGGGGCGGGCGCCTGCACGCCGGGGAGCGCGCTCGCCGCTGGCTGCGTGACGGCGGCGGGCGGCGCGGCCGCCTGGGCGCAGGCGGGGCTCGCCGGCGCCACCGCGAGCATGAGGGCGGCGGCGGCGGCCGCGGCGAGACGGGAGATTCGCATCGTCGGGTCCCCTACGAGGCCGGGCGGGGGCGGAGCTCGCGGGCCACGCGCAGGGCCTGCACGCGCTGCGCGAGGCGCTCGAGCCCGTAGCGGAAGAGCATGAGCGCAAAGAAGAGGAACGTGAACGCGAACAGCGACACGAACAGCGTCTGCAGGATGGCGGGATCGGCCTGGGCACCCTCGGGGCGCATCACCACCGGCTTGGGGTGCTGCGAGCGCCACCACTGCACGCTCACGTGGATCAGCGGGATGTCGACGGCGCCGACCACGCCCAGGATCGCCGCGAAGCGCTTCCCCCGCTCGGGGTTCTCCGCCGCGCCGCGCAGCATGAAGTAGCCGACGTAGATGAACCAGAGCAGCAGCGTGAGCGTGAGCCGCGGCTCCCACACCCACCACGCGCCCCAGGCCACCTTCGCCCAGAGCGGCCCGGTGAGCAGCACCAGCGTGGTGAACACCAGCCCCAGCTCGGCGGACGAGACGGCGATCGCATCCAGCCGCGGGTCGCGCAGCCAGAGGTAGCCGGCCGAGCAGAGCGCCACCAGCCCGAAGGCGAGGAACGCCGTCCACGCGCTCGGCACGTGCACGTAGAAGATGCGCTGCACCACGCCCATCTCCGCTTCCGTCGGCACGTAGAAGAACACCATCCACAGCGCCGCCAGCAGCGTCGCCGCCGCGAGCACGGAGAGCGCCAGCGCCCAGCGGCGCGTGCCCCTCAGCGAGGCGTCCCCATCCACCGCGCCGGGCGGCTGCACGCCCGCGGGCGCGGGCCGCGTCGTCGTCGTCTCCATCATCTCTCCTCGTTCCAGATCGCGATCTCGTACAAAGACGTCATCCTGAGGCCGGCCACCCAGAGACTTTCGCGGCGCGATCCCTTGCAGGCCGAAGGATCTATAGCCGGTGCAAGCACTTAGCCGGAGGAATGCGCGCTTGGGTCGTAGTCACCGATCCGGGAACATCTCACCGGCTCAGGTGCTGCCGACATTATAGATCCTTCGGCCTGCACGGTCTCCTCCGGACGACATTGGAGCGCTGCCGGCCTCAGGATGACGTCTCGTGGGTCCGTGTGGTCCTCACCGTCTCTCAAATCGCGATGCGAATCGCTCCTACTCCTCGAGTACGGCGCCGAAGATGGCCGTGCACACGAACAGGAACACCAGGTCGAAGGCCAGCAGCATCTTGAGCTGGCTCGCCACCTCGGCCACGGGGCGCCCCACCAGCAGCCGCTGCGTGGCCGCGCAGGCGAAGATGATCACCGGGGCGAGCAGCGGGAGCAGGAGGATGGGGAGGAGCGTCTCGCCCAGCCGCGTGTGCGCCGCGATGGCCCCGAAGAGCGTGCCCAGGGCGATGAACCCCGCCGTCGCCAGCACCACCACACCGGCCAGCGCCGGCAGCGACCCCTGGAACGGGAGGCTGAAGAAGAGCCCGAACACCGGGAAGATCAGCGCCTCGACCGCGAGGACGATCGCCAGGTTCGCCAGCCACTTCCCCAGGAAGAACGCCCCCCGGTCCACCGGCGCCAGCATCACCCCGGTGAGCGCCTCGGCCTCGCGCTCCAGCGCGAAGGAGCGCCCCAGCCCCAGCGTCCCCGCGAAGAGCACCGTCACCCAGATCATCGCCCCGGCGATGGAGCGGGCGCGGACGGTGGGGTCCACCGCGAAGCTGAAGACCACCGCCACCAGCACCGCGAAGGTCCCCATCGACAGCAGCCGCTCGCGCGAGCGCGCCTCCAGCAGCAGGTCCTTGCGCGCCACCGCCCACACCTGCGCCAGGAACGGCGCCTCCACGTCTTCGGGAGATGGAGTGCGCTCCGTCGTTTTCGGCATCGCCGGCGCCGGGCAGGGGAGAGCCGATCGCTCCCGCGTCTCCATCTCCGCCGTCGTCATACGCGCACCCGCGGCCGCGGCGCCCTCTCCCTGCGCCTTAGAGCGCAATCCCTCTCCCGTACCGGGCGAGGGGGGCGTGCCGACGCCGCGGTGCGCCCTGCGAAGACTCGCGCGACCTCAGCCGCCGCGATGCCGGTTCGGTCGGCGCAGGGGCTGGCAATCAACCTCTCCCGGTACGGGAGAGGTGGCGAGCCTGAGCGAGCCGGAGAGGGCGCTGAGCCGGCGCGCGCCGCGGGGGCTCGCGGTTCGGAGGAGTTCATCATCCTCACGCGGCGGCGCCCACGCGCTCGGTGTAGACGCGCTCGAAGGCGGCGGCATCGACCGCGGCGCGGGGCTCGTCGCTCACCCAGCGGCCGGCCACCTGCACCACCACCCGGTCCGCCTGCTCCAGCCCCTGCGACAGGTTGTGCGTCACCAGCACCACCGTGGTCCGCCCGTCGCGCAGCCGGTCCAGGATCGCGCGCAGCGTCGCGGCCGCGTGCGGGTCCAGCCCCGTGTAGGGCTCGTCCAGCAGCACCACCTCGGGCGCGTGCAGCAGGGTGCGCGCGAGCGCCAGGCGCTGCTGCATCCCTCGCGAGAAGGTGCGCACCCGGTCTCCGCGCCGCTCGCGCAGGCCCACGGACTCCAGCGCCGCCTCCACCACCTCGCGCCGCCGCGGCAGCGCGTAGAGGCGCGCGAAGAAGTCCAGGTTCTCGGCCGCGGTGAGGCCGGGGTAGAGGAAGGTCTGGTGCGAAAGGAGCCCGATCCGCCGGCGCGCGCCCTCGCTCCCGGCCACCTCCTCGCCGCCGACCATCACGCTGCCGCGAGTGGGGCGCACCGCGCCGCAGAGAAGGCGCAGCAGCGTGGTCTTCCCCGCCCCGTTGGGCCCGAAGACGGTGAGGAACTCGCCGCGGGCCAGGGTGAAGCCGATCCCGCGCACCGCGGGGAGGGGGCCGTACCACTTCTCCACCCCCCGCGCCTCGATGGCGGGCGCCGCGGCGGCCGCGCTCACCGCAGCCGCTTCCCGCACCCCGCGCAGAAGCGGCTCCCCGGCGGGTTCACGAAGCCGCAGCCGTGCGTCACCGGCGGGTGCGCGCCCACCGTGCCGTCCACCACCCCCGCGCCGGCCTCCGCCTGCGCCGCCTCGGCCGCGCGCATGGCCAGCACCGCCTCCTGGCCCAGCCGCTCGCGCTGCGCCTGGTAGTCGGCCGCGTCGAGCTTGCCGCCCAGGAAGTCGTACTCCAAGTCCTTGAGCGCCGCCAGCGCCGCGCGGCGCCGCGCCTCCGCGTCGAGCAGCGAGCCCGGCGCGGCGTCGGCCAGCACGGCGGTGCGGCGCGCCAGGATCGGCCCGATCACCAGCAGCCCCGCGGCCGTGGCGAGCAGCGCGGCGAGCAGGAGGAGCGTCACGGCGCCACCTCCTCGCGGTCGAAGCCGCGCAGCGCCGCCTCCAGCCGCGCCCGCTCCTCCTCCGAGAGCGGCGCCGCTTCCGGCTCCGCGATCCCGGCGCGCGCGACCCGCAGCCGGCGGATGCGCCAGGCCACGAGCGCGAGCCCGGCCAGGAGCACCAGCGGCGGCATCACCCACGCCCAGACGCCGACGCCGCTGCGCTTCGGCAGGGCGCGGTACTCCTCGCCGTGGGCCGCCACCACCCGCTCCACGATCTGCGGCGCCGTCATCCCGCCGGCGGCCATGGCCTGGATGCTGTCGCGCAGGAGCCCGGCCTGCGGGCTGGGGCAGACCTCCAGCATCAGCCCCGGGCAGTAGGGAGAGCGGATCTGCGAGATGGCCCGGGTCGCGACCGCCTCGGTGGCGGGGGTACGGTCCTGCGCCCAAACGGGCGCCGCCGCCCCGAGCCCGGCGGCGGCGGCAAGGACCACGAGCAGCCTGGCGCGCATCCTCACGCCCCCACCAGCCCGGGGCGCGGCGAGGGCGCGCGCGCCGGCGCCGCGGCGCGCGCGGTCACGCGCACCGCCTCGACGGCGGGCCAGAGGGCCACCAGGGTGCCCATCGCCATGATGAAGCCGCCCAGCCAGATCCACGGCACCAGCGGGTTCACCAGCACCTTGAAGGTCGCCATCGGCCGCGGGTCCTGCCCCGACATGAAGCGGTCAGGATCCGACACGCCGGCCATGATCAGGTACAGGTCCTCGTTCCAGGCGCGGCGGATGCCGACCTCGGAGGTGACCTCGTCGCGCTGCTTGTAGGCGCGCTTC
Organism: Longimicrobiaceae bacterium; assembly: GCA_045803205.1. GTDB lineage: Bacteria > Gemmatimonadota > Gemmatimonadetes > Longimicrobiales > Longimicrobiaceae > Longimicrobium. The sequence continues at coordinate 6,614 of JBJMPM010000311.1, forward strand.
TCGGGCGCCAGCATCCCCGCCGGGCGGCCGTCGCGCTTCACGTCCACCGTGGCGACCAGCTTGGTCATGTTGGTGGCCGGGTACCAACTCATCGCCTGGTAGGTGAGCTCGTACACGCTGCCGAAGGGGGAAGCGATGGTCACGCTCTCCCCCGGCCGCAGCGCCACCTGCTTCTCCGCGTTGAACGCCTTTCCCGCGAAGCCGCAGAAGCAGATCACGAAGCCCGCGTGCACCACGTAGCCGCCGTAGCGGCGCCGGTTGCGCTCGAAGAGGTGCAGGAGCGCCACGGGAGCGATCTCGCCCTCGATCTTCGCACGCGCCCGCGTCCCCTTCCAGAACTCCACCACGATCGTCGTCAGGGTGAAGGCGGCGAGCGCGAAGGTGAGCAGCGCGTAGGGGTGGCGCACGCCGGAGATCCAGAGCCCGAGGCCGACGGCGACCATCATCCCCAGCGGGCCCATGAAGTTGCGCTTGAGGTTGCGGGGCGTGGCCTTCCGCCAGGCGATCACCGGGCCCACCCCCATGAGGAAGAGGAGGATGAGCCCCAGCGGCACGTTCACCCGGTCGTAGAAGGGCGGCCCCACCTGGATCTTCTGCCCGGAGAGGCCCTCGCTGATCAGCGGGAAGGTCGTCCCCCAGAGCACGGCGAACATCACCGAGATGAAGACGATGTTGTTCACCAGGAACGCGGCCTCGCGGCTCAGGAAGCTCTCCAGCCGGCTCTCGGCCTTGAAGGCGCCGCGCCGCCACCACACCAGCCCCGCGCTCACCAGCAGCAGCGTGCTCAGGAAGCCCAGGAAGATGAAGGCGATGGTGGTGTTCTCGGCGAACGAGTGCACGCTCTCGATCAGCCCGCTGCGCGTGAGGAAGGTGGCGAAGATGGAGAGGAGGAACGTGGCGATCACCAGCAGCACGTTCCACAGCTTCAGCATCCCCCGCTTCTCCTGGATCATCACCGAGTGCAGGAAGGCCGTGCCGGTGAGCCAGGGCAGCAGCGAGGCGTTCTCCACCGGGTCCCAGAACCAGTAGCCGCCCCACCCCAGCTCCACGTACGCCCACATCATCCCGAAGATGATGCCGCAGGTCAGGAAGAACCACGCGAGCAGCGTCCACCGCCGCGTGGTGGTGATCCAGCGCGTGTCCAGCCGCCCGGAGAGGAGCGCCGAGACGGCGAAGGCGAAGGGGATGGTGAAGGCGGTGAAGCCCAGGTACAGCGTGGGTGGGTGGATGGTCATCCAGTAGTTCTGCAGCTGCGGGTTCAGCCCGCGCCCGTCCGGCGGGACGAAGCCCATCACCTCGAACGGGTTGCTGGCGAAGACCACCACCACCATGAAGAACGCCAGCACGGTGAGCACCGTGCCGGTCACGTACGGCATGAACTCGCGGTTCCGGCGGCGGTTCTGGAACACCACGATGCAGCCGAAGAGCGCGAGCAGGAGCGCCCAGAAGACGAGGGAGCCCGTCTGCCCCGCCCAGAGCCCGGTGATCTTGTAGAAGGTCCCCAGCTCGCGGTTGGAGTACCCGGCCACGTACTTGTAGCGGAACTCGCTCTTCAGGAAGGCCGCGATGATGGCGAGCGACGTGGTGAGCAGCAGCGCGAGCACGGCGAACATCGACCGTTCGGCGCTGAGCACCAGGTCGCCGCGGCCGCGGCGGCCGCCGTAGAAGCCGAGAACCGCGCCCCAGCCGGCCACCAGCAGCGCCAGCCAGAGCGCGACCTCTCCGATCTGCGTCACGATTGCTTGCCCTTGAAGTCCGACTCGGCGGCCTCGTAGCGAGAGCCGCACTTGGTGAGCACGCTGGTGGCCTCGATGCTCTGGCCGGCGTGGTAGCGCCCCTCCACCACCACGTCGCGCCCCTCCTGGAAAGTATCGGGGAGCGGGCCCTGGTAGTGCACGGGGAAGGTGGAGCGCCCGGTCTCGATGTCGACCAGGGTGAAGCGCAGGTCCAGCGTCTTCGGGTCGAAGCGCACCGATCCCGGCACCACCCGGCCGCCCACGCGCACCCCCGCCTCCTCGGCGAACGAGGGGTTGGCCGTCAGCCGCTGCGCGAGCTCGTTGGGCGTGAGGAAGTAGGTCATCGAGTCCTTCATCCCGGTGACCATCAGGTATCCCACCACGCCGCACAACAGCACGCCGGCCGCCAGGAACCTGCTCTGCTTCTTCATGGGTGCCGCTCCCGCGGAAATGTGTGCTCCGGAAGCGGCAATATACACCCGAAGCAGCGGCCCTGAAAGAGTTTTGCGAAGCCTGTCGGATTTTGAACTGCGGCGCTCGCAGAGGCACGGAGACACAGTAAATCTCTGCGTCTCCGTGCCTCCATGGAAGACCGTCACAGCGTCTTCAGGTACTCCACCAGCTCGGCCTGCTGCGCCGGGGTGAGGTTCAGCGAGCGCACGCGGTTGTAGTGCGCCACCACGTCGGCGAGGGTGCGCGCGCTCCCGTCGTGGAAGTACGGGGGATGCTGCCAAAGGCCGCGCAGCGGCGTGGTGCGGTAGCGCTTGTCGACGGTGCGCGCGGCGTAGGCGCCGTCCATCCCCGTCTCGGCCGGGGCGTGCAGCACGCCGCGGTTGTTGTCGGTGCCGCTGCCGCCCACGTGGCAGCCGGCGCAGGTACGGTTGAAGATGGCCCGGCCACGCCCCGCGCGCGCCGCGTCGAACGACCCCGCCGGCGGAGGAGGAGTGGGGAGGCTGTGCTGGTACTGGCGCAGCGCCGCCAGCTTGGGCGTCACCTGATCCGGCGTCTGCACGATGCGGATCCCCAGCCGCGGGTCGCTGAAGTTGCCATGCCCGTGCATCTGCGTGACCGCCACGTACGCGTTCCAGTAGGAGATGGGGCCGTCGGCGGTGTAGGTCTCGTTGTTCACCCGCGCCAGGCCGTACGCCGGGGGGAGCACCAGCGGCGTGTTCTTGCCGTCCTGATTGAAGCGCGGGTCGTACTTCCCGGGTCCCCACCCGCTGTACACGGCCCGCTGCTGGGGCGTCAGCGCGCGGGAGAGGGCGACGATCGCCCCCACGTTCAGGTCGCGGTTGGGCCAGCCGTCGCGGCGGTGCCCGATCCCCTTCGAGAAGGCGTCGTCCACGCTCGAGTGGCAGAGCGCGCAGGTCACGCCGACCCGGGTGAGCGTGTCGCGCCCACCCACCGTCTCGACCCTCCCCACCACGCCGACCACGGCGTTGAGCTTCAGCAGCGCGAGGGTGGTGGCCGGCGCATGCAGGTCGATGGTCCCCCGCTGGATCCCCGCCACCACCGCGGGCGGCAGGGCGTCCATGTCGACCTTCAGCCCCACCGACAGCGCGGTGGTGGGATCGACGCCCTGCTGGATCGCACGCTCCAGGTGGAGCGTGTCGGTCCAGAACTGCTCGTCGCCGAAGGTGTCGAAGCGGAAGATCTGCTGCCCCGCCTGGGGGGCGGAGGCGGTGCCCGACCCCGCCGCCACGGGCGCCGGCGTCGCGCCCGGCGTGCAGGCCGCGGCCAGCCAGAGCGCGACGGGGGCAAGGGAGCATTTCGATGCGCGCATACGACCCTCTCCGAATCAGGGAGGTGACTCGCCACGGGACGGGTGGAGTGAACCGCTACGGAATTTCGCGGGCAGCCATCCGCCGGAATGCGGTGGAATGCCCTCGTGGGGCGCGGAGAGTGGCAACGCGCATTCCGCCTGCAGCACTTTTTGCAGCAGTTGGGCGAGGCACGTGTATCTGTTGCGACGGAGATCGGGCGAGCGGCGCCTGGCGGTCGCCGCAGTGGGAATCGGCGAGGAGAGGCGAATGCAACGCGAACTGACGGAGCGGCTGCGCGGCCAGATCGTGAGCGGGCTGCACCTGGGCCACCTGCGCGCGGGCGACCGCCTGCCGAGCATCCGCCAGGTGGCGGCGGAGACGGGAGAGGATGCCCGCGCGGTCGCGCGCGCGTACCGCACGCTGGAGACGGAGCACCTGGTAGAGGTGCGGAAGCGGTCGGGGATCTACGCCTCGCCCCAGACCCGGCTGGGGGCGGTGCTCCCGCAGGAGGCCGCGCGCTGGGCGGCCCGCGTGCTGGTGGATGGGTGGAAGCGCGGCATCGCGGTCGACCAGGCCGCCGAGTTCTTCGCGCGGTGCACGCTGCGCACGCGGGTGCGCTGCGCCTTCGTCGAGGAGACGGAGGACGCGGCCGTCGCCTTCACCCACGACCTGCGCGAGCACCTGGGGGTGGCGGCGGAGATCGCCTGGCTGCGCGAGCTCCCGCGGGTCGAACCCGGTGCGGCGGTGGACGCCGGGCGCATTCCCCGGGCGCTGCGCGACGCGGACCTGGTGGTGACCACCGCCTTCGACGCGCGCGAGGTGGCGCCGGTCGCGGAGGCGCTGGGGAAACCGCTGGTCGCCGCCACGGTGAACGGCGACCTGGTGGCGGCCGTGAAGCGGAAGCTGCGGAGCGGGTCGCTGACGGTGATCTGCGCCGATCCCGCCTTCGGCCGGCGCTTCGCGCTGCAGTACCAGGATCTCGTGGTCCCCGGCACCACGCTGCGGGTGATCGAGGCGGACGACCGGCGCGGCATCGCCGCCCTGGACCGCTCCGACCCCGTGCTGCTGACCCGCGCGGCCCGGCAGCGGCTGGGCAAGGTGAATCTCCCGCTGGTGTTCCCCAATTCGCCCACCATCTCCGCGAGCTCGGCGCAGGAGATCGTGGAGCTCGTCGTCCGCTGGAACCTGCGGGAGGACGCATTGGAAACGGCGCTCAGCCGCAATTAGAGCGGATTGCGCAACGCTCCGGAGCCGACGGGTTGGAAACCCGCCGCTGGAACGGCACGAAGTCCGCCTTCGCGGACTATGCCGCGGCCCTAGCGTGTCCCGGACCGGCGGCGATGCATCTGCATTCACACGCTCCGTTGCAGGTCTCGCCTCCGCTGCGGCCACCTCCCTCTCCCGGTACGGGAGAGGGCTTGCGCTCTCAGGCGCAGGGAGAGGGCGCCGCAGCCGCGGACGCGCGACGAACTCCGAACCGGAGAGAAAACCGCTGTAGAAACATTTCTCACACAGAGGCGCGGAGACACGGAGAGCTCGCCGTGCCTCTCCGCACCTCCGCGTCTCTGCGTGAGATGAAGCCGGTCAGCGGTGCGCGAGGCGGAGGAACTCCTCGCGGGTGCGGGCGTCGTCGCGGAAGACGCCGCGCAGCGCGCTGGTGAGCGTGGACGAGTTCTGCTTCTCCACCCCGCGCATCATCATGCACAGGTGCGCGGCCTCGATCACCACGCCCACGCCGCGCGGCTGGAGGACGTCGCAGATGGCGTCGGCGATCTGCTGGGTGAGGCGCTCCTGCACCTGCAGCCGCCGCGCGAACACGTCCACGATGCGCGGCAGCTTGCTGAGGCCGATGATCTTGCCATCCGGCACGTAGGCCACGTGCACCTTGCCGAAGAAGGGGAGGAGGTGGTGCTCGCAGAGCGAGTACATCTCGATGTCGCGCACCATCACCATGTTGTCGTGGGCCTCGGCGAACACGCCCTCTCCCACCACGTCGCTCACCTCCATCGCGTAGCCGCTGGTCAGCGCGGCGAGCGACTTCGCCACGCGCTCGGGGGTGCGCTGCAGCCCCTCGCGCTCGGGGTCCTCGCCCAGCAGCGCAAGCTGACGGCGGACGAGCGCCGCCATCTCCGCCTGCGCCGCGTCCACGTCGAAGAGGCGCCGGGTGCGCGCTCCGCCTTCGTCATTCAGCCGCTCAGCCGTGCAGGTGCTCGCCAGGATCATCGGGATTCCATCGTTCAGAGTTGATCGGACCCTGGCACCCGCGCGGATCGCGAGCCCGGTTCCGAGGGTCGGCTACAGATCCTTCGGACCGCCGACGCGGGTCGCTGCCGACACGCCGTCGCGGCCGTCCTCGGGATGACGTCGAGGGTTCACGTCTGGCCTCCGCCGCGGATCGCGGCCTCCACGCGCGCGAGGTCGTCGTCCTCCATGGCGGCCTCGGCGCGCAGACTGGCGCGGTCGCGGGCGATGGTGGCGACGGCGTGCGGCTTCCCGCCGCGGCGGTAGACGGCGGTGCAGTCGTGGGCGCGCGGGTCGCCGTCGATCTCGATCGCGTCCCACTTCTCGGCGTGGCCCACGTAGCTGACCGTCACGTCGTAGTGCGCGCTCCAGAAGAAGGGCGCGGCCACGAAGCGCTCGCCTCGCCCCAGCATGTTGCGCGCGACGGTCTGCCCCTGGCGCTGCCCCACCACCCAGTGCTCGGAGCGGATGTTCTGCCCCGTCCACGGGTCGGGCCAGCGGCAGACGTCGCCCGCCGCCCACACGCCCGGCGCGCTGGCGCGGAGGTATTCGTCCACCACGATCCCGTTCTCCACCTTCAGCCCCGCCCACGTCCCCAGCGCCACGCCCGGCCGCACGCCGATGCCGACCACCACTAGGTCCGCGTCGACCGTGGGGCCGCTCTTCAGCGCGACCGTCTTCTCGCCCACCGCGGCCACGCCGTCGTTCAGGTGGAAGCGTACGCCGTGGTCCTCGTGCAGCCGCTGGATCGTCCACCCCAGCTCCGGGCCCAGCACGCGCGCCAGCGGGAGCGGCTCGTGGCTCACCACCGCCACCTCCAGCCCCCGCGCGCGCAGCGACGCCGCCACCTCCAGCCCGATGAAGCTGGAGCCCACCACCACCGCCTTCTTCGCCCCCTCGGCCGCGCGGATGATGGCGCGGCTGTCGGCCAGGGTGCGCAGGTAGTGCAGGTGCGGCGCCTCGCGCGTGGGGATCGGGAGGCGCACGGGCTCGGAGCCGGTGGCCAGGAGGAGCGCGTCGTACTGCAGCGCGCGCCCGCTCATCAGCCGCACCGTCTTCTTCTCCGTGTCGATGCCGGAGACGCGCGAGCCGAGCAGCAGGTCGATGCGGTTCTCGGCGTAGAACTCGGGGGGGAAGAGGGGGATCCACTCCTCCGGCGCGTTCCCCGCCAGGTAGTCCTTGGAGAGGTTCGGCCGGTCCACCGGCGGATCGCCGCCCGCGTCGACCAGCGTCACCGTGCCGTCGAACCCCTCGCGGCGCAGCATCTCCGCGCACGCCGTCCCCGCCGCGCCCGCGCCGACGATCACCACCGACCGCGGCGCGTCGGCCGACGCTGCCGCCCGCGGATGCGGGGCCGCCTCGCGCTTCCCGGTGACGTACGCACGGCCGTCGCGCACCTCCACGTTCCAGCACCCGGCCGGGCGCAGCGCCGGGGCCGCGACCGCCTCGCCGGTGCGCAGGTCGAAGCGCGAGTGGTGCGCCGGGCAGCGGATGGTGTGCCCCACCACGATCCCGCCGCCCAGCGGCACGCCGTAGTGCGTGCACGCCGCGTCGATCGCGAACACCTCGCCCTGCACGCGCGCCACGACCACGCCCTCGTCGCCGACGTGCCCCTGCACGATCACGCCGTCGCCGAGATCCTCCAGCGCGATCCCCTGCGCCAAGTCGGGTCCCGTCGGCTCCTGCTGCTCTGCTCCCATCTCGCTCTCTCCCGTTGATGTGCCGGAATCAACGTTATCACGACCATCCCCAGTTTGTCAAAGACTTTGTTGACAAACAATCTCACGCACAGACGCAGAGACACGGAGAGAGTCGCCGAACCCCTCCGTATCTCTATGTCTCCGTGTGAGATAGCGCTACTCGGCGGCCGGAGCGGCGAGGAGCTTCTGCTGGAAGTCCACCGTCTCCTCGAGCCTGCCGACCGTCGACCGGAGCTGCCTCACCTCGTCCTCCAGCTCCAGCACGCGGTTCGCGACCGAGCCGGACACCTGCGCGTTGCCGCCGCTCTCGCGCAGCCGCACGATCGCGTCCACCATCGGCTTCAGCACCAGCCGCGCGGTGATCGCCAGCGCCGGCACGCAAAAGACGATGAACATGATGAGCAGGAGGACGGCTTCTTTCGGTTCCATGATCTCCTCCGGCGGCGGGTGGGTGGCGATCGGGAGATTTCCTGCCGTCGTTACGGAGCCGCCGTCACGCAGGTTTCGCGGCCACCCCATCTCCTTACGACTCATATCACAGTAGGGAAGTCACCGCTCCTTTGTTGAGAATCACCGGGAGCCAGAGGGAACGGCACGAGAAAGCTCCGTTGGCTCCGCTGATTCCGTGTGAGGCCATTCCGTTGATGTTTCCTTGTACGGCGCGGGCGGGCCGCACATTGTACTCCGGGGTTCGCATCATCAGCGGCTTCGCGGAGCGGCGCCATCATGAAGCCGGACGTCTTCATCAGCTACGCCCATGAGGACAGGGAAGCGGTCGCGGAGCCTCTCGCCCTCGCCCTGCGGGCGCGGAGATACCAGGTCTGGTACGACAGGTTCGCGATTCGGCCGGGAAACTCGGTCCGAGAACGGATCGAGGAAGGACTCGCCACCTGCCGTTACGGAGCCTTCATCATCAGCCGCGCCTTCTTCGAAAGCCGCTGGACAGGGGAGGAGCTGAACGGCCTCAACACGCGCGAGATCAGCGAGCGAACCACGCTGGTCATCCCGGTCCTGCATGAGATCACGCACGACGAGCTGGCCGCGAGAGCACCGATGCTGGCGGCCCGCTCCGCGCTCTCCACCGGCGACGGGCTCCCCTCGCTCATCGAAGAGATCGTCCGCTCCCTGGGCCCGCCCGCCGTGTCCGAGGCGGAGGAGCGCGAACCGCCGCCGGAAGAAGGCCGCACGCGGGTGGAGGCGATCCTGCGCAGGGGGTTCCCCGGGCTGTACACCCTCCACGAGGCCTTCCACGCCATTCCGGAGCCGCCCAACCAGGTCTTCGCTATCGAGCTGCTTGCGCGCGACCTGCGGCTGGAGCGGCTCAGGAACGACCGCATCCGCCTGACGATCGACCGCGGGGGCGCCACGCACACCGTCGTCACCACGCAGGGCAAGAACGAGCTGTGCAACCGCTTCCTGACCCGGGAGATGCTCGTCGACGCACAGGAGATGGACTGCAGGGTCGACCGCTTCCTGCGCCGCCAAGGCGACGAGGCCGTGCTCCCCATCCCCTTGGACCGCTGGCCGCTGCGGTGGGCGTCGGGCGGGGTGCTGTCCGTGGTCCGCTGGCGCGGGCGTACCTGGACACCCTTCTTCTTCCGCGACATCGCGCCGTTCGGCTGGAACCTCTCCCTCGGCTCCTCCGAGCGGGGGGACGACCTCTCCAATCCCTGGACGTTCCAGATCCGCGAGTTCCTGGAAGAGATGATCGTCCTGGACCGGGAGCCGCGGATGGACGGCGAAGCCGAGTTCAAGCGCTTCTACTTCGACCGTGGAGACCTGGAGAGCCAGGTCCGCAGAGCGGAAGAGTTCGCCGCAGAGCACATCGACCGCCGGAAGGTCCGGGACCGGCTCGAGATCCGCAGGAGCAAGCTCCCCGCGGCGAACCACCGGCTGCTGGTGCAGGCGAGCATGGAGAGCACGCGGATGGAGATCGAGATCCATCCTGGCGCGAACCGCCCGCCTTACCGCGACGTCCTGCTGTGCATCAACCTGCTGGAGTTGGGGATCGAGGTGGTGAAGGTGGCCACCTGGGAGATGGAGGACGGCGACTACCTGCTGGACGGCGAGGCATACGAGAGCGACGGAGAGAAGGAACTGGTGCGGATGCCAATGGCGCTGATCTCCCACGGCTACCTGCGCCGCGCCTTCGGGCGGGACGCCGCGCCTCCACAGTACGCGGCGCGGGTGCAGCCTTCGTACGACGGGCCCGCCTTCCGGCCGGGCGAGATCCACCTCTTCGCCTTCGACGCGGCCCGCCGCCGGGCGATCGCCCTGGGAGAGACGCCGGGCACCAGGTGGGAGAAGGAGCGCTACGAGGGGTGGCTGAAGGCGTACGGAAAGCACTTCTTCGACCGGCGCGGCGGGGTGGCCGCCGCGCACGCCAAGCCCGAGTTCACCCCCGCCGCGGCCAAGATCATGACCTACTACTTCGCTGACCGGGACCAGCAAAAGCGCTGAGCGTCGGGTGCGCCCGGCTGAACCGCTCCGCCACGCCGCGGATGGGAGTGGTGCGCAGGGGCGCGTTCGCGGTGTCATATCACACGGAGGAACCAGAGGAACCAGAGAACTTCACCGGTTCCTCTGGTCCCTCGGTGAGAGACCATCTTCAGCAGTTCATCACCCGATCGCGCGCCGGTCGAACGCCCGCAGCCCCAGGCCGCCGAAGACCGCGGTGAGCGCCACCAGCATCGCCAGGACGACCGCGAGCGGCATGTGCGGGATGCCCGGCGTGAGCGAGGCGCGCATCCCCTCGCTCACGTAGACCAGCGGGTTCACCAGCACCAGGTACTTCACCACCGGCACCGCGTCGAGGCCGCGCCAGGGGTAGTAGGTGCAGCCGAAGAAGATCATCGGCGCCACGATCATGCTGAACATCAGGCCGATGTGCTGCGGCTGCACCGCCGTGCCCAGCAGCAGCCCCATCGCCGAGAACGCCGCCGCGCCGAGCACCGCCACCGCCAGCACCTCCCCGCCGTGCGACAGGGTGAGCCCCGGGATCGGCCCCATGATCAGCCGCGCCAGCGGGAGCACGAAGAGCGCGGAGACCAGCCCCTGCAGCATCCCCGAGACCACCTTCTCCACCGCCACCCAGTGCGTGGCCACCGGCGCCAGCAGCCGGTCCTCGATCTCCTTGGTCGCCGCGAAGTCCACCGCCATCGGCAGGGTGACGGCCTGCACCGCGGCCATCGCCAGGCTCACCGCCAGCACGCCGGGGAGGAGCGCGGCGGTGTAGCCGCGGCCCAGGAAGCCCATCTTCGGGAGCAGGTAGCCGAAGACCACGGTGAACATGATCGGCTGCAGCGTGGTGCGCAGCAGGAACGACGGCAGCTCCTTGCGCGCCACGCGCACGTCGCGCCGCAGCAGCGCGCCGAACACCCGCGCGGCGCTCGCGCGCGGGCCGGCGTCGTCCGCCGCGCCGGGCGCGTCCAGGGCAACGGTGCTCATGCCAGCTTCCTTCCGGTCAGGGAGATGAAGAGCGTCTCGAGCGAGGGGCGCGCGAGCTGGATGTCCTTCACCGCGCGCCCCGCCCCCTCGGCCAGGGCGATGAGCGCCGGGAGCGGCTCGCCCCCGCGCGGGCCGAACACGCGCAGCACCGTCCCCTTCGCCTCGGCGCGCTCCACGCCGGGGATGGCCGAGGCGGCCTGCACCAGCGGCTCGGCGTCGCCGTCCAGCGCCAGCTCCACCAGGGTGCCGCCGGGCGCCCGGGCGCGCAGCGCCGCCGGGGTGTCGAGCGCCAGCAGCATCCCCTGGTCGACGATGGCGATGCGGTCGCAGAGCTGGTCGGCCTCTTCCATGTAGTGCGTGGTCATCACGATGGTGCGCCCCTGCGCGTGCAGCTCGCGCAGGATCTCCCAGAGCCCCAGCCGCGCGGCGGGATCGAGCCCCACGGTGGGCTCGTCGAGGAAGATCACCCGCGGCTCGTGGACCAGCGCGCGGGCGATCATCAGCCGCTGCTGCTGGCCGCCGGAGAGGGCGTCGACCTTCGCCTGCGCCTTGTCCGCGAAGCCCAGGCGCTCCATCAGCCCCTGCGCGCGCGGCGCGGCCACGGCGCGCGGGATGCCGAAGTAGCTGGCGTGGAAGAGCAGGTTCTCCTCCACGTTCAGCGCGCGGTCGGGGTTCGGCCGCTGCGGCACCACGCCGATGCGCCGCCGCACCTCCACCGGCTGCGCGGAGACCTCCACCCCGTCCACGCGCGCCTCGCCGCCGCTCGCCCGCACGCGGGTGGTGAGGATGCCGATGGTGGTCGTCTTCCCCGCCCCGTTCGGCCCCAGCAGCCCGAAGAGCTCGCCCTGCTCCACCCGCAGGTCCAGCCCCTTGAGCGCCTGCACCCCCTCCGCCGGCGGCGCCCCGCGCGGCCGCCGCCCCGGCACCTTCGGCGGGGGATAGACCTTCCGCAGCCCCACCGTCTCGATCGCAGCCTCCATCTCGTTCCTCCACGGTGTTTACAGCTCAGAGACCATTGAGACCTCCTCGGCTCCCAACCGTGTCGTGCTGAGAGACCGTCAAGAAACCGCCCCACCGGTGTCATCCTGAGAGATTGTTGAGGCATCGCCCCAATGGTGTCATCCTGAGGCCCGGCCTCACCTCACTCCGTGTTCACGGTGAGCTTTGCAGGGCCGAAGGATCTGACCACGGCCGCCACGGGGCCTGCTGCGGAAGCCGCACGGCAGCCGCGGCAACGTGTCTTGACCGCTGTGAAGCCTGGCATTCGCGACGCTGCCGCGCCCGGCCCTCGTGGCATCCGCGATCAGATCCCTCGGCCCTGCGGAGACCGGTGCGGACTGCGCCTTCAGCGTGGCCGGGCCTCGGGATGACACAGGTGACGGCTCCCCATCACGCGTACGGCCGATATTCAGCTTGCGCGTTCCACCCTCGACAGGCAAATTGCGAATGCGCGTTCGCATCTACAGACGCGAATCTAGATTCACATCTCACCCGGGTCAAGCCTCTTGTCGGAATTGCCCGAGGAGGTCCCGCCGACCCACCCCCCGCGCCAGGAGCGCAGCCGGGAGACGCTGGCGCGGCTGCTCGACGCGGCCGAGGCGGTGCTGGCGGAGGGTGGGCTGGAGGCGGCGACGGTGCCGGCGATCGCGAAGCGGGCGGGGCTCTCGGTGGGCGCGGTGTACCGGCGCTTCCCCGACAAGGACGCACTGCTGCGGGCGGTCTACTTCCGGATGATCGCGCGGGCGCGCGAGCGGAACGCGGCGAACATGAACCCCGAGCTGTACGCCGCGATGCCGCTGGAGACGGTGCTGCGGGCGATGGTGCGCGGGATCGTGCAGCACTACCGCGAGAACCGCACGCTCCTGCAGGCGATGCATCAGTACGCCGAGACGCATGGCGACGCCGAGTTCCGGCGCCGCGCCGCCGGGCTGAACGACGACGCGCTCGCGCAGCTCGCGGCGCTCGTCTCGGCGCGTCGCGACGAGATCCGCCACCCGGACCCCGACGCCGCCGTCCGCTTCGCGCTGCTGATGGTGGGGCTGGTGCTGCGCGGCGTCCTGCTCCGCACCCAGTCCCTCCCCGGCGCCTTCCTCCGCGACGACGTCAGCCTGGAGGAGGAGCTGACGCGGATGGTGCTCGGCTATCTCGGGGTGGAGGGAGGATCTGAGAGACTGTCGAGAAACCTCACGAACTCCCCAAAGACGTCATCCTGAGGCCGGTCTCGCTGCAAACGCGCCTGTGCAGGATCGTGCAGGCCGAAGGATCTATGACCGCGGCAGCACGTGCGTCGGCGAGTGCGCCGGATCTGAACGCGAGAACCCGACAACGCGTTTCCTCGGCTGAGTGCCTTCACAAGCTACAGATCCTTCGGCCTGCAAAGGATTGCGATCCCGAAGTCACGACGTGGCCGGCCTCAGGATGACGTCTGGGGAGAAGGTTTCTCAATAATTTCTGAGGCCCGAGAGTCTACGCCGGGCTGACACTCTTCCCATGCGTCGCCCGTGAACTCCCGACCCACGGGCGGCCCCCAGTCGATCAGCTCGTGGCGATTCTCCGGTGTGATTCCCGCCAAGAGCTCTTCCAGCGAAAGCTCTAACTTCCGGCTTGCCCGCTTGCTGACTCGACGACGCATTCGAAACACTCCTTGCAGAGATGCCAAAACGAACGTGTAGTCGGGCAATCGCCGCCGAGCAGGGGTGTCAGGGGAGCAGCTTCGAGAACTTTCGTGCGACGGTCTCGACAAACTCCGTGGGCAAGCGGTCCATCAGCGTGATGCCGCGCGCACGCCAGTCCACACTCGTGATCTGGTCGGCCAGCACCACGCCGGACACGTCCCGGCCGTCCGGGATGTGAACCTCGAAGGGAAAGCCCTTCACGCGCGAGGTAATGGGACAGATCAGGGCGAGCTCGACGCGGCGGTTGTAGCTCTCGGGCGATACGATGAGAGCTGGACGGTGGCCGGACTGCTCGTGCCCGGCCCGCCGGCTCAGATCCATCCACACGACGTCGCCGCGCGAAGGCACGTACCGTGACGCGGTCACCACGCCTCCTTCCCAACCGCCGGACCCCAATCGATCAGGCCGTGGCGATTCTCCTCCGTTACCTGGTCGAGCATTTCCTCCAGGGACACATCTTCCTCGACCGGAGTGATGACGAGCCGGCCGTTCTGGAGGGTTAGCTCGACCTCGCCGCCCTCGCGCAGACGAGCGCTCCGCGCGAGGGCCTTCGGCACCCGCAACCCCAGCCCGTTGCCCCACTTCTGAAGCTTTGCACGCACGTCGCCACCTCCCTGAGTATCTCTGGGCAAGATACCGCAGGTAGTGTGGTGCCTCAACTGTGCATGCGGTGTGCGTCTCGACCGTGATCGCGGAAGCATGGACTGGTAACCTCCCTGAACGTGACATTTCGAACGGCGAGAACGGAGGATAAGCGAAAGCGTCCGCGACGTCAATATTGACGTTGCGGACGCTTTCGCTGGCGTGGAAAGAGCGCTCAGCCGCCGACTTGGGAGAGGGCCAGAAGCCCGCCGCTGCCTGCGTCGCTGCCCTGGACGAGCCAGTGGCGCTCGGGCTTGATGCGCAGCGTCTGGCGCACCAGCGGCTCGATCGGATCGCCGCGGCGGAGGGGGTCGCGCAGGTTGGTCTGGATGGAGCCGAAGAGGCAGGGGCGGAGCTGGCCGTCGGCCGTCAGCCGCATGCGGTTGCAGCGCTCGCAGTAGTTGTGGCTCATGGGGGTGATGACCCCCACCGTCCCCGCCGCGCCGGGGAAGGCGAAGTAGCGCGCCGGCCCATTCCCCGCCGGCCCCGCGACCGGCTCCAGCGCCCCGATCTCCCCTACCCGCGCCAGGATCTCGTCCGACGAGACGAACTCGTCGCGCGAGACGCCGAGGTTGTCGCCGGTGGGCATCACCTCGATGAAGCGGACATGCCAGGGACGCTCGCGGGTGATCGCGGCGAAGTCGGCGACCTCGTCGTCGTTGCGGCCGCGCATCACCACGCAGTTGAGCTTGATCGGCGCGAAGCCGGCCCGCTCCGCCGCGGCCAGCCCGCGGAAGATCGCCTCGGCCGAGCCGGGACGGCGGGAGATGGCGTCCACGCGCTCCGGGCGCAGCGAGTCGAGCGACACGTTCAGCCGGTCGACGCCGGCCGCGCGCAGCTCGTCCGCCTGCTCCTCCAGCAGCACGGCGTTGGTGGAGAGGGCGAGGTCGGCGATGCCGTCGACCGCGCGGAGCTTGCGGACGAGCGTCGCCAGGTCGCGGCGCACCAGCGGCTCGCCGCCGGTGATGCGCACCTTCCTGAGCCCCATCCCCGCCATCACGCGGACGATCTCCTCGATCTCCTCGTAGCGCAGCAGCTCCTCGCGCTTCAGCCAGGGGAGCCCCTCCACCGGCATGCAGTAGACGCAGCGGAGGTTGCACTTGTCGGTGACGGAGATGCGCAGGTACTCGATGCGCCGCCCGAAGCCGTCTTCCATCGGCCCCTCCGACGGCACCGGCCGCTCCGGGTAGAGCGGGAGCGCGCCGCCGAGCTGCACCAGCGCGCTCACCCGGCCCTCCCCTCGGCTCCGGCCGCGGCGGAGAAGCCGGGCACCCACTCGCTCTCGCCGTCGACGTACCCCTCGCGCTTCCAGACGGGGACGCGGCGCTTCAGCTCCTCGATCACGTAGCGGCTGGCCTCGTACGCCTCGGCGCGGTGCGGCGAGGCGACGGCGATGGCCACGCTCGCCTCGCCGATCTCCAGCTTCCCCACGCGGTGCACCACGCGCACGTCGCCCACGCCGAAGCGCGCGATGGCCTCTTCGCCGATGCGGTGCATCATCCGCTCGGCCATCTCCGCGTAGGCGCTGTACTCGAGGTGGCTCACCGCGCGCCCCTCGTTCCGGTTGCGCACCACGCCCCAGAAGAGGAGCGCGGCGCCGTCGTCGGGCGAGAGCGTGTCGCCCAGGAGCCGCGCGGGGTCGATGGGCTCGGCGGTGACGGCGGCGTACGCGGCGGGCACGTCATCCCCCCGCCACGGGAGGGATGAAGGCCACCTCGTCGCCGTCGCGCAGCGCCGTGGTGTGCGGCGCGTAGTCCATATTCACGGCGACGACGGGCGATGCGGGGAGCCGCGAGAGCCCGTTCGCGCCCGCGCGGAGCCGGACGACCAGGTCGGCCACGCTCGCCCCCTCCGGCAGCTCGACGCGGATCTCGTCGGCGCCGGCGAAGTCGCGGTACTGGGCGAAGAAGAGCGAGCGGACGATCATCTCTCGTGGGGTGGAGGTTCGAACACGATCGCGCAGGGGAGGTTACCCCGCCATGAACGCGGGGTTCGCGGCGGGACGGCTTTTACGGCTCTGCCTCACGCAGAGCCGCGGAGAAGAACAGGGAGGTGGCACGCCGTCTGCCCTCGCCGGAGATGGACTGCGACGGAATCGGACCGGAGGCCGACCATGCTGCTTCAGGAAGTGCTGACGGAGCTCCCCGCGGAGGAGGTGATCCAGCGGGCGCGCGACTTCTTCTCGCTGCGCTTCACCCCGTACGCGGGGTTCACCGAGGAGGCGGGGGACACCTGGATCAAGTTCACCACCGAGGCGGGCGACCTGACCCTCGGCACCGGGAAGCAGGGGGAACGCACCCTGGTGCGCGGCTCCACCTCGCGGATGCACCACGAGCTCTCGCAGTTCCTCTCCACCCTCGCCCCGCCCGAGGAGGTCCGCCAGAGCGTCCCCGGCCCCGGCGCCAGCGGTGCCGGCTGAGACTCTCCGTGTCCTCCGCGGCTCCGTGAGACGAAGCCGTAAATGCCGGCGCCCGCCCCCGGGCAGAGGGGCGGGCGCCGAACGCATCGCCGCGGAGAGGCTCAGACCAGCGGCCGCTCCTCCACCAGGGCGCGGAGCTCCTTCGACGGCTTGAACACCGGGACGGCGCGCGGCGGCACCTCCACCGGGTCGCCCGTGCGCGGGTTGCGCGCCAGGCGGCTCTTGCGCTCGCGCACCTTGAAGGTGCCGAAGCCCCGGATCTCGATGTTCTGGTGCTCGCCCATCGCGTCCTTGATGGCGTTCAGGAACGAATCCACCACCACCGCGCAGTCGCGCTTGGTGACGCCCGGCCCGATGGTGTCGGCGACCCGCTGGACAAGATCCGCCTTGGTCATTGAAGCTCCTCCTGGGGGGTTCTGGAAGCCTGGGGCGGGTGCCCCGGTTGGGTGCGCGATGCGCGGGTGTCGCCGGGTTCCGCGGATGCCGCTCGCGGACGTTTCGGCCCGGAACGGGCGGCCGCGGCCACTTTGCGCCAGCCGGTGAGAAGGCGGGGCACGTTGTTTCCGGTACGGCGGGACGGCTGCCGGCCGGAGCGCAACGAGGCTCCGTTCGCGGGGCGAGGGCGTGTAAAGAAGTGGCAGACGGTGACTTATACGGCCGAAGGATAATCCGGACCGTTTGTTCCGTCAAGCATCCTCGTCCGAGGCCGCCGACACCCGGTCCGCCATCTCATCCACAAAGCGGTCAAAGAGATAGCGCGAGTCGTGCGGGCCGGGGGCGCTCTCGGGGTGGTACTGCACCGAGAACACGGGGCGCGAGGTGTGCTCCAGCCCCTCGACCGTGCCGTCGTTCAGGTTCAGGTGCGTGACGCGCAGCTCCGGCGCGCCGGGCACCGCCTCGCCCTCGCCGCGCACCGCGAAGCCGTGGTTCTGCGCGGTGATCTCCACCGCGCCGTCGCTCAGCCGCCGCACCGGGTGGTTCCCGCCGCGGTGGCCGTAGAGCAGCTTGTAGGTCTCCGCCCCGAAGGCGCGGCCGATGAGCTGGTGCCCCAGGCAGATGCCGAACACCGGGGTGTCGCGCGCGGCCAGCGCGCGGATGGTGTCGAGGGCGTGCGGCACCGCCTCCGGGTCGCCGGGGCCGTTGGAGATGAAGAGCCCGTCGGGGTCGCGCGCCAGGATCTCGTCCACCGGGGTGGAGGAGGGGACCACGGTGACCTCGCACCCGCGCTGCGCCAGGAGCTGCAGCGAGTGGCTCTTCACCCCGAAGTCGTAGGCCGTCACCCGGAAGCGGGTGGGCCCGGCGGCGGGGACCACGTAGCGCTCGCCGGTGGAGACCTCGTCGGCCAGGTCGAGCCCGCACATCTCCGGCTGCGCCCGGATCTCGGCCAGGAGCGCCCCGGCGTCGGCCCAGGCGGGGGCGATGGCGCCGCGCATGGCGCCGAGCGAGCGGATGTGGCGGGTGAGCGCGCGGGTGTCGACGCCGGCGATGGCGACCACGCCGTGGCGCGCGAGGTACGCGGCAAGCGACTCCTGCGCGCGCCAGTTGCTGAACACCGGCGGCGGCTCGTGGACGATGAACCCGGCGACCTGCGGCCCGGCGGACTCCTGGTCCTCGGGGTTCGCGCCGTAGTTGCCGATGAGCGGGTAGGTCATCGCCACCAGCTGCCCGGTGTAGGAGGGGTCGGTGAGGACCTCCTGGTACCCGGTCATCGAGGTGTTGAAGACCACCTCGCCGAACGCCGTGCCGGCGGCGCCGTACTGCTCGCCGCGGAAGGTGCGCCCGTCTTCCAGCATGAGCACGGCGGGCTCGGCCACCGGCGTCTCCTCTCCAGGTGCTCCAAGTGCATGGACGCCGCGGGTTTGCGGGCCGCGTGAATCTACCGCCGCGGCACGGGCTGTCAACCGGCGGCGGTTGCCGCGCGGCTGGCGGGCGGCCGCGCGGCGGCTAGATTCGAGTGGCCGCGGCGGAGTGCGAAAGTACGAGAGTGCGAAAGTACGAAAGCACCTCTTCCACTACGTCCGCTACTGGATGGCTCCCCTGCGCCAGTGACGCCGCCCCGGCACTTTCGCACCTTCGTACCCTCGCACTCTCGTACTTTGTCTTCGATGTCCGACCTGCCGCTGGTGTTCGTCTACGCCGACGAGAGCTGCCTGGGGAACCAGTTCAGGGACAGGGCGCGCCCCGGCGGCGCCGCCGGCGTGGTGGAGTACTGGCACGAGCGGAAGGGGTGGATCCGCCGCGACTTCTACGTCTCCGAGCCGGACACCACCAACAACCGGATGGCCATCCGCAGCGCGCTGGTGCCGCTGGCGGCGCTGAAGAAGCCGTCGCGCGTGGTCTTCACCACCGACAGCCGCTACCTGATCGACGCGATGACGGAGTGGGTGCACGGCTGGGCCGCGCGCGGGTGGAAGCGGAAGACGGGCGACGTGGAGAACCTGGAGCTCTGGAAGGGCCTCCTCCCGGTCGCCGCGCGCCACCGCCTCCAGTGGCGCTGGGTGAAGGGGCACGCCGGCCACGCGCACAACGAGTACGCCAACCACCTCGCCATCCAGTCCGCGCTGAAGCAGCTGAACAGCGGCGGCCTGGTCCCCTCGAAGTTCGACGAGTGGCTCGCGGCCGAGCAGGAGAAGGAGCGCTACCTCGACTTCTTCCCCATGCCCCCGGAGCGCTTCGAGTTCAAGCCCGCGCGCGCGCTCCCGGCGGGGTGAGATCCGTCGGGGTCACGCCGGACTCGGCTCCGGCCCCGCGGCCGGCGGGGGCCCGGCGCTCGGCTCGCGGGCGCACTGGTGCTGCGGGGACGATTGATGGTGAAGGACCACTCGACGCCCGTCGCCATCCCCACCCGTGTCACGCGCAGCAGCGGCGAGGTGGTGCTGGAGGGCGAGCTGCCGACGAAGTTCACCGAGCCAGGCATGCGCCCGCCCACGCGCATGGGCGGCCTCACCCGCGTCCGCGGCGACTTCGTCATCCACTTCCACGCGGTGTTCCGCAGGAAGTAGCCGACGGCTTGCGCGAGGCGCCGCGATTCTCGCGGTCGACCCACACGACGTCAGCGGCCCCGCCCCTCGGGAGAGGGAGCGGGGCCGCAGTGGCTCAGAATTGGGGCATCCGCACGCCCCCAGGAGCGATTCGCTTCTACGCCGCCAGGCCCGGCCGCACCGCGGGCACACGGATCCGCATCGGCTGCGGGTGACCGTAGGTGAGAGAGCGCCACGCCCACTCCATCGGACCGAAGTGGAAGCGCGCCAGCCACCACGGGCTCCACGCCATCTGCACCGCGAAGACGGCGAGCGAGATCGCCAGCGCCGCCGCTACTCCCACCCGCCCCACCAGCCCGCCTCCGTAGAAGATCACCAGGCAGATCACCGTCTGAGACAGGTAGTGGGTGAGCGCCATGCGGCCCACTGGCGCGAACACCCCCAGCCGGCGCCTCCATGCGGGGTGCTCCAGCAGCAGGACGGTGGCCGACACACCCCCGGCCGCCAGCGGGACGACGGCGAGCACGTGGAGCACGCTCAGCACCAGCGGAACCCACGGCCGTGCATCCGTGGGCGACCCCACCGTAGTGCGGACGACTTCGTAGGCCACGCCGGTGGTCAGCCCCACCCCCAGACCCCACACCATCAGGCGGCGAAACGCGGCGGCGTGCCCGGACACCCGCTCGAAGACGCGCCGCCGCCCCGCCCACAGCCCCAGCAGGAAGCAGCCGAACACGGGGGGGAAGATGGCGAGCGCGATCGGCCCCAGGTACGTGTGCCGGATCCAGCGCAGGTTCTCCGGGACGATGCGGTCCGGGCGGACGCTCTGGAACGCCTCCAGCGTGGCCGTCCGCTGCGCGGCCGCGGCTGCCGCCGCTCCCGCCGCCGCCGGGGCGGCTGTGTCGCGCGTCAGCACGGTCCACGCGGTCCACGCGAGCGGCACCGCCACCAGCAGCACGGCGGCCCACGCCAGCAGGGTGCGGTCGCTGCGGCGGCGGAAGAGGAGGAGGACGAAGCCGAGCAGCGCGTACACCGCCAGGATGTCGCCGTACCAGAACAGCACCCCGTGCGCCACCCCGATCCCCAGCAGCACCGCCATGCGCCGGCGGTAGAGCGGCACGACGTCCGCGCCGCGCGCCTCCGCCCGCAGCGCCTGCACCGCCAGCCCCACCCCGAAGAGGAACGAGAAGACCGAGATCGCCCTGCCGCTCACGAAGACGGAGACCAGGTGGTAGGCAGCACTGTCCAGCGTCGGCCGGGACAGCTCCGGGCGGAACTCGGCGATGCGGAGGAACAGCCCGCTGAACCAGAACCACACGTTGGCCACCAGCACCCCCAGCAGGGCCATCCCGCGCAGCACGTCCAGCGTCGGCAGGCGCTCCTCGGCGCTGACCGGCCGTGCGTCGGCAAGGGAGCGGGGAGAAGGGCCGGTGGCGTCCATGGAACCCTTCCGGTGCGGTGGATGGGAATGCGTATCAGACGATAGATGGTACGCCGGGACCCGCCGCACCAGCTTTATGTCGGCAACCGGGAAAGCCAGCGCTTCGTCTTCAAGCCCGCCCGAGCCCTCCCGACGGGGTAATGCCAGGGCCTCTCATGCCGTTTCCCAGAATCGACCATGCAAAAGGACGTCATCCTGAAGGCGCCGCTGCTCCGCCAGATGTCGCGCTGAATCATTGCGGCGCCTGAAGGATCTATCTATAACCGCGGACGCGATACGACCGGCCTGTCGCTGCCGCAGTGATAGATCCTTCAGTCGCCGCCAGGCTGATTCGACGACGCGTGTCCGGCGCAGCGGCTCCTTCAGGATGACATCTCTTTTTGCACAACGGTTCCCAAGAGACGGGGGTCACAGAGGCCCGGCAGTTCCATGGAACCCCTCGTGCGCGAGCGCGTCGACGTCGCGCACGAAGCCGCGGACCGCGCGCAGGCGGAGCGCGGCGGCGAAGACCGGGAGCACGCGCCGGATCACGCCGACCATGCCCGCCGTGGCGCGCTGGCCGGCGCTGCGGTCCAGCAGCCAGAAGAGCAGCACGGCGAGGTGCACCAGGTCGAGCGCGCGGCCGAGCGCCTCCGCGTCAGCGCCGCGCGGCGCATCGCTCGCGCCGGTGACGGCGTCGACGAACGCGCCCTGCACGCGGACGCGCGAGAACGCGGTGGCGGGGGCGAAGAGGCCCTCGTCGTTCCCACCCACCAGGGTCGGCACCAGCGCCACCAGCGTGCCGCGATGCGGCCGCAGCACGTCCAGGCTCGTCTCCAGGGCGGCGGCGAAGCGGTCGCGCCAGCGGCCCTCGGGAAGGCGCCGGGCCCGCTCCGCGAACTCCCGCGACAGCTCGTCGTAGAGGGCCAGGACCACCGCCCGCTTGCTCGGAAAGTAGCGGTAGAGGAGGCCCGGGCTGACGCCCGCCTCGGCCGCGATCTCGCGCAGCGTCGTCTCCTCGTACCCCCGCGTCGCGAAGAGCCCGGTGGCGACGCGGTAGAGCGTCGCCCGCGTCTCCTCGCCCTGCGGCGTGGCCCCCGGCGGGCGCCCCCGCCCGCGCCGCCGGGGTGCGCCCGGTACCGGGCCTTGACCTGCGTCGCCATTTTTAGTAAACATGTTTAAGATATTAATTGAGGGTGCTCGCCGACACAAGCCGGAGGGGCGGATGAAGATCGTGATCCCGGGCGGGACGGGGGAGATCGGGCGGGTGCTGGTGGAGGCGCTCCGGGGGCGCGGCGACGAGGTGGTGGTGCTCAGCCGCGGCGCGCCGCGCGCGCCGGGCGTCGTCGCCTGGGACGGCAGGACGCTCGGGGCGTGGGCGAAGGAGGTGGACGGCGCCGACGCGGTGATCAACCTGGCCGGCCGCAGCGTGAACTGCCGCTACCACAAGGCGAACCTCACGGAGATGCTCGCCTCGCGCATCGACTCCACGCGCGCGGTCGCACGGGCCGTCGAGGCGGCGTCGCGGCCGCCCCGCGTCTGGCTGCAGGCGAGCACCGCGACCATCTACGCGCACCGCTTCGACGCGCCCAACGACGAGGCGACCGGCGTCATCGGCGGCCACGAGCCCGACGCGCCCGGCTACTGGCGCTATAGCATCGAGATCGCGGAGGCCTGGGAGCGCGAGCTGGCCGGGGCGAACACGCCGCGCACGCGGCGGGTGGCGATGCGGATGGCCATCATGATGGCCCCGGACCGGGAGGGGACGTTCGGGATCCTCCACCGCCTCACGCGCCTGGGAGTCGGCGGGCCGATCGCGGGCGGGGCGCAGTACGTCTCCTGGATCCACGACCGCGACCTCGCGCGCGCCGTCGCCTGGCTGCTCGACCGCGAGGAGATGGAGGGTGCGGTGAACCTCGCGGCGCCGGAGCCCCTCCCCCAGCGGGAGTTCATGCGCGCGCTGCGCGCCGCGGCGGGCGTTCCGATCGGGCTGGGGGGGACGCGGTGGATGATGGAGGTCGCCGCCTTCCTCCACCGCACCGACGCCGAGCTCCTCCTCAAGAGCCGCCGCGTGGTCCCGGCCCGGCTGCTCGATGCGGGCTTCCGGTTCGACTTCCCCTCCTGGCCGGCCGCGGCGCGCGACCTCGTGGCGCGCTACCGCGACCGGAAGCGGATCGGCGCTCGCGGAGGCACGGGGGAACCGACGCCGGTTCCTGGACCTCGTGCCTCCGTGAGAGCCTTCGGGTGACTACGTGGTGAACTGCAGCCAGCCGATCGCCCAGGAGTTCTCCTTGCTGCCGCCGGCGGGCTGCGCCGCCAGCACGATCCGGCGGGCGTCGGGCGAGAACTTCGGGTGCTGGGCGTTGAAGCGGACGTCGGTGACCCGCACCTGGTACGACCCGTCGGGCGTGGAGAGGTAGACCGCGTACCGGTACGGGTCGCCCGTGTCCCGGTTGGACTCGAAGGCCAGCAGCTCGCCGTTCGGCGTCCACCAGGGAGCGCGGCCCTGCTTCCCGTCCAGCTCGCGCGCCGAGGTGGGGTCGGTGCCGACGATGTAGATGTGGTTGTTCTCCTGCTTGTACGGCGGCACGGCCGGCTGCCCGGGGAAGGCGAGCCGTACCGGGTCCTGCTGCGAGATGCTCGGCATCCCCGCGTACAGGTTCTCCGGCGTGAGGCGCTCGAGCACCCTGCCGCCACGGTCGATGCGGACGGTCCGCGGCGCGCCGCGGGTGTCCATCACCGCCAGCGACCGGCCGTCGGCGTACCACGACGGGTAGATCATCCCCGCGGTGCCGTCGATCGGGGTGGCTCCCGTCCCGTCGCCGTTCGCCAGCCAGATCCCGCCGCGCTCCACACAGAACGCTACCTCGCCGGTCGCCCGGCACCAGTCCGGCCGGGTCTGCGCCCCGATTCCCGCAGGCGGGTCCTTGAGGAAGGGCTCCGGCATCCCGCCCTCCAGCCGCTGGATGTAGAGCGTGGTGCGTCCGCTGCCGATCTCCGTGCGCTCGAAGAGCACGGCATCCCCGTCCGGCGAGTACACGGGGCGATAGTCGGAGTACCCGTCCTCGCCGGTGATCCAGTTGATCCGCGCTTCGCCGGGGGCGATCGCGCGCGCTTCGAGGTTGGCCGGGGTGGCGGCCACGGGCTGTTCGGGGTTCGCTGCGTCGTACGGCATGGTTCCCTCCCTCGCATGGGGTGTCAGGCGGCGCGGAGCCCTCCGCGCCGGCCGGGCGCAGCGGTGCGGCGCCCGACCCGGGAGGGATGCTACGGCGCCGCCCTCACAGTCCTTTCCCCCGTGCTATCAATGCCGCTCCCGCACGCCGGGATCGGGTCGATCGTTCGTCCTCCGTACCTCCGTGGGAGCCCCGGCGCAGGCGGCCCCGCCCCCCTCATCCGGGGGAGCGGGGCAGGTCGAGCTCGGCGAGGGGCCGGTCCGGGTCCGCGACGGCGCCTTCGAGCAGCGCCAGGTAGCCGCGGATCATCCGGTCGATCGTCTCCGGGTCGAACCGCTCCGCGCGGTACCGGAGCCGGCCGCCGATGCGCTCGCCATCCTCGAGCATGGTCAGGCGCAGCTCGGACCGGAGCGTCGTCTTCTCCAGCGGGGAGCGCGGCAGGCGGCTCACCTCGACCCCGGGGAGCCGCAGGGACTCGTGCGCGGCGCGCGCGTGCTCCAGCTCGAAGACCGCCTGGAAGAGCGGCATCTCCTCCGCCCCGCACTCCGGCCGGAGCGCCGCCGCCAGGAGGGCGAACGGGAGGTCCTGGTGGCCGTACGCGCCCAGCGTGGCCTCCCGCACCCGCTGCAGCAGCACCCTGAAGCCCGGCGCGCCCGACAGGTCGATGCGGATCACCAGCGTGTTGGTGAAGAAGCCGACCAGCCCCTCCACCTCGCGCTGCGTGCGTCCGGCGATAGGCGTGCCGACGCAGACGTCCTCCTGGCCGCCGGCACGGGAGAGCAGCGCCTGGAACGCCGCCAGGAGGGCCATGTAGAGCGTGCATCCCTCCCGGCGGGCGAGGGAGCGGAGGGCATGGGCGAGCGCCTCTCCCAGCTCGAACGGCCGCTCGGCGGCCCAGCCGCGTGCGCCGGGGAGGCGCGGCCGGTCGGTGGGAAGGGCGAGCCGGCGCGGAGCCCCGGCCAGCCGCGCCGTCCACCAGGCGAGCTGCCGGTCCAGGATCTCGCCGGAGAGCCCGGTGCGCTGCCAGGCCGCGTAGTCCGCGTACTGGAGCTCCGGCTCGGGAAGCGCCGGCTCCCGCCCGGCGGCGTACGCCTGGTAGAGGGCGGAGAGCTCCCGCATCAGCACCCCCGTGGACCACCCGTCGGTCACCACGTGGTGCAGCGTGAGGAGGAGGGCGGACTCCCGCTCCCCCGCGCGCACCAGCAGGGCGCGGAGGAGCGGCCCGCGCTCCAGGTCGAAGGGGCGGGCGCGCTCGTCCGCGGCCAGCGCCTGGACGGCCCGCTCGCGCGCCGCCGCGGAACGCCCGCTCACGTCCACCTCGCGGAGGGGCAAGGGTCCGGCGGGATGGATGACCTGCACCACCCGGCCGCCGTGGTCGCGGAGGGTGGTGCGCAGCGCTTCGTGGCGCCGCACCAGGCCGGTGAGCGCCCGCTCCAGCGCCCGCGCGTCCAGCTCGCCCCGCAGGCGCAGGCCGTAGTGCAGGTTGAACGAGGTGTCGGCGGGGTTGGCGCGGAACGCCATCCACAGGCGCTCCTGCCCGAAGGAGGCCGGCGGAGCCCCCTCCCTCGGCACGCGGCGGAGCGGAAGCGGGCGCGCGCCCCCGCCCGACGCGAGCGCCGCCTGCACCCGCTCGCCGAGCCCCGCGACCGTGGGGTGCTCGAAGAGGGCCCGCAGCGGCACCTCGGCCCCGAACGCCCGCCGCACGCGGGAGAGCACGCGGGTGGCCAGCAGGGAGTGCCCGCCCAGCTCGAAGAAGGAGTCGTGCACGCCCACCCGCTCCACGCCCAGCACCTCGGCCCAGATCCCGGCCAGGATCTCTTCCGCGGGGGTGCGCGGGGGCACGTACGCCTCACCCGGCTCCCAGCGGGGCGCGGGGAGCGCCCCCCGGTCCACCTTTCCGCCGGGGGTCAGGGGGAGGGCGGCCAGCACCACGAACGCGCCCGGGACCATGTGCTCCGGGAGGCGGGCACGGAGGTGCGCGCGGAGCGCCGGCGCCCGGACGGCCTCCGGCTCGTCCGCCGCCAGGTACGCCACCAGGCGCCGCTCTCCCGTGGGCGCCTCGCGGGCGAGCACCCGCGCGCCGCGCACGCCGGGAAGGCGGAGCAGGGCGGCCTCGACCTCTCCCGGCTCGATGCGGAAGCCGCGGATCTTCACCTGCTCGTCCAGGCGGCCCAGGCACTCGATGCCGCCGTCCGCCCGGTAGCGGCCCAGGTCGCCCGTGCGGTAGAGCCGCGCCCCGCCGCGCGATGCGAACGGGTCGGGAACGAAGGCGGCGCCCGTCTTCCGCGCGTCTCCCAGGTAGCCCAGCCCCACGCACCGCCCGCCCAGGTGGATCTCCCCCGCCACTCCCGGCGGCACCAGCCTGCCGGCGCGGTCCAGGATCAGCGCCGAGGTGTTGGCGATCGGCCGTCCGATGGGGATGCGGCCCCCGTCCGCGCGGCCCACCGCGTGGTGGATGGAGCCGATGCTGCACTCCGTGGGGCCGTACAGGTTCACCACCCGCACCCCCGGGAAGCACGCCATGAAGCGGTGCGCCGTCTCCGCCGCGAGCTGCTCCCCGCCCGCCACCACCGTGCGCAGCGACGCCAGCCGCTCCCGCGCGCGGGGCTCCGCCGCCAGCGCCGCGGCCAGCGCGTCGAAGACGGAGGGGACGAAGTCCGCCATCGTCACCCCCTCCGCGTGGATCCGCTCCGCCAGGTGGTCCGCGTCCGCCTCGCCCCCGGCGCGGGGGATCACCGTCCGTCCGCCCATCGTCAGCGGCCAGAAGAGCTCCCAGACGGCGCTGTCGTACGCGTGCGGCGTAGTCTGGAGCACGCTCCGGGCGGAGTGCGCGCCGAAGCGCTCCGTCATCCAGTGGAAGCGGTTGGCGATCCCCCCGTGCGGCACCACGGCGGCCTTGGGCGTGCCCGTGGAGCCGGAGGTGTAGATCGCGTAGACCGGTTCGCCGGGGCCGGCCTCGTCCTCCAGGTTCGGCGCGTCGTCCGCGCCGAGATCGACGCGGAGCACGGGGAGGCCGCAGCCTTGCGCCGGGACGGGCACGCCTTCGCCCGCGAGCAGCAGCGGGGCGCGCAGGTCGTCGAGCACCCGGCGCAGCCGCTCCCCGGGCCACCCCGCGTCGAGCGGCACGAAGGCGGCGCCCGCCTTCATCACGGCGAGCATCGCCACGGCGGCGTGGGGGCCGCGCTCCGCCAGGATGGGGACGAAGGCGCCGCGCCCCACGCCGCGGCTGCGCAGCTCGCGGGCGAGCCGGTTGGCGGCGCCGTTCAGCGCGGCGTAGGTGAGGCGCCCCCCCTCGTGCACCAGGGCGCAGGCGGCGGGGGTGCGCGCGGCCTGCGCCTCGACCAGCCGGTGGATGCAGCGGTCCAGGGGATACGGGCGTCCGGGCCCGTTCCCCTGCTCCAGCACCCGGCCGCGCTCCGCCGCCGTGAGCAGCGCCACCGACGAGAGGCGGCGCTCCGGGTTCTCCGCCACCTGCGCCACCAGCCGCGCGAGGTGCTCCAGCATCCGCTCCGCCGTCTCGCGGTCGAAGAGGTCGGCACCGTACTCCAGGGCGGCCGCCACCCCCGCTTCGCCCCGCGAGCAGGCGAGGGTGAGGTCGAACTTGGTCGTCTCCCGTTCGCAGGCCACGACCGGGACGGCGGCGAGCCCCGGGAGCGGCGCGCCACCCCCCGCCTCGTCCAGGGTGAACATCACCTGGAAGAGCGGCGAGTGGCGCAGGGAGCGCTCCGGCCGCAGCTCCGCCACGAGCCGTTCGAACGGCACCTCCTGGTGGTCGTACGCGCCCAGCGTCACCTCGCGCACCCGCCGCACGAGCTCGCGGAAGGAGGGATCGCCGCCCACCTCCGTCCGCAGCACGAGCGTGTTGACGAAGCAGCCGATCACCCCCTCGACCTCGGGGCGGGTTCGCCCGGCGACGGGGGTGCCCACCACCACGTCGTCGCCGCCGCCGTACATCGACAGCAGCGCCTGGAAGGCGCCCAGCAGCACCATGAAGAGCGTGGCGCCCTCGGCGCGCGCCAGCGCCTCGAGCCGCTCCACCACCTCCGCGGGGAGCAGGGTGGACACCGACCCGCCCCGCTGCGTCCGCACGGCCGGGCGGGGACGGTCCGCCGGCAGCTCCAGCACCTCGGACGCACCGGCGAGCCGCTCCTTCCACCAGGCGAGCTGGCGGTCCAGCACCGCGCCCCGCAGCCGCTCGCGCTGCCACACGGCGAAGTCGGCGTACTGCACCGCCGGCTCGGGCAGGGGCGACTCGCGTCCCTCGGCGTACGCCGCGTACAGCACCGCCAGCTCGCGGCGGAGCAGCTCCATGCTCCACCCGTCGATGACGATGTGGTGCAGGGTGAGCAGGAGCTCGTGCCCCTCCACACCCAGCCGCAGCAGCGTGGCGCGAAAGAGCGGGCCCGTGGCGAGGTCGAAGGGGCGGCCCGCCTCCTCCGCCGCGCGCCGCTTCGCCCGGGCCTCGCGCTCCGCCGGCTCCAGCGCGGACAGCTCCTCCACCGGCAGCACCCACCCCGCGAACGGCGCGACGACCTGCGTCGGAACGCCGTCGCGCTCGCGGAAGGTGGTCCGCAGCGACTGGTGGCGGCGTACGATCTCGCCCAGCGACCGCTCCAGCGCCGCCTCGTCGGTCCCGCCCGGCAGCCGCAGCCGCGTGTAGACGTTGTACGCGGGGCCGGGGTGCATCCGGTCCAGGAAGTACAGCCGCTCCTGCGCGAACGAGAGCGGGACGTCGCCCGCATGGACCCCTCGGACGAGGGGAGGGGGATGCCGCCCGTTCCGCATCGCCTCGAGGAGCGCGCGCTTGGCCGGGGAGAGCTCGCGGGGCAGAACGCCGGATGCCTGCGGGGAGGTCACGCGGTTCACCTGCAATGAATCGGGTTGGCCATCGATCGGGAAGAGGCGAGCTGGAAGGCGCCGTGCGAAGATCGTCGAGGCAGGAAGTCCGGCGGAGGATCTGCTGATGCCGCACGATGCCGGCGAACGTAATCACGCGGCGCGAACATCGAAACCCGTCTCGCTGCCGCAACCGTTCGCAGCGGTGGTGGAACGGCGCGCCGGGATCATGGATGCCGCGCCGCCGCCCGCCGCACCAGCTTCACGTCCCACCTGATACCGGATTGCGGAGTTGGCTGTGCATTTCGAGCGCCCCGAAATGTCATCCTGAGGGAGCCGCCGCGCAGAGCTACGTTCCGCAGAGACTTCTGGCGGCGACCGAAGGATCTGTACTCGACCAAGCGATAAGGCCGCCCGTCGCTCGGACCCATGCGATAGATCCTTCGGGCGCCGCCAAAGTCAGGAGCAGACGATCGTCCGGTGAAACGGCGTCCTCAGAGGGTGTTGCTAAACTCGCGCATTCCTCGGCACCACGGGTGTCATCCTGAGGCCCGGCCACACGATCCTGGCGTCAATGCTGCAGACAGCAGGGC
>JBJMPM010000328.1:0-16089 GCA_045803205.1 Longimicrobiaceae bacterium
AGCCTCTCCGTGCCTCCGCGTCTCTGCGTGAGGTTCAGCCCTCGTCCGTCGTGTCGCTAATCTCGACCTCGGGGAGGTCGTCGGAGCAGATCCAGTGCACGTTCTCGGCGCGGACCAGCTTGGAGGTGAGGGCGGAGAAGCGGTTGGAAAGCACCAGCACGTAGCTCCCGGGACCGAGCGGCAGGTCGAACGTGGCCGCGGCCGTGCGGCGCTCCATGAAGACGGGGTTGATCCGCCGGTTGTAGCGGAAGTTGGCCCACCCGTCGGCGTCGAGGACCATCACGTCCAGGTCGTGGTCGCCGCCGGCCGTGGTCTCCACCCGCCCGCGCAGCCGGCAGGGGCGCTCGTCGCTCAGCTCGAACTCGAAGAACAGGTACCTGCCCGGCGCGATCTTTTCGTCCTCGAACTCAGCCACGTCGCCGGTGGCGGGGGGCGGCGGGGGCGGCGGCGGGGGAGGAGGGGGCGGCGGCGGCGCGGGCGCGGCGAAGACGTCTTCCGGCAGGTCGGCGAACGCGGGGAACGAGTCGCGCAGCGAGCGCACGCTGTCGTGGAGCGCCACCGTGTCGACGCCGCCGGGCCCCAGCGGCGCGCGCGGGCGCAGCGGCCCCAGCCAGAGCGCGAGCGCGACCACGGCCGCGAGCGCCGCCACGCCGCCGATGATCGCGAAAGGGAGGAGGCGGTTCGCGGGGGCGGGAGCCGGCGCCGCCGGGGGCACGGGCGGGTCGGTCTGGGGGCGCCCGCAGAACCGGCAGATCACCGCCTCGTCGCGGATCTCCTCGGCGCAGTAGCGGCACTTCTTCACGTCTGCTCGTTCCCGGTCGGGTGGGTGGCCGGGGGCTGAACTTCGGCCGGTGCGCCCCCTCTCGCAAGGATCGGCGGAGCGGAGCGGGGCGGCGCGGGCGCTGCGGCTGCCGCGGGCACGTCCGTTGCGGCCCGGGGCGGCCCCTGAGCCCCGTTCGCCAGCCGGAGAGACCCCTTTGGCCGTCACCGACCGCGAGCCGCCCTTCGAGGGCGGCGCCCAGCCCGTGAAGCAGCAGCCCGACCCCATTCCGCCCAGCCGGCGGAGCCCGCAGGCGGCGATCCTGCTCGGCCTCGTCGTCCTGTTCGTGCTCGCCGGCGTGGTCTTCGTCTTCGCCCGCTGACTTCTACTCGCGCAGCCGCCGCGGAGATTCAGGGTACCGGCTCCCGCCCGCCGTTTGTATCTTGGTGGCGTTGGAGGGATGGCAGAGCGGTTGAATGCACCGGTCTTGAAAACCGGCGGGTGGCGACACCTCGTGGGTTCGAATCCCACTCCCTCCGCTGACCCGCAGTTCCTACGAGAGCTCGCGGCGCAGAGATGCAGAGCCGCGGCAGAGCGCCTGGATGCGCTTCCGCCGCGGCTCTGTTTTTCATCAGAATTAGCGCGAATTGCGCAACGCTCCGGAGCCGACGGGTTGGAACCGACGGGTTGGAAACCCGCCGCTGGAACGGCACGAAGTCCGCCTTCGCGGACTATGCCGCGGCCCTGGCGTGTCCCCGCCCGGCGGCGCTGCATCTGCATTCACACGCTCCGTCGCAGGCCTCGCCTTCGCCGCGGCCACCTCCCTCTCCCGGTACGGGAGAGGGCTTGCGCTCTCAGGCGCAGGGAGAGGGCGCCGCAGCCGCGGACGCGCGACGAACTCCGAACCGGAGAGAAAACCGCTGCGGACCTATCACAAATAGACAAAAATAAACACACTGGACAAGTGAGGAAGGTGTTCGTATTTTGTTCGGTATGAGGTGTGGGCCCGCACGAACCCTCCGACCGCGTGCTTCCGATGCCGTACACGATCAAGCACTGGCCCGTGTGCGACCGCCCGCGTGAGCGCGCGCGCACGCTGGGGCCGCAGGCGCTCTCCACGCGCGAGCTGCTCGCGCTCCTGATCGAGACGGGGATGCCGGCGCGCGACGGGATGCCGGGGTGCAGCGCGCTGGAGCTCGCGGGCGCGCTGATGGGCGCCTTCGCCGAAGACGACGGCACCGACTCGCTGCGGCGGCTGATGGCGGCGCCTGTGGCGGCCGTCGCGGGGCGGGTGC
Organism: Longimicrobiaceae bacterium; assembly: GCA_045803205.1. Lineage (GTDB taxonomy): Bacteria > Gemmatimonadota > Gemmatimonadetes > Longimicrobiales > Longimicrobiaceae > Longimicrobium. The sequence goes on from JBJMPM010000328.1 coordinate 2,056, forward strand.
GGGGGATCGGGCCCGCCAAGGCCGCCAAGATCCTGGCCGCGCTGGAGCTGGGGCGCCGCGCCGCCGACGAGGCGCGGCCGGAGCGCGACCGTGTGAACAGCTCGCGCGACATCTACGAGCGGATGCGCATGCGTCTGCGCGACCTGGACCACGAGGAGTTCTACCTGATCCTGCTCAACACCCAGAACGACATCATCCGCGAGGTGTTCCTGGCGCGCGGCACGCTCGACTCGGCGCTGGTGCACGCGCGCGAGGTCTTCCGCCACGCGCTGAACGAGTCTGCGGCCGCGGTGGTGCTGGTGCACAACCACCCCAGCGGCGAATCGGCCCCCTCGCTCGACGACCGCCGGATCACGCAGAGCTTGGTGAAGGCGGGAGAAATGCTCGGCATTCCCCTCTACGACCACGTGATCATCGGCGAGCGGAAGTACTACTCCTTCCGCGACCACAAGACGCTCTACAGCGGCGTGCGCAGCCTCACGCTGGTGGCGTAGCGCGGGCCCTCACCCCGGGTTCGGGCGGACCAGGATTTCGCGTGAGCGAAAGGACTGCGCGTCCGCCCGAACCGACCCTCTCCCGAACTGCACGGGAGGGGGTGACTGAAGGCTCGCTGCGCTCGCGGCTGCATGCGCACTCCTCCGCCGGCTCCAGGACTTCCGTGAGCCCGGCACGCCATTCGGTCATCTCCGCCGCGGCGGAGCGCACGAGCTCGCGCAGTCCGGGTGGGAAGTGGGGGTGATCGGCCCCGAGCGCCAGGATGCGGAGGTAGCGGGCCACGTCTCCCGCCTCGTCGGCCACGAGGTCGAACCTTGCCTCGGGCGATCCCTGCGGCGCCTCCGGGATGGCGCGCATGCAGGTGTTCGCGATGCCGCGATAGACGTCGACCGGATCGCACTCGATGAACGCGGCCACATCCTCCGCCGTCCGCTCGCCGCGCATGGCGCGGTTCGCCGCGACGTGCAGCGGGAGGATGATCTTCCATCCCCGTTCCAGATAGTTCAGCAGCTCGAAGAACAGCCGCCTGTCCCGCGCAGACTCCAGCAGCGCCACCCGCTCGCGCGCCCTCTGCCATTCCTGCGCGTCGAACGTGCAGCGGGGTGGATCGGTGAGCACGATATCCTGGACATGCTTCGACATACCGCGGCTCCTTCCGCGACGAAGTGAAGGGGGCCTATCGAAATGAGCGCGACGATCGGCTCGAACGCTGTCGCAGCGCCGATCCACCTGTTACTCTGTCCAGTGTACGCAACTTGCAGTCGGCCAAAGTCGGCCACGTACGTTAGGCAGAACCGCGGGGGGCGTCAATGCCCTCGCGTAAGGCAAGCGCGTCGCTGGAGGCGTTGCGCGAGGGTGTGCGCGCGCGGGTGGAGGATTCCGGCCTGCGGGAGGTAGCGCGCGAGGTGGGAATGGCGCACGCGTCCCTTGGCGATTTCCTGAACGGGCGAACGCCGCGGGCAGCCAACGTGGCGAAGCTGCGGAAATGGTTCGAGGGCGACGACAACGAAGTGCTGCGCCTGCGGCAGGAAATCGCGGAATTGCAGAAGCGGGTCGCCGAGTTGGAGCGGCAGCTGCGCGAGGCGAAGACGTAGAAGGGCATCACACGGAGTCAACGGAGTCAGCAGAGGACTACTCCGTTGACTCCGTTGACTCCGTGTGAGATCGCCGTTCAGACGGCCTGCTACATCCGTGAGTAACGCGGGGCGTGACCGTGGAGCCTGGCGTGTTTACATTGGAGGGCATGCGAACGCCGCGCAGGGCCCCGGTCGACGTTTCTCCGACCCGCCCGTCCACCCCGGACGGGCGGGCGCGTGTGCTGCCCGGAGGGAGGCGCTGATGGCGACCGCCGCGCCCCCGGTGCTGGACGGCGACGCGCTGGAGCACGCCCGCGCCATCCTGCCGCCCGCGCTCTTCGACAGCATCGAGGGCTACGCCTCGCGGCTGGACCTGGAGCTGGTGACGCGCGCCTTCGAGTTCAGCAGCGTGGCCCACGCCGGCCAGAAGCGCCGCTCGGGCGAGGACTACGTGACCCACTGCGTGGAGGTGGCCCGCATCCTGGGCGACCTGCACCTGGACTCGGTGACCATCGCCAGCGCGCTGATCCACGACGTGGTGGAGGACACCTCGGCCACCATCGACGACGTGCGCGAGACCTTCGGCGCCGAGGTGGCCACGGTGGTCGACGGGCTCACCAAGCTGGCCAAGGTGACGTTCCGCACCAGCACCGAGCAGCAGGTGGAGAACTTCCGCAAGCTGCTGCTCTCCATGGCGCAGGACGCCCGGGTGATCCTGGTGAAGCTGGCCGACCGGCTGCACAACATGCGCACGCTGGACTACCTGGCCGAGGACAAGCGCCGGCGCATCGCGCTGGAGACGCGCGAGATCTACGCTCCGCTGGCGCACCGGCTGGGGGTGGCCACCATCAAGTGGGAGCTCGAGGACCTCTGCTTCAAGTTCCTGGAGCCCGAGGCCTACCGCGACCTGGCCAAGAAGGTCAGCGAGAAGCGGCGCGAGCGCGAGGAGCTGGTGGAGCAGATGCGCGAGCCGCTGCAGGCCGAGCTGCGCGAGGCCGGGATCGACGCCGAGGTCACCGGCCGCCCCAAGCACCTCTGGTCGATCTACCGCAAGATGGTGCGGCGGCAGAAGGGGTACGAGGAGATCTACGACCTGATGGCCATGCGGGTGATCGTGGAGACGGTCACCGACTGCTACCACGCCCTGGGGGTGATCCACAACCGCTGGACGCCGCTCACCGAGCGCTTCCACGACTACGTGGCCACCCCCAAGAGCAACATGTACCGCTCGCTGCACACCACCATCTTCGGCCCCGGCGGGCGGCTGTACGAGATCCAGATCCGCACGCGCGAGATGCACCGCACCGCCGAGTACGGCATCGCGGCGCACTGGAAGTACAAGGAGGGGCAGCGCTCGGGCGACGACGTGGACGAGACGCTGACCTGGTTCCGGCAGGTGCTGGAGTGGCAGCAGGAGACGCGGGAGCCGGAGGAGTTCATGGAATTCCTCCGCATCGACCTGTTCCAGGACGAGATCTTCGTGTTCACCCCCATGGGCGACGTGAAGCAGCTCCCCAAGGGCGCCACCCCCATCGACTTCGCCTTCGCGGTGCACACCGAGGTGGGGGTGCACTGCGTGGGCGCGCGGGTGAACGGGCGCATCAGCCCCATCACCCGCGAGCTGCAGAACGGCGACACCGTCGAGATCCTGACCGACCAGCGCCAGCGCCCCTCGCGCGACTGGCTGGCCTTCGTGAAGACGGCGCGCGCGCGCAACAAGATCCGCCAGTGGATCAAGGACGAGGAGTTCGGCAGCAGCGTGGCGCTGGGGCGCGAGTTCATCGAGCGCGAGATCAAGAAGGCGCGGCGCGAGAAGGTGACCGACGAGCGCTTCGCCGAAGCCGCGCGCGCGCTGAACCTTCCCGACGAGGCGCACCTGTTCGCCGCCCTGGGGCGCGGCGACCTGGGCCCCAGCGCGGTGATGCGCGAGCTCTGGCCGGAGCTGGCGGAGCAGCAGAAGCCGCCCTCGGCCTTCGAGCGGCTGGTGTCGCGGGTGCGGGGCGAGCCGCCGGCGGTCAAGATCCAGGGGATGAGCAACCTGATGGTGCGCTACTCCCAGTGCTGCCAGCCGGTGCCGGGCGACAAGGTGATCGGCTACATCACCCGCGGCCGCGGGGTGTCCATCCACCGCATCGACTGCCCCAACATCCTGCAGCTCGGCGGGCACCCGGAGCGGCGGGTGGACATCGAGTGGGACGTGACCGACAGCGACCGCTTCTTCGTGCGGCTGGTGATGGAGGGCACCGACCGGCGCGGGCTGATGGCCGAGGTGGCCAGCGCCATCTCGGGGACCAACACCAACATCAAGAGCGCCGAGATGAAGGCCGACGAGCGCGGGATGCTGGGCGAGTTCGTGGTGGAGGTGGAGAACCTCACGCACCTGAACCGCGTGATCGGCGCGGTGAAGAAGATCAAGGGCGTGGTGAAGGTGGAGCGCCGCGAGCAGGTCGATCCCGACGCCGAGTAACCGCAGTCTCTCACAGAGGTCACAGAGGTCACGGAGGCAGTCCTCTGTGACCTCTGTGCCCTCTGTGAGAGGAACAACGGAGCAGAATTCAGCGATGAACTTCAGGTCCCTCGCGATCCTCGCCCTCACCCTCGCCTCGCCCGCGGCGGCGCAGGTGGATTCGGCGCTCTTCGGCGGGCTGCGCTACCGGATGATCGGGCCCAGCCGCGGCGGGCGCGTGACCACGGTGGCGGGGGTGCCCAGCCAGCCCTTCACCTTCTACCAGGGCTCCACCGGCGGCGGCGTGTGGAAGACCACCAACGCCGGCACCACCTGGGAGAACGTGAGCGACGCCTTCTTCGGCGAGGCGTCGATGGGCGCGGTGGAGGTGTCGCTCTCCGACCCCAACGTCGTCTGGGCAGGGACGGGATCCGAGGGAATCCGCAGCAACGTCTCCACCGGGCGGGGGGTGTACCGCTCCACCGACGCGGGGGCGACCTGGCGGTGGATGGGGCTGCGCGAGGCGGGTCAGATCGGCGCGGTGCGCATCCACCCCGCCGACCCGCGCACCGTCTTCGTGGCGGCGGTGGGGAACGCCTTCCGCCCCAACCGCGAGCGCGGCGTCTACCGCACGCGCGACGGCGGCGGGACGTGGGAGAAGGTGCTCTTCGTCTCCGACAGCACGGGCGCGGTGGACCTGGAATTCCAGCCCGGGAACCCCGACGTGGTCTACGCCTCGATGTGGCGTGGGGAGCGGAAGCCGTGGACCGTGATCTCCGGCGCGCGCGAGGGCGGGATCTACAAGAGCACCGACGGGGGAACGACCTGGACGAAGCTCGGCGGCGGGCTCCCCACGGGGCTCTTCGGCAAGAGCAACGTCGCTGTCTCCGCGGCCGACCCGCGGCGCGTCTATGCGCTCATCGAGGCGAGCCCGGGGGGCGGGCTCTACCGCTCCGACGACGCGGGGGAGAGCTGGGCGCTGGTGAGCACCGAGCGCGGGCTCATCACCCGTCCCTTCTACTACTGCAACATCACCGCGGACCCCACCAACGCCGACGTGGTCTACGTCGGCACCGAGAGCTTCTACAAGAGCACCGACGGCGGGCGCACCTGGCGCACGCAGCCCACGCCGCACGGCGACAACCACGACCTGTGGATCAACCCGCGCGATGCCCGCCTGATGGTGCAGAGCAACGACGGGGGCGCCAACGTGACGCTGGACGGCGGCCGCACCTGGTCCGCCCAGCTCAACCAGCCCACCGCCGAGATCTACCAGGTCTACACCGACAGCCAGTTCCCCTACCGCGTCTACGGCGCGCAGCAGGACAACACCACGCTCATCGTCGCCAGTCGCCCCCTTCAGGCGGCCACGGTGGACGACCCCGCGCAGAGCTGGCGGCAGGGGCCGGGGTGCGAGACGGGGCCCATCATCCCCCATCCCACGCACCCGGACACCGTCTACGGCTCCTGTAAGGGGCTGTTCTCGCGGATGTCGCTGCGCACGGGGAACGAGAAGCAGTACGCCATTGGCGCGCAGTCGCTCTACGGCAACCCGGGGCGTGACCTGATCTACCGCTTCCAGCGGGTGTCGCCGATGGAGATCAGCCTGCACGACCCGCGGGTGATCTACTACGGCTCGCAGTACGTCCATCGAACGACGGACGAGGGGGTCAACTGGGAGCGCATCTCCCCGGACCTCACCGCCAACGATCCGCGCTACCAGTCCATCGTCTCGGGCGAGCCCATCACCCTCGACGTGACGGGGGAAGAGTTCTACAGCACCCTGTACGCGATCCGCGAGTCGCCGCGGGAGCGGGGGGTGATCTGGACCGGCGCCAACGACGGCCCCGTGCACGTCACGCGCGACGGCGGGCGCAGCTGGGCCGACGTGACCCCGCGCGGGCTGCCGCCGGGCGGCCGCGTGCAGACGGTGGAGCCCTCGCCGCACCGCGCGGGGGGCGCATACGTGGCGGTGCTGCGTTACCTGCTGGGCGACTTCCGCCCCTACGCGTATCGGACGAACGACTACGGGCGCACCTGGACGCGCATCGCCGACGGCGCCAACGGCATCCCCGCCGACGAGCCGGTGCGGGTGGTGCGCGAGGACCCCGAGCGGCCGGGGCTGCTGTACGCGGGGACCGAGTTCGGGATGTACGTGAGCTTCGACGACGGCGGGCGCTGGCAGCCGCTGCAGCTCAACCTCCCGCACACCCCGGTCACCGACCTCAAGGTGCACCGCGGCGACCTGGTGGCGAGCACGCAGGGGCGCGGCTTCTGGATCCTGGACGACCTCTCGCCGCTGCGGCAGGCGGCCGACTCGGTGGCGCGCGCCGCGGTCTTCCTCTTCCGCCCGCGCCAAGCGGTGCGCTTCCGCTACGCCGGCGACTTCGGCGGCCCCGAGTCCGGCGCCGCGCGCCCCGACGCGCCGCGCTATCCGCCCTACGGCGCCGTGATCGACTACTTTCTGCGCACGGAGCCGGCGTCGCTGCGCATCGAGATCCTCGACGTCCGCGGTACCGTCGTCCGCGCCTTCACCAGCGACAGCGCGGCCGGGGCAGTGGCGCCCGCGCTCGCCGGCACGCCGCGGCTGGCGAAGCGCCCCGGCGCGCACCGGATGACCTGGGACCTCGCCTGGCCCGGTGCGTGGGACGCGGGGCGGGGGAACGGGCGCAACGGGCCGCTGGCCGTGCCCGGCGCCTACACCGTGCGGATGACGGCGGATGGGAGGACGTGGACGCAGCCGCTGCGCCTTCGCCCCGACCCGCGCGCCGCGGCCGACGGGGTGACGCAGGCCGGCCTGGAGGCGCAGCTCGCGCACAACCTGCGCGTGCGCGACCTGGTGACGGAGGTGAACCGCCTGGTCGCGCGCGTCGCCGAGGCGAAGCGGACCGCCACCGGCGACGTGCTCGCGCGGCTCACGGCGCTCGCGGCGCGGCTGGTGACGCCGCCCGTGCGCTACAGCCGGCCCGGGCTGCAGGCGCACATCGCCTACCTCTACGGGCTCGGCACCCAGGCGGACCAGCGGATCGGCCGCGACGCGGTGGAGCGCTACGCCGTGTTGCGCCGCGACCTCGACGCCGCGCAGGCCGAGGCGCGCGCGCTGATCGGCCCCGAGCCGCCGGGGTGGAACCCGTCCAGGGCGCCCGCCCCGCCCGCGCCTGACGATGACGACGACTCCGACGAGTCCTGACGCCGCGCCCGCCTGCGCCATCCGCCGCGCGGCCGCGGAAGACGCCGCGGCGCTGGCGGCGCTGCGCTGGGAATTCCGCGCGCCGCTGGGCCGGGTGAGCGAGGACCCCGACGCCTTCGTCCGCCGCTGCGCGGAGTGGATGCGGACGCGGCTCGCGGGTGAGCCGTGGCGGGCGTGGGTGGCCGAGGCGGGCGGCCGGATCGTGGGTACGGTGTGGCTGCAGCTGATGGAGAAGATGCCGAACCCGGTGGCCGAGCCCGAGCTGCACGGCTACGTCACGAACCTGTACGTGCGCGAGACGGCGCGCGGGGGCGTCGGCAGCCGGCTGCTGGCGGCGGCGCTGGAGGAGTGCGCCGCCGCCGGCGTGCACGCCGCCTTCCTCTGGCCCACCGAGGGGAGCCGCTCCCTCTACCGCCGCTTCGGCTTCACCGGCGAGGGCGAGGTGATGGCGTGGGCCGGCGGGCGATAGTGCGGTTCGATCGCGGGGCCGGGGTGTATCGCGCGTCCGCGGCCGCGGCGCCCTCTCCCTGCGCCTGGCCCTCTCCCTGCGCCTGGCCCTCTCCCTGCGCCTGGCCCTCTCCCTGCGCCTGGCCCTCTCCCTGCGCCTGAGAGCGCAAACCCTCTCCCGTACCGGGAGAGGGGGGTGGCCGCAGCTGAGGCGAGGCCTGCAGCGGACCGTGCAAAGGCAGACGCCTGGTCGCCGGTCGGGGACCCACCAGGCCCACGGTATAGTCCGCGAAGGCGCCGCGAAGGCGGACTTGGTGCCGTTGCAGCGGCGGGTTTCCAACCCGTCGGGCCTCCGGCAACCGCGGACCGCGAACGGACGTGTCCCCGCGAGAGGGCGCCGAGGACCGCGCGAGGGTGACGACACGCACGGAAGCGGGCGGCGCGCCGCGATGACGGATCCGCTCCGGACCCGCATCCCCGCTCGCATTTTGTCGCGCGCGGCAGTGGCCGGGGCGGCGGGCCCATCCTTGCACTCCCCTGCCGGCGAGTGCCCGGCCGGCCGCGCTCCGCCCCTGGTCCGATCCGCCACAACCCGGGGAACGTGTGATGCCGGTTCGGGTTACACGACTTTCACGATGACCTCGCCGCTCCCGATTCCAATGCTTCGCAGCCGTTTTCTCTCCCTCCTGCTCTGTACGCTCGCCCTGCTGGCGCCCCGCGCGCTCGCGGCGCAGGGCCGCGTCGCGCCGCTGGACGGCTTCGTGGCGCAGGTGGCGCGGCTCTGGCAGGCCGGCGACGCCTCCGGGATCGCCGCGCTGGCGCCGGGGGACGGGCGCATCGTGCTGGACCTGGGGAACGGGCAGGCCGAGGCGGTGGAGGCGCGCCACGCCGCCGCCGCGCTCCGCGACCTCTTCCGCGACCGCACCACCCTGTCGGTGCGCGCCGCGCAGGTCACCCTGGCCGGCGGCGAGCCGCTGCGCGGCTTCGGCGAGCTGGCTTGGGCCGCGCGCGCGCGCGGCGTGAGCGACACCGAGAGCACCACCGTGTACGTGGGCGCGGTGTGGGAGCCGGCCGGCTGGCGCATCCGCGAGCTGCGCATCCTCCGCTGAACCCGGCCTCGCGCAGAGGCGCGGAGAAACGGAGAGGGCTGCGGAATCGCCTCTGCGCCCTCTCCGTTTCTCTGCGTTCTCGCGCCAGCCCGCCTTGACATCGCCCCGCGCCGCGGGCGAGAATCCCGCCCATGCTCCAGGCTGACTCGCTCCTCGCCGCCCTGCGCGAGGCCGCCCGGCGCGAGCCCGAGCGCCCGCGCGACCTGCTGCAGCCCGAAGTGCTGCTGGGCTCGGCCCTGCGCGTGGCCGGGGCGGTGGCGGTGGCCGTGGTGCTCTGGTGGATGCTGCGGGTGGTCATCCGCCGCATCGAGCGCTCGCTGGGGCAGCCGCAGCCGGGGGCGCTCACAGTCAGCGAGCAGCGCACCCGCACGCTGATCAGCCTGCTGCGCAGCGTGGGGTGGGTGATCATCTTCGTCGTCACCCTGTTCATGCTGATGAGCGCCGTGGGGCTGGACCTGGGGCCGCTGCTGGCCGGCGCCGGCGTGGTGGGCCTGGCCATCTCCTTCGGCGCGCAGTCGCTGGTGAAGGACGTGATCAGCGGGCTCTTCATCCTGATCGAGAACCAGTTCGGCGTGGGCGACGTGATCCGCATCGAGGGCGTCTCGGGCGCGGTGGAGCGGATGACGCTGCGGGTGGTGGCGCTGCGCGACGTGCACGGGGTGGTGCACATCGTGCCCAACGGGCAGATCACCAAGGTGAGCAACCTCACCCGCACCTGGGCCCGGGTGGTGCTCGACGTGGGCGTGGCCTACAAGGAAGACACCGACCGCGTGGCCGAGGTCATGCGCGAGGTGGGCCACGAGCTGTGGGAAGACGAGGAGTGGCGGGCGCTGCTGGTGGAGGCGCCCGAGGTGCCGGGGATCGAGTCGTTCGACTCGTCGTCGGTGGTCATCCGCATGACGGCGAAGACGCTGCCGCTCAAGCAGTGGGACGTGGCGCGCGAGCTCCGGCGGCGCCTCAAGCGCCGCTTCGAGGCCGAGGGGATCGAGGCCCCCTCGTCGCAGTCGCGGCTGGTGCTGGAGGGAACGGAGCCGCCCCCGCAGCAGCTCTCCCCGGTGGCCGCCGACACCCTGGAGGCCGGCCGGCGCGCGCCCCCGCCGGCCGCGCACACGCACACTTCGGACTCGGCGCTGGACGATGAGTCGGCTTAGTCGGCGATGTAGGTCTGCCCCGTGCTGAACCGCAGCCGGGCGCGCACCCCGCGCGCCCGGGCCGACCGCATCGCCCGAAAGGACCGCCGACCGATGCTCCGCTTCTACAACACGCTCACCCGGCGCGAGGAAGAGTTCGTGCCGCTTAACGAGGGCCGCGTGGGGATGTACACCTGCGGCCCCACCGTCTACGCGCCGCCGCACATCGGCAACCTGCGCACCTTCTTCTTCGCCGACACCGTCCGCCGCTACCTGGAGTTCCGCGGCTACGCGGTGAAGTTCGTGATGAACCTCACCGACGTGGACGACAAGACCATCCGCGGGGCGCTGAAGGAGGGGGTGAAGCTCGCGGACTACACCGAGCCCTTCGTCGAGTCGCTCTTCCGCGACTTCGAGCGGCTGGGGATCCGCCGCGCCGACAGCCATCCGCGCGCCACCGACTACGTGCCGCAGATGGTCGACATCATCCGCCGCCTGGAGGAGCGGGGGATCGCCTACGCCGCCGACGACGGCTCCGTCTACTACTCCATCGCGAAGTTCGCCGACTACGGGAAGCTCTCCCGGGTCGACCTCTCCGCCGCACGCCGCGGCGAGCGGGTGGCGGCCGACGAGTACGAGAAGGAGGACGTGCGCGACTTCGTGCTCTGGAAGGGGGTGAAGCCGGAGGACGAGCAGGTGGGCGCGGTGTGGGACACGCCCTGGGGGCGCGGCCGCCCGGGGTGGCACATCGAGTGCTCGGCCATGAGCATGGACGAGCTGGGCGAGACCTTCGACATCCACGCCGGCGGGGTGGACCTGGTCTTCCCGCACCACGAGGACGAGATCGCCCAGAGCGAGGGGGCCACGGGAAAGCCGTTCGTGCGCTACTGGCTGCACGGCGAGTTCCTGCTCCTGGAGGGCGACAAGATGGCCAAGAGCACCGGCAACATCTTCAACCTCCAGGACCTGGTGGACCGCGGGGTGAAGCCGTCGAGCATCCGCTACCTCTTCCTGACGGCGCACTACCGCAGCAAGCTGAACTTCACCTTCGCCGCGCTGGAGAGCGCGGCCGAGGCGGTGCGGCGCATCCACGGCACCCGCGAGCGGCTGCGCGCGCACCCCGAGGCGCGCGACCCCGACCCGCACGACGAGGCCGTGCTGCACCCGCTGGTGGACCAGGTGCTGGCGGGCTTCACCGCGGCCATGGACGCGGACCTCAACACCAGCGTGGCGCTGGCCGAGGTGCACCGGCTGGTGGGCGCGGTGAACCAGCGGCTGGAGGCGCTGGGCGCGCGGCCGATCGGGATCGCCGAGAAGCGCGCGGCGCTGGGCGCCTTCGAGCGGATCGACTCCGTCTTCGGCTTCCTGGCGCTCAGCGAGCGCGAGCGCGGGGTGGACCCGGAGCTCGCCGCCTGGGTGGAGGAGCGCGTCGCCGCGCGCGAGGCGGCGCGGAAGGCGAGGGACTTCGCCGCCGCCGACGCCATCCGCGCCGAGCTCGCGGCGCGCGGGGTGACGGTGGAAGACACGGCGCAGGGGCCGCGCTGGTCGGTGGGTGCGTGACCGGCTGCGGATGCGGGGGCGCGCGGGTGGTGGCGGAGCGGCGGCTCGCGCTGGCCGGGACGCCGGACCATTGAAAGGGGTGGAAGCGAGGCGCGGGAACGGTTATCTTCCCTCGTCTCGCCGCCTTAGCTCAGTCGGTAGAGCACCGCACTTGTAATGCGAAGGTCGTCGGTTCGATTCCGACAGGCGGCTTCGACAGATCCGGATCTCACGCAAAGACGCGGAGACGCAGGAGAGCCACGGTGACTCTCGCTGCGTCTCCGCGTCTTTGCGTGAGACGTTTTTCGTTGGTCAGGCGAGGGCCGGCTCCGCCGCGGCCTCGTCCACGCCGACCTCGGCGAGGAGCTCGGCGACGGGCGCCGCGATGCGGTCGATCAGCTCCAGCACCGGCGCATGATCGGCCAGCGGCGCGGCGAGCACGGCGCGCCGCGCCTCGTCGGCGGCCACGCGCATGTGGTGCACGCAGAAGCTGAAGGCGCCGCAGCGCACCAGGATCTCCCGCGCCTCGGCGCGCGCGGCGGGGTCGGCGGCGCGGGGGACCAGCGCCTGGAAGCGCTCCCGCTCCGGGTGGTCGGCCTCCAGCGCGAAGCGCAGCGCCACGTTGTCGCCCGGCCGCTGCCAGTCCGGGTGCAGCGCCTCGCCCATCACGTCGCCCACGTCGTCCCCGAGCTGCACCAGCACGCCCAGCGGCACGCCAGCGGCGGCCAGCGCCTCGGCCGCGTCGGGCGCGGCGCCGCCGGAGAGCGCGCCCATGCGCAGCGCGGCGGTGAAGAGCGGCGGCGTCTTGGCCTCCACGATCCGCCAGTACGCCTCCTCGTCGCCGGCGCCCGCGGCGTCCAGCTCCTGGCCGCGCGCGGTGTCGCGCCCGGCCGCGGCCGCCGCGAGCATCAAGGGCGCCCGGAGCTCCGCCGGCGCCTGGTCCAGCACCTCGACGGCGATGGACTGCAGCGCGAGCGCCAGGTTGGCGCGCAACGCCGGCGGGAGGTCGACGATCGAGCGTTCCTCGCCGTCGATGATGTCGTCGACCAGGTGGATGGCGACGTGGAGCGCGTGCAGCGACGCCGCGGCGGGGTACGCCGCCTCGACGCGCCCGCCGGCCGCGCGGCAGGCGCGCAGCGCGAGCTCCGGCGGCCCCGCCGGGCTGATGCCGTCGGCCAGCGCCGCGAGCGCGCGCAGCGCCTCCCAGCCGTAATCGTCGCCGCGGCGGCGCAGCGCGCCCCCGACGTACTGCCGCATCGCTTCGGTGCTCATCGCCGTCGAAAGGGGAAGGGTGGGAGAAGCGCGAGCGCCGGGCGCCGCTCGCGACGTGGGGGCTCAGGCCGCGGCGGGGGCGGGCGGGGCCGACCACTCGCCCCACCCGGCCAGCCGGGGCGCGGCCGCGGGTGCGCTCGGCCACTCCACCCACCCCGCGGTGGACGCGGCCGCCGCGGGAGGCCACACGGCCCAGTCGGCGCCGATCCTGCCGTCGGCCGGCGCCGGGCGCCGGGCGATCTGGCGATACGCGCGCATCACGACGGTCTGGTCTGCGCCGTCCACCAGCGATGCGCGGAACTGCTGGATGCTGGTTCGGGTCATGGTCGTTCTCCCGTCTCGGGATGGGTGGATTCGCGCCGGGCGAGCGGACGCACGCCCGGCGTGACGAAGGCGCGGCCGAGCCGGGTCAGGCCGCGGTGGCGGGCGGGGCGGCCCAGTCGCCCCAGGCCGCGAAGCGCGCTCCAGCCTGGCGCTCGCTGGCGGCCGCGCTCGCCGGCTGCGCGTCCCACGGGATCCAACCCCCGGCCGTGGCCAGCGCCGGCGGCCAGGTCAGCCACTCGCTCCCCACCTTCTCGGCGCCGGAAGCGGACCCGCGCGCGATCTGGCGGTATGCGCGCGTCAGCGGTGATTGGTCGGCGCCGTTGGCGAGGGCCGCGCGGAACTGCTGGATGGTCACCCTGGGCATGGTCGATCCGATCGGTAGGGGGTGAGCGCCCGCCGCGATGTCGGGCGGATGGCGCCGCGGCGGGGGTGCGCGCGGCGCGGAGAACCCGGTGCCTCTCAGGCGGTGGGCGCGGCGGCCGGCGGCCAGACCGCCCACTCGCTGAACCCGCTTTTCGCCGCCACGTCGGGGCGGCGGGCCAGCTCGCGGTATGCGCGCACGTCGGGAGTCGTTGCGGAGCGGCCGGAGAGGGCGTCGCGGAACTGCTGGATGCTGATCCTGGGCATGGCGTTCTCCTGGCGAACGGGTGGGGGGACCTGCACCTCTGCAATGAAACGCGTTCGCACCGCCGATGTGGGCAGTCATGGTGCGAGATGCCGGGGAACCGGGGCGAGGCGTGCGGGCCGGGGGGCGATGCGAATGGCGGAGGCCGCGCGGCGCCATCCGTCGCCGGGACGGCGGCGGGACGGCGGCGGGGGCGCGATTGTGCGGAAGCGACGGATTTGCTATATTTTTCGCCGTCTGATACCAAATCCGGCGATAGAGTTGGTGCATCTCACTGACTCACGTGCTGACGCGGTTATAGATCCTTCGGCCTGCAAATCATTCTGCGGACGATGATTGCTGCATGGCCGGCCTCAGGATGACGTCGTCGGGTCGGGTTGC
>JBJMPM010000338.1:0-25584 GCA_045803205.1 Longimicrobiaceae bacterium
GTTTGGGCGCGTTTAACGTGGGCGGTCAGAGCACTCTTTGACCTCCCAATGATCCCTGCGGCGCCCCGGCTATCATGTCCACCTCCTCCCACCCTTCCCGGCGACAGTTTGCGGTTTCGGCCGCAGCGGCAGCGATGGCTACGATTCTCCCCACGCCGGCGCGCGGGGAGTCTTCGGGCTGTTTGGGGTTTCCGCTGGAGTCCCCTAGCTCTGACACGGCTTGGTGGGTGGAACCAAGGGGGGAGCCGACGAAGACGATTTATCAGGATAGCTGGCATGCAGCGCGGAAGCGTGCCCGGCTCCTGCCACGGAGTGAACGGGCGCTTTTCGTCTCCCTGTTGGATTCGATTGAATCGGCGTGGCCGCACGTGCGCACCCTCCAACACCTCCACGATCAGCTCCGCCCCGGAACGGCGTCCTTAGGTGCCTTAGCGACGATTCTAGAATTCATCGACTATCCCACGTGCAATCTGTTCCGCGATGTGGCGCTGAGAGTGGCCGCATTCGTCCCCGTCCCCGGCGGTGGAATGCTATGCAATCCTGATTTCGACAGCGTCGACGGGGACGCGGATCAATTCGGAAACTTCGTCGCGGTTCTCGGGTCGGCCTCGTACGACCCCGCACTTCCCGCCCCGGCCGCGCTCGTCGTGCGGCGCTCAACGTCGGCGCTGCTGACGTGGTACGACCGCCTCCTGCCGACGCTGCAACGCGCGGCGGACGTGGTGCAGGGGCCATAGCGTGCCGATCGGACCAGACGGTTACTACGGTTCAAGCGATTGGGAAAGTATGTGGCGACGGCCTCAGTCGGCCGCGCAAAGCCCGCTCTTGGACTGTGCGGTCGATCCGGAGCGTGTAGGTGCGCTCCTCGACGGCAGGTTGACCGGACCGGAACGCGAGGCGGCCCTTTTTGAGACTGCGGCCTCAGACGACGACGCAACTGTGTTTGCCGACACAGCGGCGGTTCTGCGCGAGGCGGAGTCGGAGGAGCAAGAACGATAAGGCAGGGAGCTTGGATCACACGATTACAGACGACGACGACGTTGCGCAGCTCCAGGGCGAACTCGCGGAAGTCGCACGCGATACCGCCGGCCTGCTCCTGCAAGGTGACTATGCAGAGTCGGACCTGTTGGAGTTGGACGCGCGCGCCCGCGAGCTACGCGCGCGGCTCCGTGCGGCTGCGATCCGGAAGGCTCCGGAGCCGGAGCTGCGAGTCGCCTCGATTCGGAGCGGGGGCGGGCTGGTGTCGGGCGGGTGACGCTCGTGGGAGACTCCGGCCTGCGGCGCCGCACCGCCAGCGATTATGAGGCTTTCTTCACCGGCCTATGCGGAATGCCACCCAGTCCGGAACGCGACCAGTGCCTCAGATGCCTTACGACTCAACTGGTTGGGCTTTACACCAACCTTGGAGTGACACCCCCGCCGGGCCTCGTTGAATTCTCGGAGCGGATCGGCAGATGAAACGAGGCAAGAAGAAGCGCAGGCGCAGCCGCCATTCCCGCGCCACGGCGGCCGTGCGTCGCGCGCAAGCTACGCCGGCGCTGGGCGGGGTGCCGCTCGGGGTCTTGGCGGCCGAAGGGATGCTTTCGCACCAGACGATGCCTAGCGCGGGGCGGCCTCGTGCGCGGGCGTCGGTCGCGGAACGCGAACACATCGACCGGCTCCGCGCGTGCCAACCGTGAGCGCCGGAGCGGAAGAAGTCCCGTTCCTCTTCGCGGCAGTTCGCCGTGCAGTCGAGCGTAGCTCAATCCGTGCGGTCTCCAAGGACTCGGGGGTAAGCCACGGATGTATTTCCAACATCGTTTCCGGAAAAACGCGGCGCCTCTACGGAACGACCCTCAGCAAGCTGCGAAGCTGGTACCTGCGCCAATGGGCCGGTGGTGGTGACGGGCTCACGCCCGACGTTGCCGCATATCTGATGGAAGAGATGCTTGCAGCGATTGCCCCAGGCGAACGCAAAGCCGCCGCGTTAGAGCTGGTGCAGGGGTTGGAGCGGATCTATGCAGCGCACGGTGTACCTCGCCCGGCGTGGCTCAGCGTCGTACGGGACGATTATCAGGAGATACCGGCTCAGAGTGTCGGAGAGCAGGAGAGCCGCTCCACCGGATGATTTGTTGTCTCGCGTGACTGAGCGCGGCTGGATAGGGTGAGCGCGCCTTTGTGCGGGGAACACGAGACGGCACGGTAGCACCGCCCGTAACAGCACCGTTCTTGTGCACTCGCACCAACACGCATCGCCGCGCGCCAACCGCTTCGGCCTGGCCCCGCCACCGGCAAATGCGCGATAACCACGTGATGCAGAGCGGGTTGCGAGCCCGGCTTAGAAGGAAACAAAGTAGCTGGCATGCAACGTGTATTCCGACATAAAGCGAGCGGTCAATCTTGTCCAAGTTTCTCAGGAGGTAGTGCCCATGCTCCGGAACGTCCTTAGAATCGGGAGTGCCGTGGCGTTTGCTGCCCTCGGAAGTGGGGTGCTCGCCATGTTCTCGCAGCCTGCTCGGGCGCAGACGACCGAGCCGCCCAAGGTGACGTGCTGGGCGGAGTCGTGCGAGGGCAACGTGTGCGTAAGGATCAAGATCCAGTGCCCCAAGGAGATCGTTCCAGCGCCCTGATAGGGCGCCGCGTTATTGGGACTGGACCGCCGCCGGGTGCTTCGGGCCCCGGCGGTCCCGGCCATTCCATCCACGTCAAGGAGAAAATCAGATGGTCAGACGACGCATAGCGGCGACGACGGCTGGTGTCTTCCTGCTGCTCGCCGCGTGCGAGCACCCCAACGCCCCGGCGCTTGCCCTCGCGCCGAGTCCCGCCGCGCATGCGACAGCGGCGGCGGCGGCGGTCGGCGCGCCCGCGACGGACGCACAGCGGGCTGCGTCGGCGCTCGGCGCGGTGGTGGCTGGTTGGAACCAGCCGCAGGCGTTGGGCGGCGTGCCGGAGCGCGCGCAGGCGCGCCCGGTGGTGGACGCGGCGGCGGTCGCGGTCAAGGTCACGCCGGAGAACCTTCCGGCCGTGGCGCGGGCGCTGGACCAGGTGCTGCGCGCCAGGGCGTCGGGGCAACGGGTCCCGCGATGATCGGACGCAGGGCCGCTTTAGCGGCGGCGCTCCTGCTGCTTCCCGGCTGTGGCGGGGCGAGCGGCAGGAGCGCTTCGGTTGAGTCCCGCGACAGCGCGGGCGTGCGGCTGGTGGACAACCGCGGCCCCGCGCCGGGCGCGCTCGGCTGGAAGGTGGACCCCGCGCCGCTGGTGTCCATCGGCGGCGCGGGCGGGGAAGGCGGGGCGCTCTTTCAGGTCACGGCCGCGATGCGGCTCGGTGACGGCCGGATCGTCGTGGCGAGCGCGGGGACGCAACAGCTTCGCATCTACGGCGCGGACGGGCGGCTGCTGCGCTCGGTGGGGCGGTCGGGAGAGGGGCCGGGGGAGTTCCGGGCGCCGTTCTGGCTCGGGCGCCTGCGCGGGGACTTCATCGCGGCGTGGGACGTGGCGCTGCGGCGTTTCTCCATCTTCACGCCCTCGGGTGAGTTCGTGCGGTCGGTCCGGCCCACCGGGACGCTTGGGGTGTTTCCGAAGGCGGTGGGTGTACTGCCGGACGGTCGTTTCGTCCTCGCGGCATCCACCAGCTCGCAAGTGCTGCCGGCACCGGGGCAGGCGCGGCGGGACACCGCCGCCTACGTGGTGATCGACTCGACCGGCGCCGTGGTGGACACCCTGGGCCGCTTCCCCGGCGCGGAGATGATCGCGGTGGGGACGCCCTCGACGGGCTTCCTTCTGCGCCCGCTGCCGTTCGGACGGCAGACCGTGACGGCGGTGCGGGACGGGCGCCTTTACGTGGGAACGGCCGACCGCTACGAAATCGCGGCGTACGAGCCGGGGCGGGGGTTGCGCGCGGTGTACCGCGCGCAGCGGCAAGGGCTCCCGGTGACGCAGGAGGACGTTCGGGAGTACCGGCGCACGCTGGTGACGCTCGGGGGCAACGCGCAGACCAGGGCGCAGAGCGCGAAGCTGCTGGAGGGAGCGCCGGTTCCCGCGCGGACGCCGCCCCTGACGGCGTTGGAGATTGACAGCGCGGGCAACCTGTGGGTGCAGGATCCGCAGAAGCCCGGCAACGCACGGGAAAGCGTTTGGACGGTGCTCGCGCCGGACGGGCGCATGCGGGGGACGGTGCGTCTCCCGGCGGGGCTCAGCGTCAAGCAGATTGGGAGTGATTGGGTGCTTGGGGTGGTGGTGGATGGGGATGAGGTTGAACACATCCGCGTCCATCGCCTGACGCGGAGCGGCGAGAAATAACAAGCCGATTGGTGAAGGACTGCCCCTTTCAGATAGGCGGGCGAGTGGGGGGCTTGTCCCCCCCGAGCCCGCCTTTCCGATTTTTGGAATTTTGAGGGGGGGGCCTGCCGCAAGATGAGCGGAGCGCAATTTGGCCGGCAGTTGGCACGCGAGGCGAGCGACACCTACGCAGCGGGTGGGGTGCCGCCGCCTCGCTGGATCTTGGACGCCACGGATGCACGGGGCACGGTTGTTGCCCCCTCGGCGGCGACCTAAACGCGGGGGGCGGTTATCTAATGCCTCGGAAAAAGAAAGCTGTGGGACCGGCTGAGGCAGCCGATTTGCTGGATGGCATCGCGGAACGTGTAGCTCGTGCTGACACCTCGTTTGAGCTTGAATACGAGATCAGTCAAGCTATGCGGTGGTTCGTCGCGACAAACAATTTGGAAGCGGTGAAGCTGTTAAACCTGATTGCACTAAAATACGGATTAGCAGGGATGCGCGAAGAGGAAATGCGGTATGACTACTTGAAAAAGGTTGCCAAGGGGCTCCCGCCGCTTGATCCTGCGAATGAAGCCCAAGCCGTGCGCACACTCGCCGCAGAGCTACGCGCGAAATTGGGTCGTTAACGCGACCTCCCATGCGGCGTGGCGAGCGGGGGGCTTGTCCCCCCCGAGTCCGCCGTTCCGATTTTTGGAATTTTGAGGTGCCGTCCGCGTTGACACCTACGCGGCGCGTGGGGTGCCGCCGCCCCGGTGGGTTTGGACCATACGGGTCGAGAGGTCGTTAGCGCATATGCGGCCGGGATCGCGCCCTCGCGGTCGCGCGAACGCTGGCGAGGATTGCGAATAGGGCGAGCGCCCAAACGAACGTCACCGCGACGAAGAGGCGCATGTCTTGGCTCGGGCCGTAGCGCACCAGCAGACCGGCAGGGAGGAAGAGGACGACTAGGAAAGCATGCGCGACGAACAAAAACCGCGCGACGCGAACGATCAGCGGCCATAGGAGAATCAGGATGACCACCGCCAAAACGAGTAGGGCCATTGGACAAGCTCTCCGATTCTGAGGGGGGCGTTCCATCCGTGCGGGGGAAAACCGCGTCGGATGAAGACAGCCCGCCGGGAGTTCCCCGGCGGGCTGCTGTCTGTTATGCTGTCGGTTGTCGCTGGAAGATCCCGGATTAGGCGTTTGCGGATGTGCAGGTTGCGCGCGCACATCTAGTAATTTCGCCGTTTTCGTGGATCTTCGTGGATCTTGCAGACTTACTACCTGCTAGGCTGATTCTGCCGCGGTTTCAACCGCCCTGCCCCCCCCTCCTCCCCCGAAACCCCGCGGAATCCCGCGCGAATCCGCGACTGTCCGAATCTCCCTTCCACCCTGTCGTCCCAATCCCCTCGCGCGCGGGGCGGTCGGGGATTATCTATTCGAATGCAGGACCAGTGCGTTGTCCCGCCCCGGCCGGCCGGGAGCGGCGGAAGGGCGGGAAGGCCATACGTTTCACCCGCGGAGGGACCATGAGGAAGCCGGTGAGCAAGCACGCGTTGCGCAGGGCGCTGGAATCCGTCCAGGCCGAGGGCCGCATCGGGTGGGAGGAGCCGACCGGAACGGTGGTGGACCGGCTCTGGCACCACATCGAAAGGCAGGCGCACGGCCAGCGCCGGAAGACCGTCTCCCGCGAAACTGTTCGTGTCGGGGAGCCCGCCGCCGTCTGAGGCGGACGCGCTCCGCCTCCGCCGGGCCGGCGACCGCACGGCCGCCCCCCCGGCGAAGAGCCCCGGCCGGCGCCGGGGCTCTTTGCGTGCGGAGCTCCTCTTCAACCTCTCCTTCCTGGCCGCCGCCGCGCTCCTCATGGCGCTCTGGACGGCCACCGTGCTCCGGATCTCGGGCCCCAGCCCCCCCTGGGTGCTCGTCCTCCTCCTGGCCTTCGACGTCGCCCTCTTCGTCGGCCTCGGCCGCTACCTGATCGACCGCCTGGTGGTGCGCCCGCTGCGCACCACGGTGGCCACCGCCGAGGCCATCGCCGGCGGCGAGTACAGCCGCCGCGCCCCCGAGGGCGAGACCCGCGAGATCGCCGCGCTCAACCAGGCGCTCAACCGGATGACCGAGCAGCTGCTGGAGAACCAGGAGACGCTCGCCGACAACGTCCGCTCGCTCGACGACACCAACCGCCTGCTGCTGGCCACCCAGCGCGACCTGGTGCAGGCCGAGAAGATGGCCTCCATCGGCCGCCTGGCCGCGGGGGTGGCGCACGAGGTGGGGAACCCGCTGGGCGCGCTGCTGGGCTACGCCTCGGTGCTCCGCCGCCGCGGCGTGGACCCCGAGCTGCTCGACGGCCTGGAGCGCGAGACGCGGCGCATCGACGCCATCGTGCGCGGGCTGCTGGAGTACTCGCGCCCCACCCCCGCGCGCCGCGAGCCGGTGGACGTGAACGCCTCCATCGTGCGCGTGCTCGACCTGCTGCGCGCGCAGGGGAAGCTGGAGGGGATCGAGGTGGACCTGGGGCTCGCCGACGGCCTGCCGCCGGTGAGCGCCGACACCCACCTGGTGGACCAGCTCTTCGTCAACCTGGTCGACAACGCCCGCGCCGCGCTGGGCGGGAGCGGGCGGCTCACCCTGCGCACCTCGCTGGAGCGCTACCAGCCGGACCGGCCGATCCGGGTGCGGCGGGCCGGCGACCCGCCGGGGGTCTCGTACGCGCACCTGCGCCGGCCGCGCTACGGCACCCACCGCGCGGCCGAGATCGAGCCGGGGACGGAGATCGTGCGCGTGGTCGTCGCCGACACCGGGCCGGGGATCGCGCCCGAGCACATCGAGGCGGTGTTCGACCCCTTCTTCACCACCCGCCCCCCCGGCGAGGGGACCGGGCTGGGCCTTGCCATCGTCGCCGGCACCATGGCAGACTTCGGCGGCCGCGTCGACCTCTCCTCCGCCCAGGGAGGGGGCGCGGTCTTCACCCTCAGCTTCCCCACCCACCGCGACCCGGCGTGATTGCGAACCTGAACTGCGGTGCCGACACCCGGTACCTGGGGACGGCGCCAGATCGCGCGGTCTACCGCCTGTCGCGTCGTCGCCGGGTGAGCGCCCTCTCCGGCTCGCTCAGGCTCGCCACCTCTCCCGTACCGGGAGAGGTTGAATGCCCCGCCGCCTGCGCCCACCGAACCGGCAGCGCTGCCGCTGATCTCGCACGAGTCACTGCAGGCGCCGCTTTCGTCGCGTCCTCTCCCCTCTCCCGGTACGGGAGAGGGAATTGCGCTCCAAGGCGCAGGGGAGAGGGCGCCGCGGTGGCGGACGCGCACCGAACCATCCACGCGGTGCGCACATGAGCGAGCGCCGGGTCCTGGTCATCGACGACGAAGCGGGCCTGCGCCACACCCTGCTCCTCATCCTGCGCGACGAGGGGTACCGCGTGGCCGTGGCCGACGACGGCGAGGCGGGGCTGCGCATGGCGCTCGCGGAGCAGCCGGACCTGATCCTCTGCGACATCCGCATGCCGCGCATGGGGGGGCTGGAGTTCCTGCAGCGCTACCAGGAGGGGGGCGGCACCGGGCTCGTAATCATGATGAGCGCCTACGGCGCGCTGGAGACGGCGGTCGAGGCCATGCGGCGCGGCGCCTACGACTACATCTCCAAGCCCTTCAACGCCGACGAGGTGCTGCTCACCCTGCGCAAGGCCGAGGAGCGCGAGCAGCTCCGCCGCGAGGTGGCGCGCCTCAAGCGCGAGGTGGGCGAGGTCGAGGGGTTCGAGGGGGTGGTCGGCACCTCGGCCGCCATGCGCGAGGTGATGGAGCTGGCCATGCGGGTGGCGCCCTTCCCCAGCACCGTGCTGTTCACGGGGGAGAGCGGGAGCGGGAAGGAGGCGGTCGCGCGCGCCGTGCACCGCGCCAGCCCGCGGCGCGACCGCGGCTTCGTGGCGGTCAACTGCGGCGCCATCCCCGAGAACCTGCTGGAGAGCGAGCTCTTCGGGCACGAGAAGGGCGCCTTCACCGGGGCCGACCGGGCGCGCGAGGGGGTGTTCGAGGAGGCCGACGGGGGCACGCTCTTCCTGGACGAGATCGGCGAGCTCTCGCTGCCGCTGCAGGTGAAGCTGCTCCGGGTGCTGCAGGAGCGGGTGATCCGGCGGGTGGGGGGGAGCGGCGAGCGGCCGGTGGACGTGCGGGTGATGGCGGCCACCGCGCGCGACCTGGTGGAGCAGGTGAAGGCGGGGAAGTTCCGCGACGACCTGTTCTACCGGATCAACGTGGTGCAGGTCCACATCCCGCCGCTGCGCACCCGCCCCGAGGACGTCCCGCTCCTGGCCGAGCACTTCCTCCGCCGCCACGCGGAGCGGCTGCAGGTGCCCACGCCGGGGCTCCCGCGGTCCCTCCTCCCGCTGCTGGCGGCCTACTCCTGGCCGGGGAACGTGCGCGAGCTGGAGAACGTGCTGGAGCGGGCGCTGATCCTCTCCGGCGGGGAGATCGGGCCCGAGCACCTGCCGCCGCACGTGCGCTCCGGCAAGCAGCTCTTCGAGGTGCGCGACGACGAGGGCGACCTCTCGGTGAAGCGCCGCCTCCCCGCGCTGGAGAAGACGCTGATCGCCCGCGCCCTGGAGCGCTCGGGCGGCAACCGTACCCGCGCCGCCGAGCTCCTCGACCTCTCGGTGCGCGCGCTCTCCTACAAGATCCACGACTACGGCCTCGAGTAGCGCCGCCTCTTACGGAACGTGAGACGGCCGTAGCCGACTCCAGGAAGCGAAAAGACTTGAAGATCTGGATCGACGCCGACGCCGCCCCCCGCGACGTGAAGGAAGTGGTCTTCCGCGCCGCCCGCCGCCTGGAGCTGCAGGCGGTGCTGGTGGCGAACCGCCGCCTCTCCCTCCCCCTCGACAACCCCTTCGTCACCGCCGTGCGCGTCGAGGGCGGCCCCGATGTGGCCGACCGCCACATCGCCGAGGCCGCCGCCCCCGGCGACCTCGCCGTCACCGCCGACATCCCCCTGGCCGCGCTCCTGGTCGAGAAGGAGGCGATCGTCCTCACCCCCGCCGGCGAGGAGCTGACCGCGGAGAGCATCGGCGAGCGGCTGGCGGTGCGCGACTTCATGGACGCGCTCCGCGGCGCCGGGGTGGAGACGGGCGGCTCCCGCCCGCGCGCGGCGAAAGACACCCAGGCCTTCGCCTCCGCCCTGGACCGCGCCCTGGTCCGCGCCCGGAGGCAGGCCGGGCGCTGACGAGACCCTTGCGCGCCGGCGCGGAGATGCACTACGGTGTGGACGCTCGTTTAGTGCCGTAACTATCCACAAATGGATACGGGATGATCGACCGCCTGCGAGGGTTCTCGCTGCTGGAGGTGCTCACCACGCTGGTGGTGGCCGCGATCGCCGTCTCGCTGGCCGTGCCGCGGCTGGACGCGCTGCTCCGGCGCGAGAAGGTGCGCGCCGCGATGAACCACCTGGCCGGCGACCTGGAGTTCACGCGGATGGCCGCGGTGCGCTCGGGGCAGGGGGCCGTGCTGCGCTTCGTGCGCGACCCCCGCTGCCGGGCGCGGGGCGGGGCGGGGTACCGGGTGAGCTACCGCGGGACGCAGGCCGTCCTGCGCGCCTCCCCGACCCCCACGGGCGCGCCCGTGTGCTACGAGGTGAACGCCGACTCCATCGCCTACAACTCCCGCGGCCTCCTCGCCCCCTTCAACAACCGCACGGTGCGCGGGGTGCAGGGCACGGCGCGCGACTCGCTCACCGTCTCGGTGATCGGCCGCATCTACCGGCGCTTCTGAGGCGCAATGAAACGGTGCCGCGCCGGCAATGTTTTCCGGACCGGAAAGAAGGTCGCTGCTACTGCAGGCGGTCGCAGTCGTGAAAAGCCTTGTGCCGCAACGAATTCTTCCGCGGCACGAACATTTCCTTGGCGGCGGGCATGGACCTCCATTCCCGCGCCCTCCTCCGGCATCGCGGCGGCTTCACGCTTGCCGAGATGCTGATCGTTGTGGTGATCATCGGCATCGCCCTGGCCATGGCCGTACCCCGCATGCAGGGGGTGCTGCACGAGTCCGCGCTGCAGGGGGCCCTCAACCAGACGGCCTCGGACCTGACGCTCACGCGGCTGCGCGCGGTGCGCAGCGCCACCCGCGTCTCGCTCAAGATCAACGCGGCGGGCACCGGCTACTCGGTGATCGTGGACCCCACGGGCACCATCGACACCCTCAAGAGCGTCTCGTTCGCCGACGACGCCAAGGGGCTCGTGCTCGCGCCCGCCGACTCCTCCGTGATCTTCGACAGCCGGGGGCTGCTGGTGAACGGCACCCGCACCATCACCGCCACGCGCCAGGGGCGCACCGACAGCCTCAGCGTCTCGGGCGTGGGGAGGATCTACCGTGGCTACTGAACCCTCACCCCGCGCCGACGCCGGCTTCTCGCTGATCGAGGTGCTGATCGCGATGATCATCCTCTCCGTGGGGCTCCTGGCGCTCGAGGCGCTGGGGATCGGCGCCGCGCGCACCGTGCGCCGCGCATCGGTGCAGAGCGACTACGCGGCGACCGCGCAGGACCTGATGGAGCGCACCCTGGTGCGCATCTCCCTGGACGGTGACGCGACCATCGCCGACACCTCGTACACCGGCGCCAGCGGAGAGCGCGTGTTCCGCACCGCCAGCTCCGCGGCGATCACGGGCACCACGCGGGGCGGCGTGGCGGGCACCACGCTCAAGAACTGGACGGTCACCGTGCGGGTGCTCCCGCCCACCAACCTGGGGGTGCTGGACGCCTCCGACAGCGTGAGGGTGGTCTCCAATGTCATCCAGTAGCGCGCTCCGCGGCCGCGCGGGCTTCACCCTGATCGAGGTGCTGGTCTCGCTGGTGCTGGTGGTGCTCCTCGGCGGCGTGATCTTCCAGGTGGTGCAGGGCGAGAGCCGCTTCGCCACGGTGCAGGCCGCGCGCGAGGAGGTGCAGCAGAACTCGCGCGGCGCGCTGGAGGTGCTGGCGAGCGAGCTGCGCTCGGTGCAGCGCTCCGGGCTGGTGAGCGCCACCTCCACCTCCATCACCTTCCTCCTCCCGCGCGTGTGGGGGGTGTCGTGCGGCGTCAACGGCGGCGTGCTGGCGGCCCTCTTCCCCGCCGCGGGCGGCGTGTCGTTCGACATCAACAGCGCCTCGGGGCTGCTGGCCGACCTGGGCGGCGGCGCCTGGGGGCCCGGCGCCGACCCGGCCGCGAACCGCGCCACCGTCACCGGCCTGACCGCGATCAACCCCGCGCTGGGCAACTCGGCGAGCCCCTGCAACTCGATCCGCCCCACCGCCGACCCCAACGGGTACCTGGTCGCCCGCACCATCGCCGGCACCAACATCCCCAACGTCACCGCCGGCAACACGCTCTACCTCTACCAGTACGTGAGCTACGACGTGGCGCAGAACGGGACCGAGTGGTGGATCCGCCGCAACCTGGGCACCGGGACCACCACGCAGCAGCCGCTGGCCGGGCCGCTGAACGGCGCCAACGGGCTCACCTTCACCTACTGGGACAAGAACGGCAACGCCATCGGTGCGCCGGTCGCGGCGGCCGACCTGCCGAACGTGGCCCGCATCGCGATCACCGTGAGCACCATGAGCCGCGCCAAGGGGAACGCCAACCTCACCAACACCCAGTCCACCTCCGTCGTGCTGAGGAACCCATGACGAAGCGCTTCCGCGGCGCGGCGGCGCGCCTGGCTCCCACGCCGCTGGGGCGCGACGGCATCGCGCTCCCCATCGCGCTCCTCGGGCTGGTGGCGGTCACCCTGCTGGTGACCACCGTGATGCTCACCTCGGGGACCGAGTTTTCGGTGGCCACGGCGCAGCGCGACGCCGCGCGGAGCCTGTACAGCGCCAACGGCGCGCTGGAGGGGTACGTGGCGCAGCAGGCCCAGGCCAACGTGACCAACCGCTTCTCGGAGGGCACCGCCGCGTTCACCTACCAGGGCACGGGCTACACCCTCACCCTGGCGCAGCTGGTGAAGACGGTGACCAAGGCGTCGGGGCTCAACCCCATGACCCAGGACGAGACCTGGTCGGCAATCGCCGCGCCCACCGCGCCGGCGCACGGGCGCGGGGTGGGGGCGCTGCTCCGGGTGCAGCGCACCCTGGCGACCTCGCGGCTGAACGTGAACGCGGGGTTCACCTCGGGCGGGAACGTGAACGTGAGCGGCTCGGCCAAGGTGAGCGACGGCACCACCGGGCAGGTGGGGTGCGACTCGGCGAAGTCGCAGTACTCGGTGGAGGTGACCACCGGCTCCACCGTGACCTCGGGGACCAACAACCTGGAGGGGGCGAGCCACGTCTCCACCACCACCAAGGCCGGGCTGATGCAGTCGGTGCTGGGGATGAGCCTCGACTCGCTGGCCATGCAGACGGCCACCATCCGGTTCGGGCCCATGTTCACCGCGGCGGGGAAGTGCCCCGACCGCACCGGCGGCGTGTGCCCCACCTGGCCCAACAACATCCGCCCCAAGGACACCTACTCGACCACCGGCGCCGACTCCATCTACAACTGGGGGTGCCCCAAGGACGACATCGGCACCCAGACCTGCACCACCGCGGGGAAGAGCCGCTTCGTGATCGTGGCCATCGACGCCACGGGGCTCAACAACAGCGAGGTGAACCTCAACGGCGACTGGGGGCAGGGGGTGCTGATCGTCGTGAACGGCTCGCTGCAGATCCAGGGGAACTTCGTGTTCCGCGGCATCGTGCTGGTGGACAGCGACCTGCGCATCCAGGGCGGCAACGGCCCCTTCCTGGGGAAGCTGGAGGGGACGGTGGTGGCGTTCGGCGAGAACAGCACGGTGACCGACAACGTGCTGGGCAACGCCACCATCCGCTACAACCGCTGCTCGATCAACGACGCGCAAAACGCGATGAACAACCAGCTCATCGAGGCGCAGCAGCAGGTGATGAGCTCGCCGCTCTTTGCGTGGTACGAGCTGGTGCGCTGAAAGGGGGCAATGTGCGGGCGTGCTTGACGCCCGCACTTACCCGCGCTATGTTCTCGCCATCCCCCCACACGTTCCACGCCTGACCGCCCCTCGCCGCGGTAGCATTGCGGCGCGCCCAGACGGCCTTTTTCGCGTGTCCCATGGTGTCCTTCCTGCGCCGCAACCGCACCACGGTCGGCCTCGACATCGGCAGCGGCCTGATCAAGGTGGCGGTGGTCGACCACTCCGGCCCCGAGCCCGAGCTGGTGCACGCCTCGCACACCCCCCTCCTCCCCGACGCGATCGTGGAGGGCGAGGTGATGGACCCGCAGATCGTGGTGGAGACGCTCAAGCTCCTCTTCGACACCGCGCGCCTGAAGCCCCGCCGCCTGGTCTCCAGCGTGGGCGGGCGCGACGTGATGGTGAAGAAGATCGCCATGGACCGGATGAAGGAGGCCGACGCCCGCGAGGTGATCCGCTGGGAGGCCGAGCAGCACGTGCCCTACGACATGGAGAGCGTGCAGCTCGACTTCCACATCCTGGACCCGCTCGACGACGGCCTGCAGATGAACGTGCTGCTGGTGGCCGCCAAGCGCGAGCTGGTGGAGGGGCGGGTGGGGCTGCTGCGCGACGCGGGGCTCAACCCCGCGGTGGTCGACGTGGACGCCTGCGCGCTGCTGAACGCCTTCGAGTTCAACTACCCCGAGGCGCTCAGCGGCGTCACGGCGCTGGTGAACGTGGGGCACGAGGTGAGCACGGTGAACGTGCTGCAGGACGGCACCCTGGTGCTCACCCGCGACATCCCCTTCGGCTCGCGCCGGCTGCGCGAGGAGCTGCGCCGGCTGCACGGCCTCTCGGCCGAGGAGGCCGAGGCGGTGCTGCACGGCCGCTCGCAGCGGACGCCCGAGTTCCGCGACCTGCTGAACCAGGGCTCCGAGGAGCTGGCGATGGGGGTGGAGCGCGCCGTGGCCTTCCTGGCGGTGGGCGACGCCGGCGGCGGGCTGCAGCGGGTGTACGTCTCCGGCGGCGGCGCCCGCATCCCCGGGCTGGTGGACGTGCTGGCCGCGCGGCTGCGCGCCCGCACCGAGGTGGCCACCCCGCTGCAGCGGCTCCGGGTGCGCCCGGGCGCCGCCAGCGGAATGCCGGTCGACGAGCTGGCCCCCATGCTCATGCTCTCCGTGGGCCTCGCGCTGCGCAACGCCCCATGATCGAGATCAACCTCCTCCCCGCCGGCGGGCCGCGGAAGGCGGCCGCCCGCCCCGCGCGCGGCGCCTCGCTCCCCATGGCCGGGGCCGACCCGCGCGTGGCGGCCCTCGCCCTCGCCGCCCTCCTGGTGCTGGCGCTCGCCGCCTTCTCCTTCTGGCGGCAGGGCGCCCGGCGCGCCGAGGTGGAGCAGAGCGTGGAGCGCGAGCGGCAGGACTCGCTGCGCTTGGCGCGCACCATCGCGCTGATGCGCACCATCGACAGCCGCAAGGACACCATCGAGCAGAAGATGGCGGTGATCCGCAGCGTCGACGGCCGGCGCTACGTGTGGCCGCACCTGATGGACGAGATCAGCCGCGCGGTGCCCCCCTTCACCTGGCTCACCCGGGTGGCGGCCACCGCGCCCCCGCCCGCCCCGCCGGCGCCGCCCCCCGCCGCGGCCGCGGCCGACACGGGGAAGAAGAAGGCCGGGGCCGACACCGTGGCGAAGCTGCCGCCGCTGCCGCCGCCGCCCCCGCCCCCGGGCTTCAACGTGGAGGGCGACGCGGCCACCACCCAGGCGCTCACCCGCTTCATGAAGAACCTCGAGGCGTCGCCCTTCATCCGCGACGTGGCGCTGGTGACCAGCGAGCAGACGCAGACGCAGGGGCGCACGTACCTGAAGTTCACCCTCGAGGCCCGCTGGGAGCAGCCCGACTCCACCCTGATCGAGACCGTTCCGGTCGTCCCGGTGCAATGATGGCGCTTCCCCCGCTCGACCCCGGCATGCGGAAGAACCTGACGTGGGGCACCGTCCTCCTCGTCGCGGTCTCGGCGTACTTCTACCTGCAGGTCTACTCCCCGCGGAAGGAGCGGATCGAGGCGCTGGAGACGCGGCTGGCGCAGATCGAGCGCAGCAACTCGGCGGCGCGCGCGCTCACCCGCGGCGCCAGCAGCCCCGAGGAGGCGCTGGAGCTCTACCGCCGCCAGCTCGCCGTGGTGGAGGGGCTCATCCCCTCCACCGAGGAGCTCCCCGACCTCCTCGACGCGATCAGCGCGCAGGCGCAGCAGACGGGGGTGGACATCTCGCTCATCCAGCCCGTCTCGGCCACGCAGGAGCGCTACTACACCCGCCGCGTGTACGACATGGCGGTGCAGGGGCGCTACCAGGAGATCGGCGAGTTCCTCACCCGGGTGGCCTCGCTGCCGCGGGTGGTGACCCCCACCGACCTGCGCCTGGCCCCGCTGGCCGCGCGCCCCGGTGCCGCCCCGGCGTCGGCCGCCGGCGACGGTCCGCCGCTGCTGGAGGCCCGCTTCTCGATCGAGACCTACGTGATCCCCACCGCCCCGCTGAGCGATGCGACCCCTGGCTGAAACCCTGGCCGTGCTGGCCCTGGCGGCGCTCGCCGCCGCCCCCGCGAGCGCCCAGGCGCCGGCCCCGGCGGCCGCGCGCCCGGCGGCGCTCGCCGCGCCCGCCCCGGCGGCGCTCCCGGCGGCCGACGTGTACCGGCGCGAGGTGTTCCGCTACCAGCGCGCGGGACGCCCCGACCCCTTCCAGCCGCTGCTCACCGCGGCCGAGCTGGGCTTCCGGGTCGAGGACCTGCGGCTCACCGCCATCATTTACTCCCCCGCCGGGCGCTCGGTGGCGGTGTTCGCCGCCGGCGACAGCGCCCGCCGCTACCGGCTGCGGCAGGGGCAGCGGCTGGGGACCATGACGGTCACCCGCATCTACCCGCAGCGGGTCGACGTGCGGGTCGACGAGTTCGGCGGGAGCCGGATGCAGAGCGTTCCGCTGGTGCGCGCCCAGCGCATCCAGCAGGCGGCGCAGGCGGCCGACGGCAGCGCCGCCCCGCAGGGGCAGCAGGTCCCGGTGACCATCACCCCGGCGCCGCAGCCGCCGCAGGCGCCGCGCGTGCTCCGGCGCGGCCCCATCCCGGCCGCGCAGGCGGCGGGGCAGCCGGCGGCGCCCGCGCCGGCCCCGGCGCCCCCTTCGGTGAACCCGCGGTCGCCCTCGTACACCACCGGCACGCGCCCGCGCTGACCCGAGCGCGGATGAACCCGAACGCAAGGACAGGAACCATGCTGCGCAATCTCGCGATCGCGCTCCTCCTCCCCGGCCTGGCCGCCGCGCACCGCGCGCCGCCCCCCGGGAGCGTGTCGGCGCTGCGGCTGGAGGGGCGCGCCGGGCGCACCGAGCTCACCGTGCAGGTCTCCGGCGGCGACGTGCGCTGGACCGACTTCGCGCTGCAGGGCCCGGCGCGGGTGGTGGTCGACATCCAGGACGCCCGGAGCGACCTCTCCGCCCCTCGCTACGACGGGATCGACCGCGGCGGGGTGAAGGGGGTGCGCAGCAGCCAGCACGCCGCCGACGTGGTGCGGCTGGTGCTGGACCTGGAGCGCGAGCTCCGCTACACCGTGACCCGCGTTCCCGAGGGGCTGCGCGTCACCCTCGAGTCCGGGGCGCAGGCCTTCCAGCCCTGGAGCTCGGCCGCGTACGCCGCCGGCTCCGCGCCGGCGGCCCCGCCCACCTTCGCGCGCGCCACCACGGCGGAGCGCCCGCCGCCGCAGCAGCAGCCGCGCAGCCGCGCCCGGCCGATCACGGCCACCTTCGAGAACACCGACATGCGCGACGTGCTGGCGACCTTCGCCGAGCTCACGGGGCGCTCCATCGTGCCGGGGTCGGAGGTGGGCTCCATCCGCGTGGAGTACGTGACCTTCAACAACCAGCCGTGGGACGTGGCGCTGCGCTCGCTGCTGCGCGCCTACGGGCTGGCGGCCGAGGAAGACGGCAGCGGCATCATCCGCGTGGACCTGATCGGCAAGCTGGCCGAGCGCGAGACGCTGGAGCCGCTGGTCACCCGCACCTTCCGCATCAACTACGTGCCGGTGGAGGAGATGCAGTCCACCCTGGTGGGGCTGAAGAGCGAGCGCGGGTCGGTGAGCGTCAACAAGACCACCAACACCCTGATCGCCACCGACGTCCCCAGCGTGATCGAGGACTTCGAGCGCCTGGTCACGCAGCTCGACGTGCGCACCCCGCAGGTGGCCATCCAGGCCAAGATCGTCTTCATCAACCGCACCGACGCCGAGGACCTGGGGATCGTCTACGACATCAAGGACTCGCGCGGGAACTCGCTGAACGAGGTGGTGAGCGCCCCCGACCCCGTCACCGGGGCCCCCACCAACACCAACATCATCTCCCTGGGCGGCAGCTCCATCGCCGCGCTGGGGAACGCGAACAGCCGGGTGAGCGACCCGGCGCTGCAGGTGCTCACCTCGCTGGTGCTGGGGCGCTACACGCTGATCAGCTTCATCGAGGCGCTGCAGACGGCGCAGCTCTCCGACGTGCAGGCCGCGCCGGTGGTGACCACCACCAGCAACCACGAGGCGCAGATCTGGGTGGGCGAGCGCACCCCCATCCGCGTGGTGGACCTGGGGAGCTCCAACGTGGGCACCAGCGCCAGCGGGCCGCGCGCCACCGCGCAGCTGGTGGAGACCGGCATCCGCCTGATCGTGACCCCGCAGGTGACCAGCGACCGGCGCGTGCTCCTGCAGCTGCACGCCGAGCGCTCCAGCGCGGCGGCCGCCGCCGGCGACATCGGCGTGCAGTTCCTGCAGCAGCAGGGCGACACCCGGGTGATGGTGCGCGACGGCGAGACCGCCGTGATCGGCGGGCTGACGGTGACCGAGGTGAGCCAGACCCGGACCGGCATCCCCTTCCTGATGGACATCCCCTTCCTGGGTGCGCTCTTCCGCAACACGCACTCGCAGGAGCAGAAGCGCGACCTGCTGATCATGGTCACGCCGCACATCGTCGAGGAGACGGATTGAGCTCCCGGCCCCGCCTTTTCCATCCACGGAGGTCCCTCGTGGCCCGACCCGCCCCGCGGCGCGCTGGAAGCCGCGTCCTGCTGATTCTTTCCGCGGGCGCGCTGCTCGCGGCGTGCGACGGCACCAACGGCTGGACTCCCACGGGGCCCCCCGGCGGCGGCCCCACCGGGGGCACCGACACCCAGGCGCCGGTGGTCACGCTGGCCAAGCCCGACAGCAACGCCAACGTGGCGGTGGGCGAGGCGGTGTACGTGGAGGCCCGCGTGACCGACAACGTGGCGCTCGACTCGGTGCAGCTGCGCGCCTTCGAGCGGCGCGGCTCGGTCGAGCTGGGCACCTACACCGAGGTCGCGCGCTTCACCACCAAGTCGGTGAGCCTGGCGGGCGCCGCCGCGGTGAAGGACACCACCCTCAAGCGCTTCCTGGAGGCGCTGGCCGACTCCAGCCGCGCGCAGCGGATCAAGGTGCTGGTGACCGCGTGGGACACGGCCGGCAACTCCGCCGCCGACTCCACCCTGATCAACATCGGCGGGCCGCGGGCGGTGATCCTCTCGCCGGCCACGGGGGCTACCTTCTTCGGCGGCACCAGCATGCAGGTGCGGGTGCTGGCGGCCGACTCGGGGCAGCTGGTGCGCTCGGTGCGGCTCACCGGCACCGGGGCCTTCGCCTTCGACACCACGGTCACGCTGCCGGCGCCGGTGCCGCAGGTGGTCGACACCTTCACCATCCTGATCCCCGCCACCATCGGCAGCACCGTGGTGCAGGGCGCCGAGGAGCTGCGCGCCACCGTCACGGCGGCGTCGGGGGCGGCGGGGGTGAGCGCGCCGGTCACGGTCACCATCAACCCGGCGCAGACCGACGCCACGGCGCCGCAGGTCACCTTCCGCGCCCACGTTCCCGCGCGCGTGGAGGCCGACGACTCGTTCTCGGTGGCGGTGAGCGCGACCGACGAGACGCGGCCGGACACGGTGGGGCTCACCATCTACGTGATCCACCCGCGCGGCGCGGCGGCCGACACGGTGGCGGTGCTCACGCGCAAGGTGCACGCGGCGGCCGACTCGGCGGTGTTCGGCCTGGCCTCGGTGCCGCTCACCGGGCTCGACACCCTCACCCTGCGGCTGGAGGTCACCGCCTGGTCCACCGACCCGGCGGGGAACTGCGGCACCGCGGTCTCGCCCGACGTGGCGCAGAGCCAGGCCTGCCGCGCCGGCCCCTCGGGGTCGCGGCTGGCGGCGGCGGCGCCGGGGTACCCGTACCTGACGCTGGTGGTGCGCGGCCTCACCGTGGCGCCGCCCAACCCGGGCGACCTGCTGGCCGACCTGCTGGCCGACAGCAACCGGGTGTACCTCTCCAACTTCACGCGCAACCAGGTCGACGTGCTCCCCATCGGCTCGCTGGCCTACGGCGCGCCGGTGCGGGTGGGGTCGCAGCCCTGGGGGC
This sequence comes from Longimicrobiaceae bacterium, assembly GCA_045803205.1. Lineage (GTDB taxonomy): Bacteria > Gemmatimonadota > Gemmatimonadetes > Longimicrobiales > Longimicrobiaceae > Longimicrobium. The sequence continues at coordinate 19,619 of JBJMPM010000338.1, forward strand.
TGGCGCTGGGCCGCTTCCGCGACTCGCTGTACGTGGCCAACAGCGGCGGCACCAACATCTCGGTGATCCCGCTGAACGCCGGGGTGCTGGCCGAGGCGCAGGACAGGCGCATCTTCACCCAGAACGAGAAGCTCTTCTCGGTGGCCTACAACGCGGCCAACGAAGAGGTGCAGAGCGTCACCTCGTTCGACTACTCCGACCGCCCGCAGTTCATCGCGCAGGCGTCGAACGGGCTGCTGGTGTACAGCACCAAGCCCACCGAGGCGGCGGCGGACGGCACGGTGCGCATCTTCGACCCGCGCAAGACGCGCTCGGAGATCTTCACCGGCTACGTGGACCGGCACACGGCGGGGCGGGCGCTGGCGGTGAACGCCGACTCGGCCTTCCTGGTGCCCGGGGCCAAGATGGTGATGGTCTGCCCGCGCCGCCGCTTCGGCGACACCGCCGACCCGCCGTGCATCGTGGGCTTCCCCAGCTTCGTGGCGGACTCGCTCGGCCGCATGCGCAGCCGGGCGCCCAACGCGGCGGGCGGAAAGTGGGACACGCGGCTGGACATCGGCGCCAACGTGGCCGAGGTGGGGCTCAGCGACACCACCTTCGTGGCGGTGAGCGGCGACCGCGACTACGTGGCGGTGGGCGAGGGCGCGGTGGAGAACGCGCGCATCCCGCTCTTCACGGCGCCGGCCGGCGGCGACTCGCTGGTGCTGGTGGGCGACGTGCGCGACCTGATCAGCAACACCGCCGAGCGGGTGATCGGGCTGGGGCTGAACTACGACGGGTCGCTGGGCGTGGCCCGCGGGAGCCAGGCCTACTACTTCAACGAGTCGCTGCGCCTGCAGGGGGTGGTGGCAGCGGGGGCGCCCACGGGTGGGGTGGCCATGCACCCGGCCAACGCGGGGTACCCCGGCGGGAGCTTCCGGCTCTCCTTCGTCTCGGGGATCGACGCCACGGGCCCGTACGTGGACGTGATCGACAACTTCAACTTCTTCCGGGTGAAGCGGATCTACACCCGCGACCCGGTGGTGGGGGCGATGGCGGTGGCGCCGCGGGCCGGCGCCGACGCGGGGTCGGTGACGCTGCGCATCTACGCGCTCACCAGCAGGGGCATCCTGGCGCTGCCGATCACCTCGGCGGACCTCACGCCCTGATCGTCTCGCGCAGGGAACGCGGAGACGCAGAGAGACTCGGCCGTCTCTCTGCGTCTCCGCGTCTTTGCCTCCATCATCGCGCGACGGTCTCTCCCGCGCGAGATCGTCGCCGGAGCGTGGCTGCAGGTGGCGCTCGCGCTGAGTATCGAAATTTTTTTGGAGAGATCCCTCACCGCACTCCCTCGGCAGTGCGGCGGGCCCAGGCTGTCTCAACCGATCGATCGGGGGGTCACGAGGCGTCTCTGGCCGCCGTGCACATCCGCCGCATCGATGGATGGATGGCGATCATTCGCCGATCCACGAAGGCCGGGGTGACGCACGGAGGCAGCGGAGTGCTCGATTCCCCCTGATGACGCAGTTGCCGAAGCCTTCAGGCGCGGAAGACGGGGTGAGCTCCCCAACCGGGTGTCCCGCAAAAAAATTTCGATACTCAGCGCATTCCGAGCCTGCAGCCACTCGTCGACGAGCCTGGCGCTGCCGTGGTCGTCGGAGCTCGCGCGAACCAGCGGGGAGAGTCACGGAGTGTCGGCCGTTCCAATCGTGATTCTCTGCCACCCTGAATGCACAGAGACGGTATGCGACGCTTCCTGCCGGCCTCGATTCCGCGACGGGGGCTGGCGAAGGCCGGGCCCCCGCTGTTCTTTTAGGGGGATGAGCCCCTTCCGCTTCACCACCGCCGGCGAGAGCCACGGCCCGGCGCTCGCCGCCGTGGTGGAGGGCGTTCCCGCGGGCGTGCCGCTGGCGGCGGAGGCGATCGACGCGGAGCTGCGGCGCCGCCAGGGCGGCTACGGCCGCGGCGGGCGGATGCGCATCGAGAGCGACCGCGCCGAGATCCTCTCCGGCGTGCGCCACGGCGAGACGCTGGGCTCGCCCGTGACCCTGCTGGTGCGCAACCGCGACTGGGAGAACTGGACCGCGGCCATGTCGCCGTCCCCGGTCGACAACGCGGACGACGACGCGGCGATGCGGCGGGTGTTCTTCCCCCGTCCCGGGCACGCGGACCTGGTGGGGGCGCTCAAGTACGACCGCACCGACGCCCGCGACATCCTGGAGCGGGCCAGCGCGCGCGAGACGGCGGCGCGGGTGGCCGCGGGCGCGGTGGCGAAGGCGCTGCTGGGGGCGGTGGGGATCACCGTCGGCAGCCACGTGGTCTCGCTCGGCGGCGTGGTCGCGGCGCCGCCGGACGCGCTCCCCGACGACCTGAACGCCGCGTCGGACCCGTCCCCCGTGCGCTGCCTGGACGCGGAGGCCGAGGGGCGGATGATCGACGCCATCGACGCGGCGAAGGCGGCGGGCGACACGCTGGGCGGGGTGGTGGAGGTGGTGGCGCGCGGCGTTCCCGCGGGGCTCGGCTCGCACGTGGCGTGGGACCGCAAGCTCGACGGGCGGCTGGCGGGGGCGCTGATGTCGATCCAGGCGATCAAGGGGGTGGAGGTCGGCCTGGGGTTCGAGGCCGCCGCGCGCCCGGGGTCGCGGGTGCACGACGCCATCGTGCTCGACGGCTCGGCGCAGGGGGGCGGCTACGGGCGCACGGGGAACAACGCGGGGGGGCTGGAGGGGGGGATCACCACCGGCCAGCCGATCGTGGTCCGCGCCGCGATGAAGCCCATCTCCACCCTGATGCGCCCGCTGGGCACCGTGGACCTGCGCACCGGCGAGCCGGCGGAGGCGGTGCGCGAGCGCTCCGACGTCTGCGCCGTTCCCGCGGCGGGCGTGGTGGCCGAGGCGATGGTCGCCCTGGTGCTCGCCGACGCGCTGCTGGAGAAGGCGGGCGGCGACTCGCTGGCCGAGCTGCGGCGCAACCTCGAGGGCTACCGGGCGCGGATCGGCGAGCGCGGGATCTTCGTGGGGTGATAATCCGGCAAAAGAATTCTCTCACAGAGGTCACAGAGGTCACAGAGGGAAGCACCGCTGTTCCTCCGTGACCTCTGTGGTCTCTGTGAGAGATCATGCAGTTCGGGTGTGCCGGGTCTGGCGAACGCCGAGGTCCCGCTGTTCTTTTATCAGGAATGGTTGCCGTTTCTCGCCGCCGCAATACCATTCCCTTCGCCCCCGTACGCATGACTTCGTCCCCGCAACCGGTCGAGCGCGTGGTGCTGCTGGGGTTCATGGCGGCGGGGAAGACGGCGGTGGGGGCGGAGCTGGCGCGGCGGCTGGGGTGGGCGCACCTGGACCTCGACCGCGAGATCGAGCGGCGCGAGGGGCGCACCGTCGCCGCGATCTTCGCCGCGGAGGGGGAGGCGCGCTTCCGGGAGCTGGAGGCGCGCGCGACGGCGGAGCTGGCATCGCGCGGCCGCGTCGTCCTCTCCCCCGGCGGCGGGTGGATCGGCGGGGCGGGGAACCTGGAGGCGCTGGGGGCGGGGACGCTCTCCGTCTGGCTGCGCGTCTCTCCCGAGGAGGCGGTGCGGCGTGCTTCGGCGGCGCCGGGGGAGCGGCCCCTGCTGGCGGGGCCCGACCCGCTGGAGGCCGCGCGGCGGCTGCTGGAGGCCCGCGCGCCGCTCTACGCCCGCGCCGACGTGCAGGTCGACACCGGGGGGAGGTCCCCCGCGGAGGTCGCCGGCATCATCGAAACCGAACTGCGGGCCCGCGGCGGGCCCATCGCCGAAAGGCCTTAGCTCCTACATGCCGGAAAAACGAGGCAAGACGCGCCTGGTGGTGGTGGAGAGTCCCACCAAGGCGAAGACCATCCGCAACTTCCTGCCGGCGGGCTACAAGGTGGCCGCGTCGATGGGCCACGTGCGCGACCTCCCCGAGAGCGCGAGCGAGATCCCGCCGTCGCTCAAGGGATACGAGTGGGCGCGCCTCGGCGTGAACGTGGAGAACGACTTCGAGCCGGTCTACGTGATCCCCGCGGGGAAGCGGAAGGTGGTCTCGGAGCTGCGCGCGCTGCTCAAGGACGCCGACGAGCTGGTGGTCGCCACCGACGAAGACCGCGAGGGCGAGAGCATCGGCTGGCACCTGGTGGAGGTGCTGAAGCCCAGGGTGCCCTGCTCGCGCATCGTCTTCCACGAGATCACCCCCGAGGCCATCCGCGAGGCGCTGGCGCACCCCCGCCGCATCGACGAAGACGTGGTGCGCGCGCAGGAGACGCGGCGCATCCTCGACCGCCTGGTGGGCTACACCCTCTCCCCGCTCCTCTGGAAGAAGATCGCGACGGGGCTCTCCGCCGGGCGCGTGCAGTCGGTCGCCGTGCGGCTCCTCGTCGTGCGCGAGCGGGAGCGGCGCGCCTTCCACTCCGCGGTCTACTGGGACCTGAAGGCGGCGCTGGCGAAGGAGGCGGCGACCTTCTCCGCCATGCTCGTCTCCGTCGGCGGCAGGCGCGTGGCCACGGGGCGCGACTTCGACGAGAGCACGGGGAAGCTGAAGACGCAGGGGGTGGTCCTCCTCGGCGAGCCCGAGGCGAACGCCCTCTGCGGCCGGCTGCGGGCGGCGCAGTGGAAGGTGACGGAGACGGACGAGAAGCCCTCCATCCGCCGCCCCTATCCGCCGTTCACCACCTCGACGCTGCAGCAGGAGGCCAACCGCAAGCTGCGCCTCTCCTCGCGCGACACCATGCGCATCGCGCAGCGGCTGTACGAGGAGGGGTTCATCACCTACATGCGCACCGACTCGGTCCACCTCTCGGACCAGGCGATCAAGGCGGCGCGCACCCGCATCCGCGCCCTCTACGGCGAGGAGTACCTGAGCCCCAGCCCGCGCCAGTTCACCACCACGTCGAAGGGGGCGCAGGAGGCGCACGAGGCGATCCGCCCGGCGGGAACGGAGATGCGGACCACGGAGTCGACCGGGCTCACCGGGCAGGAGGCGGCGCTCTACGACCTGATCTGGAAGCGCACCGTCGCCAGCCAGATGGCCGACGCGCGCCAGACGCACCTCACCGCCACCATCGAGGCGGCCGACGCGGTGTTCCGCGCTTCGGGGAAGCGCATCGACTTCCCCGGCTTCTTCCGCGCCTACGTGGAGGGCTCCGACGATCCCGACGCGGCGCTGGAGGACCGCGAGGAGCCGCTGCCGCGGCTCGCCCGGGGCGACGCGCTGAGGCTGCGCGACCTGGAGGCGCTGCGCCACGAGACGCAGCCGCCCGCGCGCTACACCGAGGCGACGCTGGTGAAGACGCTGGAGGCGGAGGGGATCGGCCGCCCCTCGACGTACGCGTCGATCATCGGGACGATCATCGACCGCGGCTACGTGGACCGCGTGAACAACCAGCTCATCCCCACCTTCACCGCCTTCGCGGTCACCACGCTGCTGGAGCGCCACTTCCCGCACCTGGTGGACACGCGCTTCACCGCGGGGATGGAGGACCGGCTGGACGAGATCGCCGAGGGCGAGGCGGAGTGGCTCCCCTACCTGCGGGAGTTCTTCACCGGCCCCCAGGGGCTGGGCGACCTGGTGCAGAAGGGCGAGGCGGAGATCGACCCGCGCGAAGCGTCGACCGTGCGGCTGGAGGGGCTCCCGGCGCGGGTGCGCATCGGACGCTTCGGCCCCTTCGTGGAGCGCGAGGAGAACGGCGCCACCGTCACCGCGTCGCTCCCGGACGGCACCGCGCCCGGCGACCTCACCGGCGAGCAGGTGGACCGGCTGGTGCGGGCGAAGACCGAGGGCCCCGACATCCTCGGCACCGACCCGGCTACGGGGAAGCCGGTGCTGATGCTGGAGGGCCGCTTCGGTCCCTACGTGCAGCTCGGCGAGGCGACGGACGAGGAGAAGAAGCCGAAGCGCGCCTCGCTGCCGAAGGGGATGAACCCCGTGGACGTGAGCCTGGAGGCGGCGCTGCGCTGGCTCTCGCTCCCGCGCACGCTCGGGAAGCACCCGGAC
>JBJMPM010000029.1:0-27849 GCA_045803205.1 Longimicrobiaceae bacterium
AAGTCCGCCTTCGCGCAATACCGTTTACCTAAGCACCTCCAGGGTCCGTCTCACCGTCCGGGAGCAGTCACTCCGTTTCCTGACCGGATAACGGCTCTGCTTTCGTTTTACCCCGCGCTTCACCTGCCGGCTTCGGCGCTCTCCGACGTCTTCCTGCAGAATCTCTGAGATCACCGCGCAATGCAGGTTTCTCCAAGCCTGAGGGGGGAATGTCCGCGAAGCGCGGGAGGGTGCGACGGACCACGCGGACGGTGTGTATGAAGGATATCCGGTCCGGATCTCTGCCCGCATGTACTGCCGCCTCGTGCATCAACCCCCGTAGCGCGAAGTGGGCTAGCAACAACCCGTAGACCTCCTGCCGAACCAGGTCGGGCGTCTGACTGCGGAGCACCGTTCGCGCCCCACGCAGGTGAGTCTTGAACTCGTCCAGTGCCGTTTCAAACTCCCAGCGCTCCGCGTACAGGGCCGCCAGCTCATGGGCCGGAGCCAGCCGCCAGTCCAGAATCGAAGTGATGAGCCGGACCACCTGGTCCTCGCCCTTCTGGTTCTTCACCTTGTATTCGATCACCCGCACCCGCATCCCCGCTCTTCCCTTTCCCCGGGTGGGGAAGCGGCTCAGGTAAGACCCGTCAGGCAGGCGTTCTTCCACCACGAAATGAATCCTGCTCCGCACCCGCCAGACCAGTTCGGCTCCGGTCGCGACGGCCTGTGCCCAAAGCTCGAATCCGGGGAAGTAGCGGTCCGCCAGGCAGAGCATGCCTTTCTTCAGCCGTGGCACGACCTGCCGGGCCAGCGTGACTTCTCCCGTGTAGTAGCCGCCCAGCACGGCGCCGAAGAGCACGTGCGTCCCCACCTCGACCAGCCCTGCACCCCGCACCAGTGGATACGCGCTCTTGCCGCCAGAGGGCGACTTGGGTCGCCCGAAGGCCTCCTCGTTGGCCACCGTGTCCGGCGTCTCGAGCGTAAAGCCGTCCAGCGCCACGACGTGCCAGCCGCGATAGAACGCACCCTGCGTCTGTGCATCGGCAACCGGCCCAGCGATCCTGTCGTACAACTCCTTCACCGGCTCCATACCCAGGCGGCTGCGGGCACGCGAGATCGCGGCTTTGGTGGCCGGCTCCACCTCTACTCCCAGCCCAACGATCGCCTGCAGTCCCGCCAGAAGGAGCCGCAGCACCTCGCGTGACCCTTCCGCCCGGTACAGCGCCAGCGCAACCACATAGTACATCATCACGTGCGCCGGGAGATCGCGCAGGCGCTTGCTTTCCTTGCTGGTCTGCCGAAGAATTTCGTGTATCTGATCCAATGGAAAGCGAGTCGTCAGCACCCCGATGTTCATCAGGTCCGTCAGTCGGTCTCCTTCGTGCCGCACTTTGCTCACACGAGCCATCCGGGCCTCCTCAGGCTGGGGTCCGGCTGTATCTTACCTCCTTAAGTGATCAAAGTAAACGGTATTGCGCCTTCGCGGACTATGCCGCGGCTCTGTGCGTCCCCGACCGGCAACGACACGTCTGCCTTTGCACACTTCGTCGCAGGCCTCGCCTCCGCCGCGTCCACCCCCCTCTCCCGTGCCGGGCCCCGGTACGGGAGAGGGCTTGCGCTCTCAGGCGCAGGGAGAGGGCGCTACGGCCGCGGATGCACGACGAACTCCGAACCGGAGAGAAAACCGCTCGAACGGAATGTTTCACCCCTGGCACCAGAGGACCAGAGAATTGAATGCGATCTCTGGTCCTCCGGTGCTCCGGGTGAGACATTCCCCCTCGTCCTCCCGTGCAGGTCCCCCCGTCCCGGAGATGTCCATGCACTGTGCCGCTCGCGTCCTCCTCGCGCTCGCACCCGCCGCCACCTCGACCTCGTGAGCACGATGGACGCGCCGGGCGAGGGTCTGCACGACCGCCCGTGGTTCTCCGCGCTCGCGCCGCTGGTGGAGCGCGACGACCTGTTCATCCCCCTGCGCACACCCATCACGCTCCCCACGGGGCGCATCATCAACGAGGTGCCGGGCGTGTTCATGCGCTTCGCGCGCTGGCCGGGCGACGCGTTCGCGGACGACTTCGGCAAGAAGGCCGCGGGGATGGTCGAGCTGGAGGGCGAGCACCTGTTCGCCGAGCTGGCGGTGCTGCGGCTGCTGGAGAAGGAGGGGTGGGCCGGACGATGGGTGAACACGGTCGGCGGCAAGGGCGAGGTGTGGAAGTTCCTCACCGAGTGGCGCGACGTGCCGCGCCAGGAGCAGCGCAACCGCGTGCTGGAGGACCCCGAGCCGCGCCAGCTCCTGGCCCGCGTGGCGCAGATGAACCGCCCCGCCCGCTACGCCGGCTGCTGGGACACCTTCGCCTGGCGCGACCCCGACTTCGCCTTCTTCGCCTGCAGGAAGACCGGCCCGAAGCCGGTGCAGCTCCCCACCAACCAGGAAGACTGGCTCCGCTCCGCCCTCTACGTCGGCGACGAGCGGCTGACGCTGCGGTCGTTCTGCGTGGTGCAGTGGGATTATCGCTGACCGCGGCCCGGTAACGCAGAGACGGAGACGCAGGGAGGCCGGTGGCCTCTCTGCGTCTCCGTGCGTATGTGTGATACCGCCTCTCGAGATTGGTTGTGCAAAGAAAAAGACGTCATCCTGAGGGAGCCGCCGCGCGGAATTCGCGTCGTCGAGAAAGCCTGGCGGCGACCGAAGGATCTATAACGTCGGCAGCGACACGGCTCGTCGTGTCGCATCCGTGGTTATAGATCCTTCGGACTGCCGGCTGTTGCGCACGCCGCAAGCTCTGCGTGGCCGTCCTCAGGATGACGTCCTTATGCATAGCGAATCCTGAAAAGCGGTATGAGACGCTGTTACGCCGTCGCGCGGCTCGCTTCGGTCTCCTCGCCCAGCGCGTGCGCCGCCTCCCAGCCGAGCATCGCGCGCTTGCGCTCGGGGCCCCAGCGGTAGCCGCCGAACGCGCCCAGCTTGCGGATCACGCGGTGGCAGGGGATCACGTACGCCACCTGGTTGCGCGCCACCGCGCCTGCGACCGCGCGCACCGCGTCCGGCTTCCCCGCGGCGCCCGCGAGTTGCTCGTAGCTCACCACCGCGCCGGCGGGGACCCGCAGCAGCGCCTCCCACACCCGCACCTGGTGGTTGGTCCCCTGCACGAAGAGCGGGATCGGCCCCCGGTCGCCGCTCTCCGGTGCGAAGATGCGCCGGGCGAGCGGCTCCGTCGCGGATGCGTCCTCGCCCACCGCCGCGGCCGGCCACCGCTCGCGCAGCTCATCGACCGCCGCGGACGCGTCTCCATCATCCACGAACGAGAGCGAGCAGAGGCCGCGCTCGGTGGCGGCGAGGAGCGCCGGGCCGAAGGGCGTGTCGTGCACTCCCCAGCCGATGCGCAGCCCCGCGCCGCGCGCCTTGTACTCGCCGGGCGTGACGGCCTCCAGGGTGACGAAGAGGTCGTGCAGCCGCCCGGGGCTCGAGAGGCCCGCGTCGTAGGTGGCGTCGAGCACCGAGCGGCACTCCTCCAGGCGGCGCTTGGCGTGCTCCACGGTGAGGAACTGCAGGAAGCGCTTGGGCGAGATCCCCACCCAGCGCCGGAAGAGCCGCTGGAAGTGGAACTCGCTCAGGTACACGCTCTTCGCCACCTCTTCCAGGCTCGGCTGGCGGCGGTAGTTCTCCTCGATGAAGCGGATCGCCTGGGCGATGCGGTCGTAGTCCGAGACGGGCATGGTCGTGTTCCCGATCTGCTGGTCCTGGCCGGGTATGCGGGGTCGTTCCGCGCATCCACGGATCGAAGGTTAGCTCTGGACATCCGGCGCAACCACCCGGATCTTGCCGACTCGCATCCCCCTGACGATCCGAAGCCGATGCCCGACGCCCGCACCCTCGACGACCTGGAGACGCCCGCCGCGCTGGTGGACGTGGACCGCATGCACGACAACCTGCGTCGGGCGGCGGAATACTGCCATGCCCACGGCCTCGGCTGGCGGCCGCACACCAAGACGCACAAGATCGCCGCGCTCGCGGCCGAGCAGGTGCGGGCGGGGGCGATCGGCGTCACCGTCGCCACCCCGCGCGAGGCGGAGGTGATGTCGCGGGCGGTCGACGACCTGCTCCTCGCCTATCCGCCGCTCGGCCGCTCGAAGCTGGAGCGGCTGATGGCGCTCCCGGAGCGGGTGCGCCTCACCGTCGGCCTCGACTCGCCCGAGGCGCTGGAGGGACTGGCCCAGGCCGCGCGCGCCGCCGGCCGCACCGTGGGCGTGCTGGTCGAGTTCGATGCGGGAATGCGGCGCGTCGGCGTCGCGAGCCCCGAGGACGCGGTGGCGCTCGCGCGGCGGGCGGCGGAGCTGGACGGTGTCGAGTATCGCGGGGCGATGTACTACCCCGGCCACGTGCGTGTCCGCGGGGCCGCGCAGGACGCGCCGCTGGCCGCCCTCGCCGCCACCGTCCGCCGCTTCGCCGAGGTGCTCGCGGAGGCCGGGCTGCCGGCGGAGGTCGTCAGCGGCGGATCGACGCCCACCTTCTGGCGCTCGCACGAGGTGGAGGGGACCACGGAGGTCCGCCCGGGCACCAACATCTTCAACGACCGCACGACCTGCGAGGTGGGCGCCTGCGAGTGGGACCAGGTCGCCTACACCGTGCTGGCGACGGTGGTGAGCACCGCCGTCCCCGGCCAGGCGGTGATCGACGCCGGCGCCAAGGCCATCGCCCGCGATCCGCTGCCGACCGGCACCCCCGGCCTGGGCGCGCTCCTCGACCGGCCGGAGGTGCGGGTGAGCGGCGTCAGCGAGGAGCACGGCATCCTCGACCTCTCGGAGACCGACTGGCGGCCGCGCGTGGGCGACCGGGTGCGCGTGGTCCCCAACCACGTCTGCGTCTCCGTGAACCTGCAGGAGCGCCTCTGGGGGATCCGGGGCGATGCGATCGCCGAGGAGTGGGCGGTGGAGGGACGGGGGAGGGCGCCGCTGGCGCGCTGAGAGACTGTGAGACAAATCTCGTTCCCCCAATGACGTCATCCTGAGGCCGGTCCCGCATGAGCTGTGGCTCGCAGCGTAGGCCGCAGGCCGAAGGATCTATCTATACTCGGCGCTCGGACAACGTTTTCGGAAACGCTGGAGCGGCATTCTCCGTGTCATCCAACGACCGCTACTTCGTCTACATCCTCTCCAACGCCAGCCGCACGCTGTACATCGGTGTGACGAACGACCTTGTTCGCCGTGTTTGGGAGCACAAGCAGAAGCAGGTGCAGGGATTCACCGCGCAGTATAACGTCACGCAACTGGTCTACTTCGAGGAGGCCGCGCATCCGCAGGTGGCGATTGCGCGCGAAAAGGAGCTGAAGGGGTGGCGTCGCTCACGGAAAGTGGCGCTCATCTCTGCGGCGAATCCTACCTGGCGAGACCTGGCGGAAGACGAAGGATTCTTCTCGTGGCAGCGCTGATTCGTGGCGGCTACGCGGCTAAGTGCAAGCCGATGCTATAGATCCTTCGGCCTGCCGTCTGCCGTGTGGACGCAGAACAGGAGTGGCCGGCCTCAGGATGACGTCTATGGTGTGGTTCCTCAACCGTCTCTCAGGAGACCATCGGCGGGGAGAGGTCTCTCAAGTCATATTGACGGTGCGCGTAGTGCAAGAAGCTGGTCGCTGCCGTTAGATTCCGCGCATCCGCGATGATCCCGCGAGCGATGGCGCCCGCCGCATGAACCTGATCTTCCGCCTGCTGTACGTAGTCTTCTCGTCCTTCCGCCGGCCCCGGCTGGCGCCGGCGGACGAGTCCGTGCTGCGCCTCACCGTGCTCCCCACGGACCTGGACCTGAACTTCCACATGAACAACGGGCGCTTCCTCACGGTGATGGACCTGGGGCGCGTCGACCTCCTCCTGCGCCTGGGCGTGGTGCGGGCGATGCGGAAGATGCGCTGGCGCGGCGTGGTGGCGTCGGTCGCCACGAGGTTCCGGCGGCCGCTCGACCCCTTCCAGCGCTACGAGCTGCGCACGCGGATGCTCTGCTGGGACGAGCGCTGGTTCTTCATGGAGCACCGCTTCACCCGCCGCGGCGAGCTGATGGCGTACGGCCTGGTGAAGATCCAGTTCTCCGGCCCCGGCGGCCGCCTGAGCCCGCAGCAGGTGATCGACGCCACGCCGCACCCCACGCCATCGCCGCCCGTCCCCGACGCCGTGCTCGAGTGGCAGGAGGCCGAGGGCGAGCTGGCGGCCGGCGGACCCGCACCCGCGATCGCATGACCCCGCAGGACCCCCGCGGCATCGACGAGCGCATCGCGCGCCTGGAGGCCCTGGTCGAGGACCTCCAGCGCCAGCTCGCCGCCCGTCCATCCCCATCCTCCGATCCGGCGGCCTCCATCGCCCCCGTCCACGCGCCGGAGGGGCGCCGGGCGCGAGGCGAGCGGGCGCGCCGCATCTCCATCCCCTGGCTGAAGTGGGACGGCCAGCTCTGGCTGAACCGGCTGGGGATCGGGCTGGTGCTGCTGGGGACGGGGCTGCTCTTCCGCTACTCGATCGAGATGGGGTGGCTCACGCCGCTGGTGCGCGTGGCCTTCGGGGCGACGGTGGGGGCGGTGCTCTTCGCGCTGGGGCTGCGGCTGGACCGGCGGCGGCGCTACGGCGCGGTGCTGCTGGGCGGCGGGATCGCGACCTGGTACATCACCGGGTGGGCGGCCTTCAACCTCTACGGGCTGGTCGGCTACCTGGCCGCGTTCCTGGGGATGGTGGCGATCACCGTGCTGGCCTTCGCCTTCGCGCTCGGCCGCGACGCCGAGGCGCTGGCGGTCGTCGGCGCCATCGGGGGGCTGGGGACGCCGCTGCTGCTGGGGGTGAGCTACGGCACGCCGCGCGGCTTCGCGCTCTACACCTGCCTGATCCTGGCCTGGACGGCCGCCGTGCACCTGTACCGCGGCTGGCGCGGGCTGCTCTGGACGGCGATGGGGCTCGCGTGGCCGCTCCTCTTCGTCTACGCGCGCCGCATGGACGAACCGCTGGCGCTCGGCGACCGCTGGGTGGTGCAGCTCGCGGCGGTGTTCGCGTGGGCGGTGCTCGGGGTGCTCCCGCTGGTGCGCCGCGTAAGGCTGCTGCGCGCCGCCGGCGGCCACGAGCGCCACTGGAAGCACGCCGAGGTGGCGCACTGGTACGCGCTGGTGCTGGTGCCGCCCGCCGCCACCCTCGCCGTGGCCGCCGCCGTGTGGAATCCCCAGCCGGAGACGTGGGGGTACTGGACGCTGGCCGCCGCCGCGCTCTACGTCGCCGCGGGGTGGGCGCTCTACCGGCCGGACCACCGGATCGCGCGGGCGGTCTTCTTCACCGGGTCGATGCTGGTCTCCGCCGGGTGCGTCGCCGCGTTCAAGGCGGACACGCTGCTGCTGGCGTTCGCGGCGCAGGCGCTGGTGCTGCACTGGCTGGCGGGGCGGGGCGGGGGACCGTCGATCCGCTGGATGGCGCACCGCGTGTTCATGGTGGCGGCCGGCTGGATGCTCTTCCGCCTGGTGCAGAACGGCGACACCTCCCCGCGCCGGGTGCTGGCGGACCTGTCGGTGCTGGTGGCGGGGATGGCGGCCTCGTACCTCTTCCGCGGGCGGCGGGCGGTGCTGGTGTACCGCTACTTCGTGCACGTGGGGCTGATGGGGTGGCTCTGGCGCGAGCTGGCGCCGTACGAGGGCGGGCAGGGGATCGTGACCATCGCCTGGGGCGTGTACGGGCTGGCGCTCCTCCTCTACGGCCTGCGCGCCCGCCGCCCGATCGTGGAGCGCACGGGGATCGCCACGCTGCTGGCGGTGGTGGCCAAGCTCTTCCTGGTGGACCTGAGCGCGCTGCACCCGCTCTTCCGGGTGCTGCTCTTCCTCGGCTTCGGCGCGGTCTTCCTCTTCCTCAGCTACGCCCTGCACGACTGGTGGAAGACCGACGACGACGCGCCGCACCCGCGCCCCGCGCCCCCGTGAGCGTGCCGCCGCGCCCGTTTGCGCCCCCCGCCGGCCTCTGCGAGCGCTGCGCGAACGTCCGCATCGTGGAGACGCGCAAGGGTTCGCGCTTCTACCTCTGCACGTTGTCGGAGGTCGATCCGCGTTTCCCGAAGTATCCGGGGATCCCTGTGCTGCGGTGCGCCGGCTATGTGGCTGTGGAGGCAGGTGCGGGTGTGATGGACGACTGAGCCGGAAAAGGGCCGGGCGGCGTGCAGGTTCGTCTCGGTCTCGTGCCCAAACCCGCGGACACACTCGTAATGGTGTCATCCTGAGGCACGGCCGCACGGAACCTGTCGTACCAACTAACGTCCGCAGTGCCGAAGGATCTTACCGCGGACGCCACGAGACCTGCCGCGGAAGCCGCACGTGATCCACGGCTGCGGATTCATCCGCGAGACGGCACCGGTTCCGCTGCCGCGCCCTGCCCTCGTGGCGACATCGGCTAGATCCTTCGGGCCTGCGAGCGTCAGTGTGTGCGAGAGCCGATGCGGCCGGCCCTCAGGATGACACAGTGCTGAGTGGATTTGGTATCCAATCAAATCCAATCACGGTCGACCCTCGTCGCGAGCGGCACGCAGATCTTCGTCAGTGACGTACACCTCTCGCATCTGCGCGCGAGCGGCGCGGATCTGTTCGAGGAGCTTCTCGCTCCGGCGATGGCGCCGCGCGCTCTGCTTCGGTTGATTGAGCTCGTCGGGGCCTTTTTTCAGAGTCATCGTCCGCTGCCTTCTGGGATTTTCGAACAGATCAGAATGGATTCTCGTGTTCGTCCTGGCCATGAGCAAGCCGGCCGGCTCCTCTCCATCCAGGTCGCGCTGCCGGCGGAGCACGGCACGCCCGGCGCGGAGAGGGCGATGGAGCGGCCGTGGACGACGGCGTTCTTCAAGGAGCCGGTCGCGGGGCCGGTGTGGTTGGGCGCGACGAACCTCGAGTGCGACCGCCAGGCCGACCTTAAGAACCACGGCGGGCCCGACAGGGCAGTGATGGCCTACGCCGCCGGGCACTACCCCGGCTGGCGCGCCGAGCTGTACCTGGAGATCCCGCACGGCGCGTTCGGCGAGAACTTCACCGTCGCGGGGATGGACGAGGCGACGGTGTGCATCGGCGACAGCTACGAGGTGGGCGGGGCGGTGGTGCAGGTGTCGCAGCCGCGCATCCCCTGCTGGAAGATCGCGCGGCGCTGGCAGGTGAAGGACCTCTCCGCGCGCGTGCAGCGCAGCGGCCGCACGGGGTGGTATCTGCGCGTCCTGCGGGAGGGCGAGGTGAAGGCGGACGACGAGATGCGGCTCATCGACCGCCCCTATCCGGAGTGGACCATCGCCCGGGCGAACGCGGCGCTCTACACGCGCCCGCCCATCGAGGCCGAGGTGCGGGCGCTGGCGGCGTGCCCCGGCCTCGCGCCGAGCCTGCGGATGGCGCTCGCCGGCTACCTCGTCCAACCGCTCGATCCCGGGGCCGACCTCGACTCCGAGCGCCTGGTCGGGCCGAACTGAAGGCATCACGCAGAGACGCGGAGGCGCAGAGAAAGGCTCGGCGGCCTCTCTCTGCGCCTTCGCGTCCCCGCGCGAGATCGCTCAGTCGGGGAGCGGGCTGCGCTGCCGAAAGTAGTCGATGATGGCTTTGCCGAGCGCGTCGGCCTTCATCTTCAGCGCGTAGCTCTTCACCGCCCAGCCCACGAGCGGCACCACGCCGACCACCTCGGCGACCGCCGCCCCGCCGACCGAGCCCATCACGCCGCCCAGGTGCGCCTTCAGCGCGTCCATGTCGAACGCGGGGATGGCGAACGCCTCACCCACCTGGCGGATCATCATGATGTCGCCCGCGCCGAGCGCCAGGGACGCGCCGGGGATCCACCCGGTGAAGAGCGCCGCCTTCGACCAGTTGTCCACGATCCGCCTCGCCCGCCGTTCCGCATCGGCCTTCGTCGCTTCCGCGCCCATTTCGATTCTCCCCGGGAAAGCACGTCAAAAAGAAGTGCTGAGTGCTAAGTGCTAAGTGCTGAACTGAATTGCGGCTCCGCCGCCTCGTGCCGGGTGGTTAACGCTGGTCGGCGATAAAAGGTTTCGGCGACGCGCCGGCTCCTCCAGCACTCAGCACTTAGCACTTAGCACTTAGCACTTTCTGTTCATTCCCCGCTGTACATCGCCTCCAGCTCGTAGACCGCCTGCGCGGGGCCGATCACGATCAGCGTCTCGCCCGGATGCACGACCCGCTCCGCGTCGGGGTTCAGCACGAACTCTCCGCCGGGCTCGCGGATGGCGAGGATGCTCACGCTGCGCATCCGGCGCAGATCGCACCCGGCGACCGTCTGCCCGGCGAAGGGCGACGCGGGCTCGATCAGGATCTGCCCCACGTCGATGGAGACCTCGATCCCGAAGCTGAAGATCTCGTTGAACAGGTCGTGCACCGCGGGGCGGAGCAGCGCCAGCGCCAGCCGGTGCCCGCCGATGGCGTCGGGCGTCACCACGCGGTCGGCGCCGGCGCGGCGCAGCTTGCTCTCGCTCGCCTCGCTGTTGGCGCGCGCGACGATCAGCAGCCGCGGGTTCAGCTCGCGGGCGCCGAGCACCGCCAGCACGTTGCTCGCGTCGCTGTCCAGCGCCGCCACCAGCCCGCGGGCGCGCTCCACCCCGGCGCGCTGGAGCACCTCGTCGTGCGTAGCGTCGCCGATCAGGTGCGGGATCTGGAGCTTGAGGAAGGTCTCCTCCAGCGACTGCGTCCAGTCGACCACCACGAAGGACTCGCCGCGGGCGCGCAGGTCGCGCTCGATGCGCGTGCCGAGGCGTCCGTGGCCGCAGATCACGTAGTGGTCGCGAAGGCCGGCGAGCGACTGGGTCATCTTCCTCCTCTGCACCGAGAGCCACAGCGTCTGCCCCAGCATCACCTCCACGGCGCGGGTGGCCGCCCACGCGCCGGTGCCCACCCCCACGATGATCAGCGCCATCGTGAACACCCGCCCGCCGGCGGAGAGCGGCCGGATCTCCCCGAACCCCACCGTGGCGACGGTGATCACCGTCATGTACGCCGAGTCCAGCCACCCCAGCCCCTCCAGCACGCGGTAGCCGATGGTGCCCACCACCAGCACCGCGAGCAGCACCACCAGCGAGGCCTGGAACTGCCGCACCGGGTCCTCGAGCTCGGCGCGCAGCCGGTGCGTCCACGGACCGCGCTGCGGCTTGCGCGGCGCGGGCGGGCGGACGGTGCCGAGGCTGCGGGCCGATCCCCGGGGACGTGTGCGGCGCTCAGCCATGGACGTGGATCTGGAGGCTCTTTCGCGAAGTCACGACGGATGAACGGCTGGATGATGGATGACCGATGCGGCACCGGCGGCGGTGCGCGTCCGCGGCATCCCCCCTCCCCGGAAGGGCGGACGGTACTGCTGTCCGCCTTCCGACCCTCCCCACGAGGGGGAGGGTTGGCGCTTCGCTTGTAACTGCGCCGTTCCGCTGCTGTTCGCGCTTCGCTTGGTACTGCGCGAAAGCTGCGGAAACGCGCGGTCCTTTCCCTCGCGTCACCCCTCCCCACCCCGTGGGGGAGGGGCCGGGGGAGGGGGGAGCCGCGCCCACACCACCGCCGGCTACGCGCCCCCGAACCCCCGCGTCGCCTCCACCGCCGCGCGGTAGCGCTCCACCTGGCGCTCCACCTCCGCCGCGTCCCAGCCGATCCCCTCCTCGGCGGCCATGCGCTCCGCCACCGCGCGGGCCACGGAGAGGCCGCCGTCGCGCGCCTCGTAGAACAGGTGCAGGCGGCGGATCAGCAGGTCCGCCAGCGTCATCGCCATCTCGCGGCGGACGGCGTGCGGCACCTCGGCCCAGACGTACGGAAAGCCCCCGGCGATGCGGCCGCCGAGCGACGGGTCGGCGCGGATGGCGGCGAGGATCTCGTCCGCGTCCTCGCCGTAGGCGCGGGCCAGGTGGTAGCCGGCGTCGTCGTCCAGCCCCAGCGCCAGCGCGTCCGCGCGGATGCGCCGGTCGAACTCGGGCCACGGCCCCTCGGGCGTGCCGGGGAGGGGGAGATGCTCCGTGGGCGAGATCCCGCTCTCCACCCCGTGCGCGCTTTTCAGCCGCTTCGCCGCGCGGTCGACCACCTGGCCGGCCATCACCCGGTAGGTGGTCAGCTTCCCCCCGCCGATGCTCAGCAGCCCCGAGCGGTCCCACCAGATCTCGTGCTCGCGGCTGGTGGCGCTCTCGCTCCCGCCGCCCTGGCGCGGCGCCAGCAGCGGGCGGATGCCGGCCCAGGTGCTCACCACGTCCGCGTGCGTCAGCCCCGCCTGGGGGAAGACCGAGTTGGCGGACTTCAGCAGGTAGTCCACGTCCGCCGCGTCGGCCTTCACCTCCGCCGGCGAGCCGCTGAAGTCCGTGTCCGTGGTCCCGATGTAGGTGTGCTGCCCCCACGGGAGCACGAACATCACCCGGCGGTCGATGGGGCTCTGGAAGGTGATCGCGTGGCGGTTCCCGACCCGCTCCCGCGGCACCATGATGTGCACGCCCTTGGTCGGCCGGAGCCGCGGCTTCGCGGACGGGTCGGCCAGCCGGCGGACGGCGTCGCTCCACGGCCCCGTCGCGTTCAGCACCACCTTCGCGCGCACCTCGGCTTCCGCGCCGGTGACGCGGTCGCGCACCCGGGCCCCGCGCACCGCGCCGTCCGCGGAGACGAAGGCCACGACCTCGGCGTGGGAGACCACGGCGGCGCCGGACTCGTGCGCGCCGCGGGCGTTGGCCAGGGTGATGCGCGCGTCGTCGACCGCGGCGTCGTAGTACATCGCGGCGCCCGCCAGGCCGTCGCGGCGCAGCCCCGGCTCCTCGGCGGCCACGTCGCCCACGGAGAGGATGCGGTGCCGGCGGATGTTGCGGAAGAGGGAGAGCCCGTCGTAGAGCCACATCCCCGCCTGCAGCATCAGGAAGGGAGTGGGGCCGCCGCGGTAGACGGGGAAGACGAAGGGGAGGGGATGCACCAGGTGCGGCGCCAGCTCCAGCAGCCGGCGGCGCTCGGCGCTGGCCTCGAACACCAGCGCGAAGTCGTACGTCTCCAGGTAGCGCAGGCCGCCGTGGACGAGGCGCGACGAGCGGCTGCTCGTCCCCTCCGCGAAGTCGCCCGCCTCCACCAGCGCCACCGAGAGCCCGCGCCCCGCCGCGTCGCGCGCCGCCGCCGCGCCGGTGATCCCGCCGCCCACCACCAGCAGGTCCCACTCGCGCGAGGGGAGCGCGGCCCAGTGCCCCGCGCGCGCAGCGGCCGAGAAGGGAGCGAAGCCGTCCGTCATGGGTGCCGCGCGGCGGCCGGAGGGCGGTTCAGGAGCGAACGTCGTCGAAGCCCAGCGCGCGCAGCAGCGACGTGAAGGAGACGTCGGTGTGGCTGAGCACGAACATCCCCTCGAAGGTGGTGTCGAGGAAGGAGAAGTCCGTCTCGATCATCAGCCCCGTCACGTGGTGGGCCAGCGACTGGCGCTCGCCCTCGTGCAGCTCGGGGGTGCCGATCATCACGCTCTTGTGCAGGAAGGTGCCGAGCACCCCCACGTAGGCGGCGCAGACGATGTTCCCCATCTCCATCAGCGCGCTCTGCTCCAGCGGGCCGATCACGTCGGCGGGCTGGCGGCGGAGCATGAGCGAGACCATGCGCAGCGCCGTCTCGCGCGCCAGCACCAGCGACGCGCGCTCGCCGCCCGTCTCGGTCACGCCCATGATGGGCACGGCGATCACCACCAGCGCCCCGCTGCCGGGGAGCTCCTGCGCGGCCTCCACCTCCCCCTGCGCCCACTGGATGCGGGGGACGGAGATCATCACCCGCAGCCCGGTGAGGGTGGAGAGGTTGGTGGCGGCGTGCCCCGCGCCGATGTTCACCACCTCGCGGATGGCGTCGAGCTGCTGCGGCGTGACGGGCCCTTCCGTCTCGGTCTGTTCTGACACGCTGGATCGATCGAAATGCGTGGAGGGAGAGCCGGATCGCCTCTCCCGGATCGTTCGTGGATACGTAAACTTCACCTGCGCCGGATCTCGGCGGGAGACGGATTTCGCGCCGGGCGGAACGGCGTGCACGATGCAGGCCGAAAACGCCACCCCGCTCGCGTCCGCGGCGGAGCCCCTCACCCGAAAAAAGGCGATCATGACTGCCGATCGCCTTTTTTCGACCTCTCCCAGACTGCGGGAGAGGTGAACCGCAAAGGGCAACTGCGGTCACGCGCGGTTACAAGCGCAGCGCCCCACCCTCCCCTCGTGGGAGGGTCGGAAATCGCGGACATGCAGTACCGTCCGCGATTTCCGGGGAGGGGGGTGCCTCGGCGCGCGCCGAAGACCGCCCTGGCGCCGTCGTCAGAGCCGCGGCGTGGTGACCCCCACCTGCCCCTGGTACTTCCCCTTCCGGTCGGCGTAGCTCACGTCCGGCGGCACGTCGCCCTCGAAGAAGATCACCTGCGCGATCCCCTCGTTGGCGTAGATCCGGGCCGGCAGCGGCGTCGTGTTGCTGATCTCCAGCGTCACGTAGCCCTCCCACTCCGGCTCGAAGGGCGTCACGTTCGTGATAATCCCGCAATTCTGGACGAAGATGCCGGCCGCCAGCGCGAAGTTCCCCGCCTCGGGAACGGTGAGGCAGTAGACGTCATGGTCCCCCGGCAGCTCACGAATGGCAATGATCTTGTGGTTACGCTTCTCGCGTCCGTGCACCTGGGCGACGACGTGCGGGAAGCGGCGAAACACCGACCGGCCACAGTCGAGCAGGCGTGCCGCGCCGCGAATGGAGCCCGCCTCGTTGAGGGCGGCCTCGACGGCTTCCGCCGTGATCTCGGGGCGGATGCGGATCTGGCGCGCGATCTCCTGCTGCTTCGCGCGGCGCTCCGCGGAAGCACGCGACCACGCGGAGCGGGAGCGCTCGCCCGTCGCCTCCCGGTGGGCGGGGTCGGAGAACCAGCGGCGCATCGCCTCGGCCTTCTCCTCCCGCCGCTCGTGTGTCCAGCTACGGACGTGGGCCTCCGAGAGCTTCGCGCGTGCTCCGGCGTACGCTTCCTCGTTCCAGAAGCGCTTCGCCCTTTCACTCTGCACACGGGAGAAGTGCTCCCGCCAGGCGGGGTCCGCCCTGCGGCGCGCGAGGGACTCGCGGATGGCGGCGGAGTGCTCCGCAGGGTCGAAGTCGTCGCCGTAGCTCTTCGCGTTGTGCAGCCGGATGTGCTCGCTCGCCTCCATCCGCTCCAGGTTCCACGGCATGTTGTTGCGCCGGTCACCGTCGCGGTGGTGGCGGTGCGTGCCCGGAACGTCGGCGTAGATGCCGTTCTCGACGTTCCATTCGTCCGCCAGGCGGTGCGTGGGATAGATGTGCCCGTTCAGCGGCTGGTACACCGCCTCGTAGCCGCGTACGAGCTGGCGGTAGAGCGGCATCAGCGAGTCGCCCTGCCGAAGCTCGTGCGCCTGGGCGATGCGGCCGTCGCGCAGGATGAACCCGTGGTCCGGCGTGCAGTGCACCCGCTCGCCGTTGTCCAGCTCCAGCTCCATCAGCGCGTCGCGCCCGACGAGCCGCGGTGCTTCCAGCAGCGTCACAACGATGCGGCCGTGCGCACCGATGCTGTATCCCCACAGCACCTCGCCGTCGTCGTACCGGCGCGCCATCTCCTCGAGGGTCGCGGCCGTGCCATCCACCAGCGCCACCCGCGTGTCGCCGCGGAAGCACCGCGCGTAGGTCGACTTCCCCACGCACAGCGTCATCACGTTGCGGGGGATGCGGAAGTACTCGACGGAGCGGGCGAGGGCGAATGAGTTGGGCGGAACGATGCAGACGTCCGCCTGGAGGTTCACGAAGCTGCGCTCGTCGAAGTTCTTCGGGTCGACGATGGCGCTGTTGACGTTGGTGAAGATCTTGAACTCGTCGGCCACGCGCATGTCGTAGCCGTAGCTGGACAGCCCGTAGCTGATCGTCCCCTGCCGCACCTGCGCGTCCTCGAACGGCTCGATCATCCCGTGCTCGCGCGCCATGCGGCGGATCCAGCTGTCGGGGCGGATGCTCATGGCGGGGAACGCGTCTTGAAGGGGGTGGGGTCCCCCTGCCTCGCGGGCGCACGCCCGGCCGGGTCGGGGGTAGGAAAAGAGGCCCGGCGCGGCCGGGCGGAGGGCCGGAACGTACGTGCGGAAAAGGGGCGCGGCAAGCCCCGAAACCCCGCGCCACGCCAGCTTGACACTGCTCGCGCGCGGGCAGTATCTTGGCCCGGCTCCAAACAAGTGAAGGTTTTCACAAACCACCGTCCGGGAAGCCCAGACGCCGATGCTCCGCACCTACGCACCCGTGCTGATCCTGCTCGCGCTGAGCGCGGCGCAGGCCGTCGGCATGGTCATCCTCTCGAACGTGCTCTCGCCCGGGAAGCAGACCCGGGTGAAGGCGAGTCCGTACGAGAGCGGGATGGTGCCGCTGGGGAGCACGCGCGAGCGCTTCTCGGTCAAGTTCTACGTCGTGGCGATCCTGTTCATCGTCTTCGACGTGGAGACGATCTTCCTCCTCCCCTGGGCCGTGTCGGCCCGCTCGCTGGGGTGGGGGGGCTTCGCCGGGGCGATGATCTTCATCTTCATCCTCACGGTGGGGCTGGTCTACGAGTGGAAGAAGGGAGCGCTCGAATGGGACTGAACGAGCCGAACGATATCGAGGGAACGGCCGACGAGCCGGTGCTGCACCCCGCCCGCTTCACGGCCGACGAGCCGGTGGCGCCGCGGAAGGAGGCCGAAGAGACCGGCCTGGTGGAGGGCGGGCTCTTCACCGGGCAGCCGAGCTTCCTGACGACGAAGCTCGACGCGGTGGTGAACTGGGCGCGCACCAACTCGCTCTGGCCCATGCCCTTCGGCACGGCCTGCTGCGCGATCGAGATGATGGCCACCGCCGCCAGCCGCTACGACCTGGCGCGCTTCGGGATGGAGCGGATGAGCTTCAGCCCGCGCCAGGCCGACCTGCTGATCTGCGCGGGGCGGGTGAGCTACAAGATGGCGCCGGTGCTCAGGAAGATCTGGGAGCAGATGCCGAGCCCCAAGTGGTGCATCAGCATGGGCGCCTGCGCCTCTTCCGGCGGCGTGTTCGACGTCTACAGCATGGTGCAGGGGATCGACACCATCATCCCCGTGGACGTCTACGTTCCCGGGTGCCCGCCGCGCCCCGAGGGGCTGATCTACGGGATCCTGCTGGTGCAGGAGAAGATCCGGAACTCCGCCGCCACCAGCGAGGACGTCTGGAGCCAGGTGGACGAGCTCCCCGAGGGCGGCTCGTACCTCCCGCGGGAGGTGGTGGACGCCCTGGCCGCCCCCTTCGGCAACTCGACCAGCCAGAACCGCGCGAGCGGGCTGGTGAGTACGGGGGCGGTTGTACGCGTGAGCGACCGGAGGCCGTAGAAAAGCAGTGCCAAGTGCCTAGTGCCAAGTGCCTAGGAGGGCTGGCGTGTGGGGCAGTTCGTGGCGTGGCGATGGGGCTCGGTGCGATGCGAGCTACTGGGCACTAGGGACTAGGCACTAGGCACTTTCGGTAGATGACCGACGCGTTCAAGAAGGGCCTCGAGGGGTTGGACCAGGGGCCGCAGCCGTCCGAGGCGGCGGGCGACGCCACGCCGCCGCCCGCCGGCGAGCTGCCGCCGCACCCCAGCGTCGACGCGCTGCGCGAGCAGTTCGGCGACGCCGTGCTGCGCCACCAGGTGGTGGCCGGCGACGAGCACATCGTCTACGTCCCGCCCGCGCGCAACCTGGAGGTGCTCCAGTGGCTGCGCGACGCGCCCGAGCACCGCTACGACTTCCTGCAGGACCTCACCGCCGTCGACTACGGCGGCGGGCGCGAGATCCAGGTCGTCTACCAGCTCTGGTCGATCCAGAACCAGCTCAACCTGCGGGTGAAGTGCGAGCTCCCGCTCTCCGCGCTGGAGATCGACAGCGTGTACCACCTCTGGCGCGCCTCCGACTGGCTGGAGCGCGAGGTCTACGACATGTTCGGCGTGGTCTTCAGGGGCCACCCCGACCTGCGCCGCATCCTGATGCCCTACAACTACGCCGAGGGCCACCCGCTGCGGAAGGACTTCCCGCTGCGCGGCCGCTTCTCGCGCGCCGAGCAGACGCGGCGCGCGCTGGCGATGAAGACCGAGGACCACTACTCGCCGATGGAGCTCGAGATCGCCCACGTGCTGGGGCAGGGGGTGCCCGACCCGTTCAACGCCGGCGAGACCGGCGGCCAGCAGGGGCAGTTCGGGGGGATGGGAGGGGGCGGCTGAGATGGCGCTGCGCAGACTGGTCTACAACGTCACGCGGAACCCCGAGCTCTCGCCCGGGGGCGCGCTGGTGCACGCCCCGGTGATCCCCGTCGCCGGCGAGGCGTACGAGGTGCACGAAGACATCGCCGGCGAGCACATGCTCATCAACATCGGCCCCCAGCACCCCGCCACGCACGGGGTGCTGCGGCTGGTGCTGGAGCTCGACGGCGAGACGGTGATCCGCTGCATCCCGCACATCGGCTACCTGCACTCCAGTTTCGAGAAGCTCGGCGAGTACCGGGACTGGAACCAGATCATCCCGCTCACCGACCGCATGGACTACCTGGCGCCGCTGATCTACAACTGCGCCTACGCCATGGCGGTCGAGAAGCTGATGGGCGTCACGGTCACCGAGCGCTGCAAGGTGGTCCGCGTCATCTGCATGGAGATGGACCGCATCTTCTCGCATCTCCTCTGGCTGGGGACCACGGCGATCGACCTGGGCGCCTTCACCGTCTTCCTCTACACCTTCCAGCAGCGCGAGAAGATCTACGACCTGCACGAGCGCTTCACCGGGGCGCGCATCACCACCTCCAGCACGCGCATCGGGGGGATGATGGCGGACCTCCCGGCGGGGTGGATCACGCAGCTCAACGAGTTCCTGGACAACTTCGTCCCCGTGCTCGACGAGTGCGAGACGCTGCTCACCGAGAACGCGATCTGGGTGGGGCGCACGCAGGGGGTGGGGTCGATCAGCGGCGAGGACGCGATCAACTGGGGGCTCTCGGGCCCCAACCTGCGCGCCAGCGGCGTCGCCTACGACGTGCGCAAGGACCGGCCGTACTACGACTACGAGACGTACGACTTCGACGTGCCCGTGGGCGAGCACGGCGACATCTACGACCGCTACCTCTGCCGGATGGAGGAGATGCGCCAGAGCGTGCGCATCCTCCGCCAGGCCATCGAGCGCCTTCCCGGCGGCCCCATCAACGTCGACGACCCCCGCGTCATCCTCCCGCCCAAGACGGCGGCGATGAACGACATGGAGAGCATGATCCACCACTTCAAGGTGGTGATGGAGGGCGTGCGCGCCCCCGTCGGCGAGAGCTGGTTCTCCGTCGAGTCGTCCAAGGGCGAGCTGGGGATGTACGTGGTCTCCGACGGCGGGTCGAAGCCCGTCCGCTGGCGGGTGCGGGGCCCGAGCTTCATCAACATCGCGGCGATCCCGCACATGATCGAGGGGGCGCTGCTCTCCGACGTGATCGCGGTGAACGCGTCGCTCGACATCGTGCTGGGGGAGATCGACCGATGAGCGCGGCGAAGGCCGGCGGCGACTCGCCGCCCACCTCGTGGCCGCCGGTGGCCCAGAACCCCGGCTTCGCGGGCGACACCGGCGAGTTCGCCAGCCTCAGCGAAGACGCCGTCCGCGGCGCCAGCTACGTCGGCGCGCGCCCGAAGGACGGCGGCCACCCCTCCGTCGCGGGCACGCTCCCCTACCAGGTGGCCGACCGCGACCCCCAGGCCCCCGTCTTCGTCGGCGAGTACGAGGAGCGGCTGCGGAAGGTCCTCTCGCGCTACCCCGACCGGCAGAACGCGCTCCTCCCGGCGCTGCACATCGCCCACGAGGTGCGCGGCTACCTGAGCCCGGAGACGATGGACGAGGTGGCGGCGCGGCTGGAGCTGCCGCCGGCGTACGTCCGCGGGGTGGCGAGCTTCTACAGCATGTACAACCTGGGTCCGGTCGGCAAATACCTGATCCAGGTGTGCACCAACATCTCCTGCAACCTCTGCGGCGGCGACGCCGTGTTCGAGAGCTTCCTGAAGCACACCGGCACCGAGGCGGGGGAGACCAGCGCCAACGGCCTGTGGACGGTGATGGAGGTGGAGTGCCTGGGCGCCTGCGGGTTCCCCACGGCGGTGCAGATCAACGAACGCTATTTCGAGAACGTACGGCCGGAGGACGTGCCGGCGATCCTGGCGAGGCTGACGTAGGAACGGAAGTGCTAAGTGCTGAGTGCTAAGTGCTGAACGGCACGGCGCACACGCAGTTCAGCACTTGGCACTTAGCACTTAGCACTTTGGCCCTGTAGCCGGCGACGAGCGCAGACGATGGCGTATCCATACACTCACCCGAGCGAGACCCGCGTGATTTCGCGCTACTTCGGCGATCCGGAGGCCCGGACGCTGAAGGGGTGGGAGCAGCGCGGCGGCTACCAGCCGATGCGCAAGGCGCTGGGGATGACGCCCGAGGCCATCGTCGACGTGGTGAAGGCCTCGGGGCTGCGCGGCCGCGGCGGCGCGGGGTTCCCCACGGGGATGAAGTGGGGCTTCATGCCCAAGAAGGTCCCCGGCACCCCGCACTACCTGGTCTGCAACGCCGACGAGAGCGAGCCCGGCACCTTCAAGGACCGCGAGCTCATGCGCTGGACCCCGCACGCCCTGATCGAGGGGTGCGTGGTCGGGGCGCACGCCATCCACGCCGAGCACGCCTACATCTACATCCGCGGCGAGTTCTTCGAGGCGGCGCAGATCATGGCGCGCGCCATCGAGGAGGCGTACGAGGCCGGCTACCTCGGCCAGGACATCCTGGGGACGGGGATCTCGATCGACGTCACCCTGCACCTGGGCGCCGGCGCCTACATCTGCGGCGAGGAGACGGGGCTGCTCAACTCGCTCGAGGGGCGCCGCGGCGAGCCGCGCGTCAAGCCGCCCTACCCGGCCATCGCCGGCGCCTTCGGCAAGCCGACGGCGGTGAACAACGTCGAGAGCCTGATCGCCGCCGCGCACATCGTGCAGAACGGGGCGGAGTGGTACAAGCAGTGGGGGACGGAGAAGTCCACCGGCACCAAGCTCTTCTGCGTCTCCGGGCACGTGAAGCGCCCCGGGAACTACGAGGTGCCGCTCGGCTTCAACTTCAAGGAGTTCATCTACGACGTCTGCGGCGGCACGCCGGACGGGCGGCCGATCAAGGCGGTGATCCCCGGCGGCTCCTCGGTGCCCATCCTCACCGGCGACGAGCTGGACATCGGGATGGACTACGAGGCGATGGCCGCCGCGGGGACCATGCTGGGGTGCGGCTCCGTGATCGTGATGGACGACACCACCAACATCGTCAAGCAGGTGCGGCGGATGGTGGAGTTCTACGCCCACGAGAGCTGCGGGCAGTGCACCCCCTGCCGCGAGGGCACCGCCTGGGCGACCAAGATCCTGCGCCGCATCGAGCAGGGGCGCGGGGTGCCCGACGACATCGACACCCTGCTGGCGATCAGCGAGAACATGAGCGGCCGCACCATCTGCGTGCTCTCCGACGCGGCGGCGGCGCCCATCACCAGCAGCATCGAGAAGTTCCGCGCGGACTACGACGCGCTGATGGCGCCCGAGCCGGCGCTGGCCTCGGCCGGGCTCACCGGCGCGGCCCACGGCTCCGTCCGCTGACCGGCTGAAGAGAGGGAAATCGGCAGATGGCCGACCAGAACCCCGCGCCCGAGACCGTCCACGTCACCATCGACGGCATCGAGCTGGACGTGCCCAAGGGCACGCGCATCCTCGACGCCGCCGCCATGGCCGGCGCCGACGTGCCGCACTACTGCTACCACCCGGGGCTCACCGCCCCGGCGCAGTGCCGCATGTGCCTGGTGGAGATCGAGAAGGTGCCCAAGCTGCAGCCCGCCTGCGTGGCGACGGTGGTGGACGGCAACGTGATCCACACCCAGAGCCCCAAGGCGCTGGAGGCCCGGCAGGGGGTGCTGGAGTTCTACCTGGTGAACCACCCGCTCGACTGCCCGGTCTGCGACCAGAGCGGCGAGTGCAAGCTGCAGGACTACACCGCGGCCGAGGGCCGCGCGATCGGCCGGTCGCTGGAGCCCAAGCGGGTGCTGGGGCGCGACGACTTCGGCGGCGACGTGCTCTTCTACGCGGACCGCTGCGTGATGTGCACCCGCTGCGTGCGCTTCATGCGCGAGGTCGCGCAGGACGAGCGGCTGGCGGTGGTGCAGCGCGGCCACCGCGCCGTGATCGACACCTTCTTCGACGAGGGGCTGGAGGGGAACCTCTGGGCCGACAACGTCGTCGACATCTGCCCGGTGGGCGCCCTGGTCTCGAAGGACTTCCTGCACAAGGCGCGCGCCTGGGACCTGGACCGCATGCCGTCGATCTGCCCCAACTGCAGCCAGGGGTGCAACGTGCGGCTGGAGGTGCGCGACAACCAGGTGATGCGCATCAAGCCGCGCACCAACGAGGCGGTGAACTCGCACTGGATGTGCGACTACGGCCGGCTGAACTACGAGTGGATCAACCGCGGCGGCCGCATCGAGGCCCCGCTGGTGCGCGGCGACGACGGCGCGCTGGCCGCCGTGAGCTGGAGCGACGCGCTCACCCGCCTGGCCGCCGCCCTCCAGGGCGCCGCGGGCGGGTCGACGGCGGTCGTCTCCCCCTTCATGGCCAACGAGGACCTGGGGCTGCTGCGCCGGGTGATGGACGCCACCGGCGGCGGGAGCGGCGTCTACCGCTGCCCCACCGGCGAAGAGGTGGTGCTCCCCGGCTTCCCCACGCTCGCGCTGCGGACCGACCGCGCCGCCAACCCCGCCGGCGCCGAGCTCTTCGGCTTCACCCGCACCGGCGGCGCCGACGGGCTGGGCGGCCTGGAGTCGGCCGCGGCGGGCGGCGGCGTGCTCTGGGTGCTGGGCGACGAGCTGAGCGACGCCCCGGCGGACTTCGGCGCCTCGGCCAGCGTCTTCGTGTACGTGGGCCACTTCCTCTCCCCCGCGGCGCGCAACGCGCACTTCGTGCTCCCGGCGACCACGTTCGCGGAGATGGAGGGGACGTTCACCAACGTGCAGCGCCGGGTGCAGCGCTTCTGGCCCGCGCTGCAGGCGCCGGGGATGGCGCGGCCGGCGTGGCAGATCCTGGGCGTGCTGCTGGCCGGCATCGCCGACGCCCCCGCGATCGCGACGGCGTCCGACGCCTTCGCCTCGCTCCCGGCGTTCGGCGGCCTCTCCTGGTCCGACCTGGGCCAGCAGGGCGCGCCCCTCCCCAGCTTCGCGCAGGCGGGGGACTGAAACGACTTCGCCGAGGGCCGAGGACTGAGAGCGGTTCAGCACTTGGCACCAGGGACTAGGCACCAGGCACTTTTTACCGAATTCGCTGATGCTGCTTCAGCAGGGCGCGATCGCGACCTACCGGGAAGTCACCGGCCCGGCCTTCTACTGGACCTCCGCCGCGAAGGTGCTGGTGGTCTTCGTGGTGGTGCTGGTGGTGGTGGCCATGCTCACCCTGCTGGAGCGCAAGGTGAGCGCGTGGATGCAGGACCGGCTGGGCCCCAACCGCGTGGGCCCCGGCGGCCTCCTGCAGCCCGCCGCCGACGGGCTGAAGAACATCCTGAAGGAGGAGACCCACCCGGCCGAGGCCAACCGGGTCTTCTTCACCCTGGCCCCCATGCTCTCCATCACCCCGGCGATGATCACCTTCGCGGTGATCCCCTTCGCCGCGCCGCTGCCGACGCCCTGGGGGGTGGTGCACATGATCCTGGCCGACATCCCCGTCGGCATCCTCTTCCTCCTGGCGTTCAGCTCGCTGGGGGTGTACGGGATCGTGATCGCGGGGTGGGCGAGCTTCAACAAGTACGCGCTGCTGGGCGGGCTGCGGGCCGGGGCGCAGATGATCAGCTACGAGATCGCGCTGGGGCTCTCGCTGATGTCGGTGCTCTTCGTGGCCGGCAACGTCAGCCTGCGCGAGATCGTGTGGAAGCAGCAGCAGATGCACCTGTGGTACGGCATCGCGCTGTCGATCTCCTTCTTCTTCTTCTGGATCTCCTGCTTCGCCGAGACCAACCGCCTCCCCTTCGACCTTCCCGAGGCCGAGAGCGAGCTGGTGACCGGGTACCACACCGAGTACAGCTCGATGAAGTTCTCGATGTTCTTCATCGCCGAGTACGCGCACGTGCTCACCGTGTCGATGCTGATGGCCACGCTCTTCCTGGGCGGGTGGGACATCCCGCTCTGGCAGCGCGACAACATGTTCGGCGAGGTGAACGGCGCCTGGCTGGGGCACGCGCCGGCCTGGTGGGTCACCCTGCTCACCCTGGGCGCCTTCGCGCTGAAGACCTTCTTCTTCATCATGGTCTTCATGCTGGTGCGCTGGACGGTGCCGCGCTTCCGCTACGACCAGGTGATGGACCTGGGATGGAAGATCATGCTCCCCGCCGCGCTGGCCGCGGTGGTGGTGACGGCCGCCACGGTGCTCACGCTGGACTCGGCGGGGATCCCGATGGAGCGGCTCTACTGGGGCTTCGTTCCCGTCTACGGGCTGGTGCTGGCGGCGGTGAACGCGGTGATGCTGGCGGCGGTGCTCTGGGTGATGGACCGCGGCCACACCCTGCAGGGCACGGGGTCGATGGAGGAGAAGCGGCGCGTGGCCCGCGAGGCCGCGCGGGCCCGGGCGCAGTCGCGCCGGGTGCCGGTGGCCGCCAACGCGAGGCAGGTGGTCTGATGGCGATCAAGGTGAAGGTGATGCAGCGCTCGCAGGGGCGCTCGAGCTACGTGCGCGCCACGCTGAAGGGGATGGCGCTCACCTTCCGGCACATGGCCGCGAGCGCGGGCGACCGCAGCGACGTGACCATCCAGTACCCGGACCAGAAGAAGGAGCTCTCGCCGCGCTGGCGGGGCACGCACGTGATGGAGCAGCACGAGGACGGGCGGCCGAAGTGCGTGGCCTGCGGGCTGTGCCCCACCGTCTGCCCGGCGAACTGCATCAAGCTGGTCCCGGGCGAGGACGACCAGGGGAACCGCTACCCCATCGTCTACGAGATCGACGAGTTCCGCTGCATCTTCTGCGGGATGTGCCAGGAGGTGTGCCCGGTGGAGGCGATCCACGTGGGCAACCACTACGAGAACGCCGAGTACACGCGCCAGGCCTTCGTCTACGACCTGGACCGGCTGATGGCGCAAACTCATCCGGTCACGTTGTTGTGGGATCCGAGCGATCCGGCGGGCGAATAACAGAAGTGCCTAGTGCCTAGTGCCTAGTGCCTAGGAACTGAGTGCTAAGTGCTAAGTGCCTAAGTGCTAAGTGCTGAGGTGGATCGAAGGCCCGATGCGTGCCCGATCATCTCAGCCGAACGGAAGGTGGTAGTCCGCGAAGGCGGACTTCGTGCCGTTCCAGCGGCGGGTTTCCAACCCGTCGAGAGGTGCGGCGGCTGATCGGACCTTCGATGCGTGCCCGATCGCCGCGGCCGAACGGAAGGTGGTAGTCCGCGAAGGCGGACTTCGTGTCGTTGTAGCTCCGGGTTTCAACCCGGTGGCGAGGGCGGACGAGTGTGAGGGCTCGACCGGCAGACTGAGACAGGTGCAGTTCCTAGGCACTAGGCACTAGGCACTAGGCACTAGGCACTAGGCACTAGGCACTAGGCACTTCTCCTGAAGTGGACCCCGATGCAGATAACGTTCACCCAGATCCTGTTCTTCTTCTTCGCCGCGTGCGCCATCGGCTGCGCGCTGGCGATGGTCACGCGCAAGAACCCCGTGGCCTGCGCCATGTGGCTGATCGGCACCTTCTTCTCGGTGGCGGCCATCTTCACCCTGCTCGGCGCCTTCTTCATCGGCATCGTGCAGATCCTGGTGTACGCCGGCGCCATCATGGTGCTCTTCCTCTTCGTGATCATGCTGCTGAACCTGGGCAACGACTACGAGCCAGACATCCGCGGCACCGCCTGGAAGATCATGGCCGGCGGCGCCGCGCTGCTGATCATCGCCTTCCTGGGCCGCGTGTTCGGCGGCGAGCTGCCGCTCCCGCTGGGGGCGGAAGCCGGCCCGCAGGCGCTCGCCACCTCCACCGCCGAGCGCGGCGTGGTGGGGCTCATCGGCGTGCCGCTCTACACCGACTACATGGTGCCGCTCCAGGCCACCGCCATCCTCCTGCTGGTCTCGGTGGTCGGCGCCGTCGTCCTCGCCAAGCGGAAGGTCTGAGGCCGGATGAACGAGATCCCGTTGGCCTATTCGCTCGGCCTCTCCGCCATCCTCTTCGCCATCGGCGTGGCCGGGGTGGTGGTGCGGCGCAACGCCATCGTGCTCTTCATGTGCGTGGAGCTGATGCTGAACGCCGTGAACCTGGCGTTCGTGGCGCTCTCGCCCTACGCCGGCGTGAAGGGCCAGGTGTTCGTCTTCTTCGTGATCGCCGTCGCCGCCGCCGAGGCCGCGGTGGGGCTCGCCATCATGATCGCCGTCTTCCGGCACCGGGAGTCGCTGGACATGCAGAACTTCAGCCTGCTCAGGTGGTAGCCTGATGCTCCTCCTCCAGGAAGCGGGACACGCCGCCGCCGGGGCCGCCGCCTTCGAGCCGGTGCTCCCCTGGCTCATCGTGGTGCTCCCGCTGCTCGGCTTCGTGCTGAACGGCATCCTCTCCATCGTCGCCGCCCGCCGCGCGCTCCCGAAGCTGCCCCCGGTCGGCGATCCGTCCTACGACCACCACGACGACGGCCACGTCCCCGCCGCGGTGCCGGCGCACGCGTACGCCACCGTCGGCGGAGACGCGGCGGAGCCTAGCGAGCAGGAGGGCCACGACGCCGGCACCGATCCGCACCCGGTCGACGCCGCGCATCATGCTTCGCACGACGCGCACGCGCATGATGCCCACGCCGCGCATGATGCGTCCCGCGACGCGCACGCGCATGATGCGCACGACCATGCGCCGGCAGGGCCGAAGCCGTTCACGCACACCCTCCCCTCGTTCATCGCGCCGGGGGTGATGCTGGCGGCCTTCGGCGTGGCGGTCGCCAACTTCCTGCAGATGCGCGCGGCGGCGCCGCACCAGCCGTGGGTGAAGTCCTACTGGGACTGGATGTCGGTCGGCAACCTGCACGTGGGCGCCGCGCTGCAGCTCGACCAGCTCTCGATGGTGATGGCGCTGGTCGTCACCGGCGTCGGCGCGCTGATCCACGTCTTCTCCGTGGGCTACATGAAGGAGGACCCCGGGTACCCGCGCTACATGGCGTACCTGAACCTCTTCTGCTTCTTCATGCTCACGCTGGTGCTGGGCGCGTCGTATCCCGTGATGTTCGTCGGCTGGGAAGGCGTGGGGCTCTGCTCCTACCTGCTCATCGGCTTCTGGTTCAGGGAGAAGGCGAACGCCGACGCGGGGAAGAAGGCCTTCATCGTCAACCGCATCGGCGACTTCGGCCTGCTCCTCGCGATGGCGATGTTCGTCTACTACTGCGGCTCGCTCCGCTTCTCCGGCATCGAGGCGGGGGCGCACAACCTCGCGAGCGACGTCGTGAAGGTGTGGCCCGTCGGCAACCTGTCGAAGGACACCTTGCCGAGCTTCGTGGCCGCGATCCTCATCCCGGACAAGCCGGTCATGGTGCAGGCGGCGACGCTGGTCGGCCTCTGCGTGTTCCTCGGCTGCGCCGGCAAGAGCGCGCAGATCCCGCTCTACGTGTGGCTCCCGGACGCGATGGCCGGCCCGACGCCGGTCTCCGCCCTCATCCACGCCGCCACCATGGTCACCGCCGGTGTGTACATGGTCGCCCGGTTGAACTTCCTGTACATGGCCGCGCCGGGCGTCCTCATGATCGTGGCCGGGGTCGGCGCGCTCACCGCCATCTTCGCGGCCACCATCGGCTTCGCCCAGAAGGACATCAAGAAGGTCCTGGCCTACTCGACCGTCTCGCAGCTCGGCTTCATGTTCGTCGGCGTCGGGGTCGGCGCCTTCTCGGCCGGCATCTTCCACCTGTTC
>JBJMPM010000002.1:0-36735 GCA_045803205.1 Longimicrobiaceae bacterium
GCAGAATCGAAGACACCGGGCTAGTCGCCTGATTCGTCCATTCATCATTCTGCATTCATCATTCTGCATTCCCCGTTACGCATTCTGCATTCGTCCTCACATCTTCACCGCCCGGACCAGTTCCCGAACGTGCTCGACGCTCGTGTCGAACATGGCCCGCTCCTTGTCGTCCAACTCGACCTCGATGACCCGCTCGACGCCGCCGGTCCCCAGGACGCACGGGACGCCGACGAAGTACCCGCCGACGCCGTACTCCTTGTCGCAGTAGACGGCGCACGGCAGGATCCGCTTCTTGTCCCGGATGATGGCCTCGGCCATCTGGACGGTGGCGGCGGCCGGGGCGTAGTAGGCGCTGCCGGTCTTGAGCAGGCCGACGATCTCGGCCCCGCCCTTGCGCGCCCGGTCGACGATCTGTTCCAGGCGGTCCGGCTTGACCAGTTGCTGGATCGGGATGCCGCCGGCGAACGTGTACCGGGCGAGCGGGACCATATCGTCCCCGTGGCCGCCGAGCAGCAGGGCCTGCACGTCCTCCACGCTGCACCCGATCTCGGCGGCCAGGAACGACCGGTACCGGGCCGTGTCCAGCACGCCGGCCTGGCCGATCACCCGGTGGGTCGGGAAGCCGCTGGCCTTCCACGCCACGTACACCATCGCGTCCAGCGGGTTGCTGACGACGATCAGCACCGCGTTGGGGCTGGCGCGGGAGACGTTCTCGGCCACCTGCCTCACGATACCGGTATTCGTCGCGATCAGGTCGTCGCGGCTCATCCCCGGCTTGCGGGCGATGCCGGCGGTCACGATGTAGATGCCGCTTCCGGCGCTCTCCTCGTAGCCGTTCGTGCCGATGATGCGGCTGTCGAAGCCCTCGATGGGCGCCGACTGCCACTGGTCGAGCCCCTTCCCCTGCGGGATCCCCTCGACGACGTCGATCAGCACCACCTGGCGCGCCAGCTCCTTCTCGGCGACGCGCTGGGCGGCGGTGGCGCCCACGTTCCCCGCACCCACGACCGTGATCTTATCCATCGTCCCGTTCTTCAGGTTCTGATGCCAGCCCCGGGCACGAAAAAACGCCCTCGGGGGCGGGGAACATAGACCGCACCCGGGGGCGTGTCAACGCGCAAATGGCGGCGCGAACCTCTCTCCGTGCCTCTGCGTCTCTGCGTGAGTAAAGCCGTTTTTTCTGCGTCGCCGCGCCGGCACGAGGGACGATGCCGGTGCAGTTGCATTGCTCCACCCAGGCTGCTACAGTGGAGCCGGCCGCACCCATCTCCTGCGGCTGAAACGGTCCCGTCCCCCGGGGCCGCTCGGGCACCTCCCTCCGGAGCCCGCCATGCTCCGCCTCGCAGCCTCCGCGGCGCTGTTCCTCGCATGCGCCGCCGATCTGCCCGCACAGGCACCGCCCGCCGCCGCGCACGCCGCGTCCGGAGCGATCACCGCGAACGCGAACACCCGGCCAGCCGGGACCCTGCGCGGCGGAGTGCTCACCCTGCGGCTGGAGGTACGCAGGGGAACCTGGCACCCGCTGGCCGACGACGGGCCGGCGCTGGCCGTCTACGCCTTCGCGGAAGAAGGGCGCCCGGCGAGCATCCCGGGTCCGCTCGTGCGCGTGCCGGTGGGCACCCGGATCCGCGTCTCCATCCGCAACCTGCTCGATTCGGCCGTGGTGATGCACGGGCTGAGGACGCGCCCCCAGGCGGAGCCGGACACCCTCGGCGTCGCGCCGGGAGCCGTGCGCCGCGTGGAGTTCCTGGCGGGCGCGGCGGGGACGTACTTCTACTGGGGGAACACCAGCGGGCTGGACGTGCCCAGCCGCTACGGCGCCGACAGCCAGCTCAGCGGCGCGCTGATCGTAGACGAGCCCGGCGCGCCGCGGGACCGCGTTTTCGTGCTGGGCACCTGGTCCACGACGCCGGACACCAGCGGGCGCACGCACCCTGAGCGCGAGGTGAGCACCTTCAACGGCAAGGCGTGGCCCTACAGCGAGCGCCTCACCCTGCGCGAGGGCGCTCCCGTGCGGTGGCGCGTGATCAACGCCTCCCGTTTCGTGCACCCGATGCACCTGCACGGCTTCTACTTCGACCTGCTGAGCCGGGGCGGATGGGGGGCCGACACGGTGTTCGCCGCCGACCGCTCGCGCCGCGCCGTGACCGAGGCGCTCCTGGCGGGTGGCACCAACGTGATGCGCTGGACGCCCAGCCGTCCCGGGAACTGGCTCTTCCACTGCCACTTCTCCAACCACGTGGCCGACCGCCTCGCGGAGCACGGCCCGTCCGCCCACGCGGCGGGGGGGATGGAGGAGATGGGCGGGATGAGCGGGCTCGTCCTCGGCCTCCACGTGCTGCCGCGCGGCGGAGCGCGGAGAGCGGCGCCCCCCGAGGCTGCTCCGCGCCGGTTGCGGCTGCTGGTGAACCAGCGCCCGAACCACTACGGCGACCGGCCGGCGATGGGGTACGTGCTGCAGGAGGGAGCGGAGCCGGCGCGGGATTCGGTGCCTTTCCCCAGCGCCATGCTCGTGCTGCGGCAGGGCGAGCCCGTTGCCATCACCGTGGTGAACCGGCTGCGGGAGCCCACCTCGGTGCACTGGCACGGGCTGGAGATCGAAAGCTTTCCCGACGGCGTGCCGGGGTGGAGCGGCTCGCGCGGCCGCCTGATGCCCATGATCGCACCAGGCGACTCCTTCACCGCGCGCTTCACCCCTCCGCGCGCGGGCACCTTCATCTACCACACGCACCTGGGCGAGGTGGAGCAGATGATCGCCGGCCTGTACGGCGCGCTGATCGTGCTCGGTCCCGGAGAGCGCTGGGACCCCGAGCGCGACCTGGTGGTGCTGGTGGGTGCCGGACCCCCGCCGCGGGGCTTCAACCGCGCCAGCGGGCTGGTGAACGGAAGCACCCGCCCGGCCCCGCTGAGCCTGCGCGCCGGCACCCGCTACCGCGTGCGGGTGGTGAGCATCAACTCCGAATGGCGGGTGCGCTTCGCCCTGACCGCCGACGGCGTGGTGCAGAGGTGGCGGGCGCTGGCGCGAGACGGTGCAGACCTGGAGCCGTGGGCCGCCGTGGAGCAGCCCGCGACGATGGTGTCCGGTGCCGGGGAGACGGCAGACTTCGCCTGGACGCCACCGGCCGCCGGCCGCTACACCCTCGACGTCACCTCGAACCGCCCGGGGTGGCGCATCCCGCTCGCGCTGGTGGTGACCCCGCCCGTGGCGTCGCCGTAGGAAGCGGCCGGCCCGGACGCAAAGACGCGGAGGGGCCGTCCTCCAGCCTCTCCGCGTCCGCATCTCCGCGTGAGATCCGCAGTCGGGATCAGGTCGCCGCGCCGGCGCGGGCGACGTCGACGAACAGGTCCCAGCGGCAGCTCGCGCAGGTAACCTTGTGAGGGTTCCCCATCCGGCCCAACTCGCGGAACTCCTGCTCGGCGCCGCACTTGGGGCAGGGGCCGCGCAGCGAAAGGAGCGTGCGGTGCTCGCGCGAGTGGTTGAACGCCCGCAGCAGCGCGATCGCCGTCACCACGATGGGCCAGGGGAAGTGCGGGGGGATGAAGACCACGACCGGGATCAGCAGGAGGATCGCCAGGTCCTTCGTCACCTGCGACCGCCGCCATGCCTTGCTGCGCTCGACGACGCGGGCGCGCGCTTCCGATGCCTTGCCGCCCATGAACACGAGCCGCGCCGGCACCTCCGGCACCGCCTGAACGTCCACGTCCGCCATCTCCGTCTCCCCTGAGTTACTTCGCCTGCGCGACGATCACGGTCGCGAGGCCGATGCCGCCCGCGTCCCACACCAGGTCCAGCACCGACGCGGTCTCGTTCGGGTTGCGGGCATCCGAGAGCTCCTTCAGCAGGCCGACGCCGGCGCCGGTGCCGGCGCCGACCAGCAGGCTCGTGTCGTGGCTCGCGCCCGCCAGCCGCGCGCCGCTCGCGGCCAGGCTGGTGGTCAGGAACGAGGTGAAGAAGTGCTGGAACTTGTCCTCGCCGAAGAAGCGGTCGGCAGGCTTCGGCGCGTCGCCGCGGCCGGAGCCGAGCGAGAGGCAGAGGCAGATCAGCAGCTTGTCCATGTCATCCTCCGCTGGCCCAGGCGCACGCGGCCTCCACCGCGCGCCGCCACCCGGCGAGCGCCTCCGCGCGCGCCGCGTCGTCCATCCCGGGCGTGAACACCGCTTCGTCCGGCCGCGCCGCCGCGAACTCCTCCGGCGTGGCCCAGAACCCCGTCGCCAGCCCGGCGAGCCCCGCCGCGCCGCGCGCCGTCATCTCCACCAGCGCCGGGCGGCGCACGGGAACGCCCAGCACGTCGGCCTGGAACTGCATCAGCCAGTCGTTGGCCGCCGCGCCGCCGTCCACCCGCAGCTCGGGGAGGCGCACCCCGGCGTCGCCCTCCATCGCCTCCGCCACGTCGTGGGTGGAGAAGGCCATCGCCTCCAGCGCCGCGCGCGCCAGGTGCGCGCGCGTGCTGCCGCGGGTGAGGCCGAAGAGCGTTCCCCGCGCCCGCGGCTCCCAGTGCGGCGCGCCCAGCCCGGTGAAGGCGGGGACGAAGTAGACGCCGTCGTTGCCCTCCAGCGAGCGCGCCAGCCCCTCCGTCTCCGCCGCGTCGGCGATGATGCCCAGGCCGTCACGCAGCCACTGTACCGCCGCCCCGGCGATGAACACCGAGCCCTCCAGCGCGTACGCCCGCCCGCCGCGCGGCCCGCAGGCGGCGGTGGTGAGCATGCCGTGGCGGCTGGGCACCCGCTTCTCGCCCGTGTGCACCAGCAGGAAGGCGCCGGTCCCGTAGGTGTTCTTCCCCTCCCCGGGGCTCCAGCAGGCGTGGCCGTAGAGCGCCGCCTGCTGGTCGCCCGCGATCCCCGCCACCGGCGCCTCGCCCTCGAACGCCGCGCCGTCGGTGGCGCCGTAGACCTCGCTGGAGGGACGGATCTCCGGGAGCACCGCGGCGGGGATGCCGAAGAGGTCGAGGAGCGCGGGGTCCCACGCGTCGCCGTCCAGGGAGTAGAGGAGCGTGCGGCTGGCGTTGGTGCGGTCGGTCAGGTGCAGGCGGCCGCCCGTCATCTTCCAGACCAGCCAGCAGTCGATGGTCCCCGCCGCCAGTTCCCCGGCTTCCGCCCGCTGCCGCGCGCCGGGGACGTGGTCGAGCAGCCACGCCAGCTTGGTCGCGCTGAAGTAGGGGTCGATCACCAGCCCCGTGCGCGCGCGGACGTCGTCCTCGCGCCCCTCCTCCTTGAGCCGCCGGCAGAGGTCGGCGGTGCGCCCGTCCTGCCAGACCAGCGCGTGGTGCACCGGCTCCCCCGTCGCCCGGTCCCAGAGGACGATGGTCTCGCGCTGGTTGGTGATGCCGATCCCCGCCAGCGCGTCGAGAGTGGTGTGCGCGTGCGCGGCGGCGACCTTGGCCACGCGGCGGGTGACCTCCCAGATCTCGCCCGCGTCGTGCTCCACCCAGCCGGGGCGGGGGAAGTGCTGGGTGAACTCGCTGTACGCGCGGCCGCGCACCTGCCCGTCGCGGTCGATCACCAGGCAGGTGGTGCCCGTCGTCCCCTGGTCGATGGCGAGGATCATCGGCTGGCTGGGTCGAGAAGTCAATGGGTGCCCATGCAACTATGTCTCACGGCGGGCGCACAGGATGGACGGAGCCAGGCCCGGTGATGAGTCGGGCTCTTTCTCCTACCGCTGTCCTTCAGCAATTGAGCGCCGCCAGAACGAGTCGCGCCAGTAGTACAGCGCCTCGGGATCGTCCGGCGCACGAGCGGAGGTGGGAGCGGGGAAGTCCTCGAACCCGTCGCGGGAGGGGTCGATCGGCCGCCACTCCGGGTCGCGGGGCGTGTCGCCGGCCGCGCGGCAGAAGCGGATGGCGGACGGCTCGCTCGCGCCGAAGATGCGGAAGTTCTCCTGCGCCCGGGCGAGCGTGGTGTGGTCGGCGCCGCCCGTGAGCGTGGTGGCGAACTCGAGCTGGAGCGCGTCGTCTTCCCAGTTGCAGACGGGGCAGACCTCGTACGATCCTGGCGGATCCGGAAACACGAGGTATCCGCAGCAGGGGCAGGGATACTCCGCGCGCGCCTGGGTGGACTCGCTCACGGCTGCCGGGAAGGTGTTGGATTCATGACCGGATCAGGCAAATGACTGTGCATTCGGAGATACCAGCACAGAAGATCCTCACCCGGAGTCAGCGGAGTCAACGGAGAACGGCCAGCACTCCGTTGACCCCGTTGACTCCGTGTGAGTCCATCTGCTGACTGAAACACATATCGAAACGTATCAAGAACGTATCAGATCATCAGCCGCGCGCCCACGGGTGGTCGGCGCGGTCGACGAGCCCGGCCGCGGCGGCCTGCTCGAGCTGCTCCCGCATCCGCTCGCGCAGCGCGTCGCGGTCGATGCGCGGGAGCGCCTCCGCCGCGAAGTCCACGATCTCCTCCAGCGTGCGCGGCCCGCGCTCCAGCGCGAGGAACGCCAGGGCGCCGAGCACGTGCAGCCGCCGCGAGCGGATCCGGTTCTCGCTGCGGTGAAGCAGGTGGTACGTTTCGGCCGGCGCCGCCGACAGGGCCGCGCCGGCTGCGAGCGCCGCGTCCCAGTCCCAACGCGTCCGCACCACGCGCACGAACGGCGCCAGCCGCAGCAGGCCGGCGCCGACGTCGAGCGGGCGCAGCGCGCCGGTGGCGATCTCGCGCCGGTATTCCTCGGAAAAGTCGGTGATGGAGCGCGCCAGGCCGTACCGGGCCTCGTCGAGCGCGAGCGCATCGGCCAGGCGCTCGCGCAGGGCGGGATCGCGCTCGCCCTCGACGCGGGCACGGATGGCGGCGTGTGCATCGGCGACGCCCGGCGGAGCTCCGGCGCCGTCGGACGCGGGGAGAGGGAGGGAGGCGCCGGCGCGGTCCATCGACGCCAGCGTGGTGCCGAAGTACAGCGCGACGCTCTCGCGGTGCAGCCGGTCGGCGGCGTGGCGCGTGGCGGGCCGCTCGGGGGCGGGCGCGCCCGGGGCGGTCAGCATCAGCACCGAGGGCGTGGCGGGGTCGGCGACGCGCAGCAGGAAATAGCCGATCCCCGACTCGCCCAGCAGCAGGCCGGGGTCGCTCGCCCCGCCCAGCGTGCCGCATGGCCACGGAATGCCCGCGAGCTCGTACCGCTCGATGCCGTCCAGCGCGGCGCGCTCCGCCAGCGCGCGGTCGTCCGGCAGCCCGCACCCGTCGGCCTCCAGCAGCGCGTCCGCGTTCCCGCCGATGCCATGGCAGAGCGAGTAGTTCCCCATCTGCCGGGATTCGACGTCGACCAACCGCCGCACGGTGGCGAGCGCCGCCCCGGCCTCCTCGTGGTAGACGTGAGCGTCCAGCAGCTGCCAGGCGCGCACGCGCGTCGGCGCGATGCCCGCCGCGCCGTGGCACCACGCCGTCATGTAACGGGGGACGAACGCCATCGCGCCCGGGTCTTCCACCAGCCGCCGGCGCAGCTCCACGAAGCGGCGCTTGTAGACGTAGTCGCCCAGCTCCTTGTGCCGGAAGTCGGGCCAGTCGCCCGCCTCCGGGTCGAAGAACGGCCGCTCGTAGAGGAACGCCTGCCCGGCGGCGTAGCGGAAACGGGCATCGCCCGTGGCATGGTACAGCTCCAGCAGCGCCTGGCCGATCCCCGACGCCCCGTGCGCGTAGCCGCACAGGTTGCGCGCGTGGGTGACCTGGCGCGCGTCGCCCCAGGACCATCCCCCCGGCTCGCGGCGCGCGCGGCCGATCAGCCGTTCGCCCAGCCGCACCGCCGTCTCCAGCAGCGCCGGCTGGTCCAGCAGCGGCGCGAGCCGCAGCAGCGCGGGGATGGAGCCCGCGGCCCCGGCGATCACGTCGTCGCCGATGTCGCCGTGCTCCTGCCCGGAGAGCGGCGCCAGGTACTTTCCCGCCTCCTCGATCAGCCCCGCGCGCGCCGCGGCGTACGCCACGCCCACGCGGCCGCTGTAGAAGCCGAAGAGGGTGGCGCCCACGTCGGGATCGGCCATCGCCCAGCGGATGGCGCCTTCGGCGGCGCGGGCCGCCTCGCGGTCGCCGGTGGCGCGGTGGAGCTCCAGCAGGAAGAGCGCGATCCCCGCCGTGCCGCTGTAGACGCTGCCGCCGCCGGTCAGCTCCGCCGCCTTCAGGTTGGCGGGGTCCGAGCGGTCGGGGCGCACCACCGTCCACGTGCAGGCACCGCCGCTCCACTGCGCCTGGCCGGCCACCCGCCGGCCGATGCGGTGCGCCGCGTCGAGGAGTGCGTCTCGATCCGTCATGCAGGGCGGAGCGGGGGCGGAGACGAGGGGAGGACGAGCGGGAGCGTCCCGACGGACCGGGACGCTCCCGGGTGGGTCAGCAGTAGCAGGACATCGCGGGACTGTTCACGTAGTTGATACAGGTGGCGTCGCAGTCGGTGTCGTAGGCGCTGCAGCCGCAGATGATCTGCGCGCAGGTGGTGTCACAGGTCCTTCCGCCCCAGGTATTCGCCCAACAAACGGCGTCGTTGGTGTCGCAGCCCGAGCCTGCGCCCGTGTTGCAGCCGGTGCACTCGCTGTACCCCTCGGTGGGGGGTTCGGAATCGTTGGCCAGCACCGTGCCCCGCGCGTGCGGCCGCGCCTGCGTGTCGAACGAGTCCACCTGCAGGTCTTCGAGGTTGAGCTCCAGCTTCTTCATGACGCCTCCGGAAATGTAGAGGATGGGTATGCACCCGTGGTGGAACGGGCGCGGCGGAATGCGGCGCGGGGAAAGACCGCGCCCGGTCGCCCTCCAAGGGACGGCACATGCCCCGTGCCGCATCTTCCGCGCCGGATTTCATTGCCTTTGTTTACTGGAGAAAAGCCCGCCTGGACATCGGATTTTTTACAAGGTAGGAATAAATTTCATTCGAGTCTCCCACAGAGACACAGAGGAACAGAGAGAAGCTGTGACCCTGAGAGCTCTGTGAGAACCATTCTTTTCAGGGTTCACGCTCCAGCCTGCCGAAGCCGTAGCGCCAGCCGAAGCGCTCGATCAGCGTCAGCAGGCGGACGACGGGGAGGCCCATCACCGCGAAGTAGTCGCCCTCGATGCACTCGACGATGGCGCTGCCGAAGCCCTGGATGCCGTAGGCGCCCGCCTTGTCCATCGGCTCGCCGGTGGCGACGTACTCGTCGCAGGTCCGCCGGTCCAGCGCGCGGAAGCGGACGCGCACGCGCTCCAGCCCGCTCTCCACGCGGCCGTCCATCGCCACCGCCACGCCGGTGCAGACCTCGTGGTCGCGGCCGGAGAGGCGCATCAGCATCTCCACCGCCTGCTCGCGCGTCTGCGGCTTCCCCAGCACGTCGCCGTCGATCACCACGATGGTGTCGGAGCCCACCACCAGCGCGTGCGGATGGGTGCGCGCGATGGTCTCGGCCTTCTCGCGCGCCAGGCGCTCGGCATGGTCCGGCGGCGTCTCGCCGGGGCGGTAGCTCTCGTCGATGTCGGCGGGCTGCACGTCGAAGTCGAGCCCCAGCCGCGCGATCAGCTCCGCGCGGCGCGGCGACTGAGAAGCCAGGACGATGGGCGGCGGCGTGGAGGTGTCGGGCATCAGGCACGCGGGGTCCAGGGAGATCGGAAGCGCGGCAATGTACGCGGCCCCGGCGGCCGTGGACAACGTGGCGACGACCGGTGCGCCGGCGTATCGTTCCGCGCGCCTCGCAGCCTATCTTCTACCGTTCGCTCCACAGCATGCGCTTCAGCCATTTCGCCCTCGCGGCGCTTCTCCTCCCGCCCGCGGCTGCGGTTGCGCAGACCGTCGGCATCGATCGCGGAAACGTGGTGCTCACGCGGCCGGGCGCCGCGCCGGTGCGGCTCACCACCGGCGGCCGCGACCGCGATCCGGTGCTCTCGCCCGGAGGGCAGCGCGTGGCGTTCGTCCGCGGCGACACGGCGCACGCGGAGTTGTGGATCGTGGAGGTGGGCGTCCGCGTTGAGCGTCTCACGCAGAGACGCAGAGGCACAGAGAGAACCACTCTCCGGGCCTCTGCGTCTCTGCGTGAGACGAATCTTTTTCTGGATCTGGTATCAGTATCAGCTAGCGTTCGAGGATCAGCGTCACCGGGCCGTCGTTCACCAGCTCCACGTCCATCATCGCGCCGAACTCGCCGGTGGCCACGGGGCGGCCGGCGGCGCGCAGCAGCTCCACGAAGCGCTCGTAGAGCGGGATCGCCACCTCCGGCCGCGCCGCGTCGATATAGCTCGGCCGGTTCCCCTTCCGCGCGTCGCCGTACAGGGT
The DNA here is from genome assembly GCA_045803205.1 of Longimicrobiaceae bacterium. Classification (GTDB taxonomy): domain Bacteria; phylum Gemmatimonadota; class Gemmatimonadetes; order Longimicrobiales; family Longimicrobiaceae; genus Longimicrobium. The sequence continues at coordinate 10,211 of JBJMPM010000002.1, forward strand.
GAACTGGCTGACGACCAGGACGGCGCCGTCCGCCTCCTCCACCGAGCGGTTCATCTTCCCCTCGTCGTCGGGAAAGACGCGGAGCTGCACCACCTTCTTCGCCATCCACGCGAGCGCCTCGTCCGTGTCGCCGTCCGTGAAGCCGACGAGGAGAAGGAGCCCGCGGCCGATCTCGCCGGTGACGCGGCCATCCACCGTCACCCTGGCCCGAGACACCCGCTGCAGCACGATTCGCATAGGCGGGAAGAATAGCAGGAACAGAGGGTGTCACACAGAGGCGCAGAGGCACGGTGGGGGAGTCGCTGTTTACACTCCGTGCCTCTGCGCCTCTGCGTGAGATTATCTGTTTACGGGTTCAGGCGCCGGGCCGCGGCCTGGATCATCCCGTCCAGCGCGGCGCGGTCCAGCCATCGACCGCCGAGCGACACGCCCTCGATGCGCGTGGTGTTGCGGATGTCGGCCAGCGGGTTCGCGGAGAGGAGCACCAGGTCGGCGCGCTTCCCCGCCTCGATGGTCCCCCATTCCCGCGACGCCTCCAGGAACTCGGCGGGGTTGCGGGTGGCGGCCTCCAGCGCCTGGTACGGCGTGAGCCCCGCCCCCACCAGCGCCGCCAGCTCGCGGTGCAGGCCGTAGCCGTACAGGTGGAACCACTCGGGGGTGTCGGAGCCCGCCAGCACCTTCCCGCCCGAATCGGCGATCGCCTTCACCAGCCCGTTGCGCACCTCCACGTAGCGGCGGCGCCGCGCCTCGGTGCGCACCTCGGCCGCGGCCGCGCTCCAGTAGCGGGGGCGCGCGCCCAGGTAGAGCTCCCGGAACCCCCGCGGCAGCATCCCCCACTCGGGGCGGGCGCGGATCTCCTCCTCGGTGGGGCCGATGGCGAAGGCGTCGTTGAACACGTTCAGCGTGGGCGACGTCCACTTCCCCCAGCCGGGCGCGCGCGCCGTGGCCCCGGCGATCCGGGCGATCTTGCGGTCGTCCACGTGGTCCAGGGTGCGCCAGTTGTCCAGGCGGAACACCCCGTACTGCGTCACGCTCACCCGCGACGGCGCCGAGTCGGCCAGCACGGCCTCGAAGTACGAGTCCAGGTGCTCGATCGGCTGCCCGGCGGCCAGCGCGCGCTCCACCCCCACCGCCGTCTCCACGTGCCCCACCACGCGGATCCCGACGCGCGCCGCCTCGTCCATCACCGCCTCGTACACCGGCGGGGTGATGAACAGCGTGAGCTTCACGAAGTCGTACCCCGCCGCGGCCACCTCGCGCACCGCCGCACGCGCCTGCTCCGGCGTGGTCACCACGCGAGCGTTTTCGAACTGCCGCCCGGTGAACTGCGGACTGGCGACCCAGAGCTGCGGTCCCAGCACCCGCCCCTCCCGCACGCCGCTCCGCAGCGCGAGCTGCTCGGGGGTGCCGATCATCAGCCGCGTCGTCGTCACGCCGTTGGCCACCATCACCCCCAGCTCGTACGGCGCCACCGAGTCGTGGGCCATCGCGCTGTCGTCGCTGAAGAGGTGCGTGTGCATGTCGGCCAGGCCGGGGACCAGCCACCGGCCGCGCCCGTCGATCTGCCGCGTGCCGGCGGGGACCCGCACGCGCGCCACCGGCCCCACCGCGGCGATCCGCCCGTCGCGCACCAGCACGGTGGCGTCGGAGAGCACGGTGTCGCGCGTCATCGGCACCACCGACACGTGCGTGATGGCGAAGGTGCCGCGCGCCAGCGCCCCCCGCGAGGCCTGCGCGGCCGCCGGCTGCGCGCCGGCCGCGAGCACGCAGGCGAAGGCGAGGGCTGAAGATCGTGAGAATCGCATGGACCTGGCGGGTTGGAGTGAACAGTGGTGTCGATGAGGATACGGTCGGGAGGCCGCCGGGCAAGCGAATTGTGACGAGACGTGGAAGAAGGTGTCGCACGGAGGCACGGAGACCCGGAGCAGCGATCCGGACCTCTCCGTGCCTCTGCGTGAGAGGCTGTTCAGGTCAGCCGACCTCGACGACGAACGCCGGGTCGAAGGCGCCGGTGTCCTCGCCCGGATAGCCGCGCTGGTTGGCGACCACGCGCGTGCCGCCGACCTCGTAGTCGCAGCAGAAGTGCGTGTGCCCGTGGATCCAGAGCGCCGCGCGCCCGTCCAGCATCCACTCCAGGTCGCTGGCGAAGGCGGCGGAGAGCGAATCGCCGCGCTGCGCCGGGGTGATGGAGCGCGGGCTGGGCGCGGCGTGCGTCACGATCACCGTGGGCCCGGCGAAGGGCGCCTCCAGCCGCTCGACCAGCCAGCGGACGCTGCGCTGGTGCATCGACACCGTGTCGATGGGGCGGAGACGGCTGTAGGTGGGGTCCACGCGGATCTTGCGGTAGTCGTTCATCCCCGCCTGCGCCGCGGCCATGTCCATCCCCCGGTCCCCGAACAGGTCGAAGTCGGTCCACAGGGTGCAGCCGAGGAAGCGCACGCCGCCCACGACCGCCTCGTCGTTCTCCAGGAAGCGCACCCCGGTGCCGGCGGCGGCGTCCCGGAGCTTCTGGACGTGGCGTGGGATGGACTCGCCGTAGAACTCGTGGTTCCCCGCGACGTACAGCACGGGCCGGCCGCGCGACCACGCCTTCGCGAGCTCCACTCCCCGCATCCCCACGTCGATGTCGCCGGCCAGCACCAGCACGTCCGCGCCGGCGTCCGGCGGATCGAACGCCTCGAAGCCCGCGTGCGTATCGCTCACGATCTGCAGCTTCATCGGGCGGCTCACCGCTTCACCCCGATGACCGTGACCTGCGGCGGGGTGGAGAAGAAGGCGGCGGGGTCGCGCTCGCGCTCGGCCCAGCGCGCGTCGAAGGCGTCGGCGTCGGACTGGGTGATGAAGCCGCCGCGGACGAGGGTGGGGAGGTAGTTGGTGAAGAAGGTGCGCGGCCACTCCCAGACGCCCGAGCCCGGCCGCCCGCCGCGCACCCGCGGCTCCACGTGCGCTACCTCCAGCCCCGCCGCCCGCATCAGCCCCGGCACCCGCATGCCGATATCGGGATCGCCCCCCGCGGCATGCCACGAAGCGACCATCGCCGCGAAGACGCGGTCGAAGGCTGGATCCGCCGGCGCCATCACCACGCCGAGGTACTTGAGGTAGTCCTGCACCACGAACGCGCCGCCGGGCCTGAGCGAGCGGGCGACGCGCCGCACCACCTCGCCGGGGTCGTGCACGAAGCAGAGCACCCAGCGCGCGTACGCCCCGTCGAACGCCGCCTCCGGCAGCTCGTCGGCGGTCAGGTCGAGCACCTCGGCGGTCACGTTGCGCACCCGCTGCGCCTCCGCGAGCGCGCGCAGGTGCGCCAGGAAGCGCGCGGAGACGTCCACCCCGTGCACGCGCCCGCCGGGGCCCACCAGCCGCGCCAGGTCGAGCGTGGCGTACCCCGGCCCGCACCTCACGTCGAGCAGCGCCTGCCCGCGCGCGAAGCCGGCGCGCTCCCAGGCGTCGGCGGCGTGCCCCGCCCACACCTGGTGCTGGAAGCCGAGCCGCGCCAGCTCGTCTTCGTCCGTCCCCAGCAGGTACTCCCGTTCTTCGCTCACGAAGGTCCGCTCGTTTTCCGGTAATCTTGGCGACTATGCGACTGAAGTCGCCGCTACAACGGCACACAGTCCGCCTGCGCGGACTTCCCCGGCCGCGGGCCCGGCGCAAACCCGAGGCGGTACCGCGGCCTGCAAATCCGGTCCCTCGGGATGACCTCCGCCTGCGTTTGCGGTTGATGTCCGCGAAGGCGGACAGCGTGCGGTTGTAGCGGCGAGTTTACTCGCGAATTGCCGCAAATCCCACCCTGTACCCACCCTGCTCCACCCACACACCGGACCGCGGGATGATACAGGAAGCCCCGGCCGCCGGAAACTCCGGCGGCCGGGGCTGCCCTGATCGGACTGGAGAGCCGGGCAGGCTGTCCCCTGTCCCCTGCCGTTACTGCCGGCACTGCCCGTGCGGGTCCGGCTTCGGCTGGTCCACCACCAGCCGGTCCGGCCGGTTGGCGACGTTCAGCGCGATGTCGGCCACCAGCCGCGAGACGCCCGCGAGCTTCTCGTAGTCGATGTACTGCGGCTCGTCGCTCACCTGGTGGTAGTCCTCGTGCAGCCCGGTGGTGAAGAAGGTGATCGGGATCCCCCACCGCGCGTAGTTGTAGTGGTCGCTGCGGCAGTAGATGTTGCCCGGGTGGCCGTTGGCGTCGAGCGCGTAGTCGAACGCGAAGCCGTGGTTCCCGGTGCGATTCACCTCCTCCACCACGTTGCCGAGCTGGGTGGAGAGCCGGCGCGAGCCCACCAGCTGCAGGTAGTGCGGCCCGCCGCGCAGCGCCGCGCCTTCCTTGTTCTTCCCCGTCTCGTCGCTCGCCGCGCCGCGCCCGATCATGTCCATGTTGAGCTGCGCCACGATCGAGTCGCGGTCGATTCCCGGGGTGGGGTGCTCGGTGAACCACTGCGAGCCCAGCAGCCCCTTCTCCTCGCCGGTGTGCCAGACGAAGAGCACCGAGCGCTTCGGACGGTGCGCGGCCAGGTACTCCGCGATCTCCAGCACCCCCGTGGTGCCGGAGCCGTCGTCGTCGGCGCCGTTGAAGATGGAGTCCAGCCGCACCCCGTGCGCCTGGTGCGCGGCCACGATCCCGGCGCGCACCTGCTCCGCCTGCGCGGCGGTCGCGGTTTCGGCCTCGCCCTCCAGCCCCTCGCGGCGCAGCAGGTGGTTGAAGACGCGCACCGAGTCGTGGTCGATGGCCGGGCCCTTCCCCACGTGGTCGTTGTGCGCGCCGACGGCCACGAACTGGCGGCGGAGCACCGGGTCGGTGCCGCGCAGGATGGCCACCACGTTGCGCGCCGGGAAGGGCACCGGCGTCTCGGCGATGGCGACCGAGGCGGCCACCGTCTTCCCCGCCGTCCCCGGCGCCATCCCCGCCACCGGCGCCCCCAGCAGCCGCTGCGCCGCCGCGGCGGTCACCAGCAGCCCGGCGGGGCCGGTGGGGGCGGGCCCCTCGCTCTTCATCCCCTCCTGCGGGCTCATCAGGAAGTCCTTGAGCCCCGGCGGGAGCAGGTCGGCCGCCACGATGGCGAGCGCGGCCGCCTGGCCGTAGCGGTCCAGGCTCCCGGCGGTCCAGAAGCGCCAGGTCTTCTGCCCGTTGGGGCCGGCCGGCGCGTCGAACACCACCACCTTCCCCGCCGTCTGCGCGGGGTCGATCATGTTCGAGGTGCCGATCTGGCCGCCGTACACCACCTGCGCGCCGGTGGCCTGCAGGCTCTCGCGGAAGGTGAAGACGCCGGGCACCGTGGGGAGCACCAGGTAGTCGTCGCCCATCCGCAGCGCCGCGCCGTCCACCGAGAGGGCGGCGCCGGGGGAGAGGGCCCTGGTGACGAAGGGAATGGTCTGGAAGAAGGTGCCGTTCTCGCCGGCCGGCTCCAGCCCCATCCGCCGCGCCTCGCGGGCGATGTAGTCGGTGCCCTTCACGTTCCCCTGGGTCCCCGCCTCGCGCCCCATCATCGAGTCGTCGGCCAGGATGTAGAGCCGGGTCATCGCGTCGGCGGCGGTGATCGCGGCGGTGGTCGGCTGCGGCGCGTGCTTGAGCGGGCCCGGCGCCGCGGGCGCCTGCGCGAGCGCGGGCGCGGCGGCCAGCGCGAGCGCCGCGGCCAGCGCGCCGGCGGTGCGTACGGAGTTGTTCACGGACGGGTGGGGTTCAGGTGATGGAACGGGAGCGGCGCGGGCCGCTCCCTCTGGAGAAACCTGCTTCGTCACCCCCGCGGCCGCGCGGCGACCACCGGCGGGGGCACCGCGCGGGCCATGGTGGCGGCCCGGGCGAGCGCCTCGGCCTGGGTGTGCACGCCGCGGAGCACCGTGAGCGCGGTCTGCAGCGGCTGGTCGCGCCCGGCGTTGCGGCGGAACGAGGCCGAGTCGCCGAAGGCCAGCGACGACACGCGCTGCTCCAGCATCCGGTCCAGCAGCGTGGCCCCGGCGTCGAAGGTGGCCCGGTCGACGCGCACGCCGTCCTTCTGCAGGCGGCGGAAGAGCTCGTCGCGCCAGGCGGCGTTCACCGAGAAGTTCTGCGGCACGCCGCGCCGCAGCTCCAGGGTGTACTCCGAGAGCACCTGGTTGGTGGCGCCCGAGCGCGAGCTGAGCGCCCGCAGCAGGGCGCGCTCGGCCGTGGTCAGGGTGTCGCTGCGGATCAGCACGTCGGGCGAGATCCCGCCGCCGCCGTACACCGGGCGCCCCGCGTCGGAGTGGAACACCGGCCGGGCGCGCAGCGCGCTGTCGGTGGGCGGCAGCGTGTCCTCGGGGGCGAAGGTGCCGTCGGGGTTCACCTTGCGCGGCCGCTGGATGGAGCGCCCGCTGGGGGTGAACCAGCGCCCGGTGGTGAGCTTGAGCGCCCACCCGCCCTCCAGCGGGAAGAGGTCCTGCACCAGCCCCTTCCCGAACGAGGGCGCGCCGACCACCACCGCGCGGTCGTGGTCCTGCAGCGACCCCGCCACGATCTCCGAGGCCGAGGCGGTCCCCTCGTCGGTCATCACCACCACCGGCTCGGTGGCCACCAGCGGCTTCTGCGAGGCGCGGTAGACCTCGTGCGGGGCGTTGCGGTAGACCACGCGCAGGATCTCCTTCCCCGGCTGCAGGAAGAGGTTGGAGATGCGGATGGACTGGTCCAGGCTCCCGCCGCCGTTGCCGCGCAGGTCGATCACGAAGGCGCGGGCGCCCTTCGCCCGCAGCTCCTGCAGCGCCTCGGCCAGCTCCTGCGCCGAGCTCTCGCTGAAGCGGTCGAGCGGCACGTAGCCGATCCCGTCGTCCATCATCATCGCGTAGGGGACCACGGGCACGTGCACCAGCGCCCGCCGCGCCTCGATGCGCACCGGGGCCGGCTCGCCGTGGCGCACCAGCACCGCCTGCACGGTGGTCCCCTGCGGCCCCAGCAGCCGCGCGGTCACGCGGTCCAGCGGGAGCCCGGTGACCTTCTGCCCGTCGACCTCCACGATGCGGTCGCCCACGCGCACGCCGGCGCCGGCGGCGGGGGTGCCGGGGTAGACCTTCATCACGGTGGCGGTGTCGCGCACCAGCTCCACCAGCATCCCCATCCCGCCGTAGCCGTTGCGCAGGCTCTCGCGCTGGAAGTCGGCGAGCTGCTCCGGCGAGTAGAGCTCCGCGTAGGGGTCGCCGATGCGGCGGATCAGCCCGCGCGCGGCCAGCGCGTACAGGCTGTCCTGGGGCACGGCGTCCACCCCGTAGCTGGCGACGCGGGTGAGCACCTCCTCGAAGAGCCGCCCGCTCCCCGAGACGGCGCTCTGCAGCATGAAGCCGCCGACCACCGCCGGCAGCACCAGCGCGGCCGCGGCCGCGCGCCTGATTCCCCGCATGCGCGGCGGCGTGCCGCCGCGCCTGGTGTTCCGTTCTGGCATCCCTGCTCCCCTGCCGGGTTTCCCGCCGAAAGTGTGGCCCCGCGCGTACACCGCCGCGGGGTGCGAAGGTCCGGTCCCCTGCCGGAGTGAACGCCCCGTACGGGCACCGTCTGACGTGGGCCCCTGAGTCAGAGGCTCCTGGCCTGCGGCCCGTGCTGCAGGTGCTCCGGGTACCCCGCCACGTCGTCCATCACGTCGTGGCGCGTCGCGCTCTCCATCCGCACCACGCTGAACACCCCGTCGGTCTCCAGCACCACGGCGTACACGTCGTCGAGGCGGCCGTGCCCCGCCATGCGGATGGCGGCGCGCACCTCCTCCTCCGTCACCCGGTGGTGCTTCATCACCGCACGCATGAAGTCGCCGCGGTAGAAGAGGAGCTCGGGGTAGCCGTTCACCCAGTGCTCCACCCGCTTCGAGTGCGCCGTGGCCCACGACACCGCGTACTGCACCGCCACCAGCAGGATGAGCCCCGCCAGCCCGCTCGCCAGGTCGATGGACGGATCCACGATGATGGTGGCCAGCGCGGAGCCGAGCGCCACCACCACCACGAAGTCGAAGGTGTTCATCTTCGCGATGGCGCGCTTGCCCGAGAGGCGCAGCAGCAGCACCAGCGCGGCGTAGGCGAGGAACCCGACGAGCAGCGTGCGCCCGAGCGCCCCGAAGCCGTGGAAGAAGACCGATCCGTCCATGCCACCGGCCGCGCGCAAATATCAGACTCACGCAGCGGCGCAGAGACACGGAGAGGCGCCGCCGTCTCTCCGCGTCTCCGCGGTCTCTGCGTGAGGATCGCAGTTGTCTTCAGCACAAAAGCGTATAGTATCACGAACGATCCCCTCACCATCCCCTCCCAGGAGGACGTATGAAGACTTCGTACGTAGTGCTCCTCTCCGCCCTGGCGCTGCCGGCGGGCCTCGCCGCGCAGCAGCAGCCATCCGGTCCGCCGTCGGACCCGATCACCGCGGTGTTCCGCGGGCGGACGATGGCCCTGCAGCGGAACCTGGCCCAGGCGTTCGACTCCATCCCGGAGCGGCTGTTCCCCTACAAGCCGACGCCCGCGCAGCTCAGCATCGGCTACATCGCGCAGCACCTGGCGACCGACAACTACATCTTCTGCAACAACTTCGGCGACATGAAGGCGCCGCGCGCGGCGGAGGATACCACGACGGCCGACTCGGTGAAGGCCACCTGGCCCCGCGACCGGCTGATCGCGAAGCTCAAGGAGTCGTTCACCTTCTGCGAGCAGGCGTTCGCGCAGCTCAACGACGCGAAGCTGGCCGAGCAGGTGACGGTGACCCGCGGCGGACAGACGCGGCAGGTGCCGCGCACGGCCTATGTGCTCGGCCACATGGTGGACATGGCCGACCACTACAGCCAGCTCGCGAACTACATGCGCCTGAACAACATGCTGCCCCCGACGGCGCTTCCGCGGCCCCCGGCACCGTAGACAAAAGCGTCTCATACCATCTCTGCCAAGTGACTGTGCATTCGTAAAAGACCAGCACAGATAGGTTTCACACGGAGTCAACGGAGTCAACGGTGGAACTGCCTGGCATTCTCCGTTGACTCCGTTGACTCCGTTGACTCCGTGTGAGTCCATTCCGTTGGCAGAATGCACAATCAATCAACAGAACCGGTATCACACAGAGGCACGGAGTCGCAGAGAGAACCACCCGATCTCTCTGCGACTCCGCGTCTCTGCGCTGCGTGATACGATCTTTTTGTCAGCGGTGCGGAAGGGTGTAGAGATAGGCGGCGACGTCGCGGGCCTGGGCGCGGTTCAGGCCGACGTTGGGCATCGCGGTGGACGAGTCGACCGCGGGCGGGTCGTGGATCCAGTCGATCAGGTTCGCGGGCTTGTTCTCCGTGGCCCCGGCGATGAAGAGGCGCGTGCCGACGCCGGCCAGCGGCGGCCCGACGCGGCCGCGCGCGCCGGGGATGCCGGGGATCTCGTGGCACCCCCCGCAGCCGTACTCCTGCATCCACACCTTCCCGCGCGCCGCGCTCCCGCCCTGGGTGAGCGCCGAGGCCTCTTCCGCGCTCACCCCCGCCTGCGTGCAGGCGGCGGCGGAGAGCGCCAGGAGCGCGGCCAGGACGAGCGGCGCGCGCATCAGGCCAGGCAGGGGCTGAAGAGGAAGGTGGCGAGCCACATCGCCAGCACCACCAGGGCCAGGAACGGGTTCGTGACCATCGCCGAGAAGGCCATGAAGCGCGCCCGGTGCTCGGGGCCGGGGCGCTCGTCGGGCTCGCTCCGCCCCAGCCGCACCCACTCGCGCCGGCTCCACAGGAACCCCGCGGCCAGCAGGAGCAGCGCCACCAGGTGCACCAGGTGCACGAACACGCTGCTCTGCCGGGCGCAGGCGTCGGGGACCAGCACGTAGGCCGCCCACTGCCCCAGCAGCACCACCACCGGCCCCCCCGCCAGCGCCAGCCAGAGGGCGACGGTCGCGGGGCTCGGCGGAGTCGAGTGCCCGGGGCGCTCGGCGGCGGCCATGGTCACATCACCCGCGGCAGGAGGAAGACCATCGCGTAGAGCGGGAGCCACGACAGGCACATGAAGTACCAGTACATCACCAGGTCCGAGGTGTCGGGGAAGTGCTTCTCCTCCCATCGCCCCGTCCACGCGATCAGGCTGAACACCACCAGCTCCCCCACCTCCGCCAGCACCAGTGTGCCGTGGACGATCAGCACCAGCCACGCCGACGAGCCGTAGGCGTTCTGGTCCCAGCGCACGTTCAGGTCCCCCAGCTCGAACCAGCGCAGCGCCACGAAGGCCAGGTTGAAGGCGGTCGCCACCAGCAGCCAGAGCCGCACCGCGGGGAGGTCCTTCCGGTGCGCCGCGCGGCTCAGGATGGCGAGGGGGAGGAAGCTCACCAGCATCAGCACGACCTCGAGCGTCGCCAGGGTCAGCTCGGGAAGCTCGATCCGCGCCGGCGGGAGCATGGAGAAGTTGCGGCGCAGGTAGAGGTAGGTCCCCGCGCACATGGCGAGCGTGACGCTCTCGATCACCATGAACGCCGCCGTTCCCCACCACACCAGATTGCGGTAGCCGTAGGTGACGTCCGGGAGCCCGGAGACGTCGATCGACGCCTGCTGCCGCGTGCTCACGTGGCCCCTCTCCGCTCCAGCTTCCACGCCTTCTCGGGGTGGCGCGGCCACGCCCAGGCGAAGAGCGCCAGCGCCAGCGGGATGGCCCCGATCCACACCGCCTGGAAGGTGAACACCAGCAGGATCAGCAGGAACCCCGTCGCCAGCCCCGCCAGGAAGGGCACCGGCGTGGGCCCGGGCGACTCCTGCCGGTTGTCGGGATCGGCGTCCATCAGCGTGGTCACCAGCACCTCGCGGTGCGTCTCGTCGAGCCCCGTCACCACCGGGCGGTCGGGCGTCATCGACCAGAGCGCGGCGCGCCCCTGCACGATGGGGATGCGCGCGAAGTTGTAGTGCGGAGGCGGCGAGGGGATGGCCCACTCCAGCGTGTCGGCGCCCCAGGGGTCCGGCCCCGCCGGCGGCCCCGCGCGCAGGCTGGAGACCAGGTTGGAGAGGAAGACGACCACGCCGGCGGCGACGATGAAGGCGCCGACCGTCGAGAGCAGGTTGAGGCCGCCCCACCCCTGCGAGGGGAGGTAGGTGTAGACCCGCCGCGTCATCCCCATCAGCCCCAGGAAGTGCATGGGGAAGAAGGTGACGTTCACGCCGGCGAAGAGGAGCCAGAACCCGAGCTTCCCCAGCCGCTCGCTGGTCATCCGCCCGGTGACCTTGGGGAACCAGTAGGTGATGGCCCCCAGCAGCGGGAACACCGCCCCGCCGATCAGCACGTAGTGGAAGTGCGCGACCACGAAGTAGGTGTCGTGCACCTGCAGGTCGTAGGGCACCGAGGCGAGCATCACCCCGGTGAGCCCCCCGATCACGAAGATGAAGATGAACCCCAGCGCGTAGAGGAGCGGCGTGCGGAAGCGCGGCGTCCCCAGCCAGAGGGTGGCGATCCAGCAGAAGATCTGCACCCCGCTGGGGATGGCGATCATGGTGCTGGCCGCGGTGAAGAAGCTCTGCCCGAGCTGCGGGATGGGGGTGGCGAACATGTGGTGCACCCACAGCCCGAAGCCGATGAAGCCGGTGGCGATGAGCGAGAGCACCATCGGCACGTAGCCGAACACCGGCCGCCGCGAGAAGGTGGTGATGATGGACGAGACGAAGCCCAGCCCCGGGATGAAGATGATGTAGACCTCGGGGTGGCCGAAGAACCAGAACATGTGCTGCCAGAGGAGCGGGTCGCCCCCCTCGGCGGGGTTGAAGAACTGCGTCCCCACCAGCCGGTCCATCGCCAGCAGGAAGGTGCTCGCCACCGCCACGGCGGGCATGGCGAAGACGATCATGAACGCCACCACCAGGATCGACCAGACGTAGAGCGGGAGCCGGTTCAGCGACATCCCCGGCGCGCGCTGCTTGAAGATGGTCACGATCAGCTCCACCGCCGCGATCAGCGCCGAGATCTCGGTGAAGGTGACCATCTGCGCCCAGGTGTCGACCCGCTTCCCCGGCGAGAACTGGGGCCCGGCGAGCGGCACGTAGGCGAACCAGCCCACGTCGGTCCCGGTGTTCAGGAAGAACTGCACGTAGATGAAGAGCGCCCCGATCAGGTAGACCCAGTAGCCGTAGGCGTTCAGCCGCGGGAAGGCCAGGTTGCGCGTGCCCACCATCTGCGGCACCAGGTACAGCCCCCACGCGGTCATCACCGGCACCGCGAAGAGGAACATCATGGTGGTGCCGTGCATGGTGAAGAACTGGTTGTACTTGTCGGGGTCCAGCAGCCCGTTCTGCGGCCGGGCGAGCTGCAGCCGCATCACCAGCGCCTCGAGGCCGGCGAGGAGGAAGAAGCTCATCGCGGTCACGATGTAGCGCTTGCCGATGCGCTTGTGGTCCACCGTGATGAGCCACCCCCAGAGCCCCCGGGGCTCGTGCCAGGAGCGCTCCAGCTCCGCCAGAGCCCGCGCGTCGTCGTGGAGGGGGCCCACCACCTCGTGGTCGACGGTCGCCATCGGTCTACCGGAGCCCCTGGAGGTAGGTGAGCAGCGCCTGCAGCTCGTCGGGCCGCATGTCGTTGGGCGGCATGTGGGCGCCCGGCTTGATCCCCTGCGGGTCCATCACCCATCCCCCCAGCCACCCGCGAGTGTTGGGGACGGCCCCCGCCGCCAGCGTGTGGCGGCTGGCCAGGTGGGTGAGGTCGGGCCCCACGCGCCCCCCCGCGTCGGTGCCGCGCACGGTGTGGCAGAGCAGGCAGCCGTGCGCGCCCATGAACACGTTCTTCCCCGTGCTGGCCACGGTGTCGGCCGGGGGGCCGGCGTCGGCGAGCTGCGCCTCGTACCAGCGGGCGAACTGCGCGGGGGGCTCGGCGATCACCAGCAGCCCCATCATCGCGTGCTGGTAGCCGCAGAACTCGGCGCACACGCCGCGGTACATCCCGGGCCGGTCGGCGCGGAACCAGGTGGTGGTGGAGTAGCCGGGGATCAGGTCCTTCTTCCCCGCCAGGCTGGGCACCCAGAAGGAGTGGATGACGTCGTGCGACGTCATCTTCAGGATCACCGTGCGGCCGACGGGAACGTGGATCTCGTTGGCGGTGGTGAGCGAGCGGCTGTTGACGCTGTCGCTGTACACCACCTCCCACCACCACTGGTGGCCGACCACGCTGATCTGCAGCGGCCGCCCGCCGAGGGGCGTGACCGCGTAGGCGCGGCCGGTGAGGAAGCTCACCACCAGGAAGACCAGGAGGATGGCGACCGTGCCGCCCACGGCGAGGATCACCGTGTGCCGCGCCCGCCCCTCCCCCGCCTCGCTCACGTCGGGGACGTCGCGCCGGCGGGCCCTCGCCAGCGCCATCGCCAGCGCCGCCATCACCGCCAGGAAGACGGCGCCGGCGGTGACGTAGAGGAAATTCCCCAGGTTGAACAGGTGCAGCGACTGCGGCCCGGCGGGGTCGAGCGCGCTCTGCCGCCCCCCGCACGCGGCGAGGGCGGCGAGGGCGGCGGGCGCCGCCAGGGTGCGGATGCGCGCGCGCGTCACGGGAAGACGGTCGAGGGCGGCTGGCCGCCGTACGCGCGGGGGTTCCGCTCCTCGGTCCCCTGCTCCTGCTTCTTCCCCTGCATGTGGTCGTCGCGCCCGGGGGCCACGTCCTTCCGCACCTGGCCCGACATCGACATCACGTACACGGTGATCTTCCAGATCTGGTCGCTGGAGAGCCGCGACCCCCAGGCGGGCATCCCGTTGGGGCGCCCCTCCTGGATCGACTGGTAGATGTTCTCCGGCTGCGCGCCGTAGATCCAGCGGTCGTCCATCAGCGGCGGCCCGATCCCCCCGCCGCCGTGGAAGTGGCACCCCACGCAGTTCATCTGCAGGTACAGGCTCTTCCCCTCGCTCACCGCCCAAGCGTTGTTGAGGTAGGGCGTCACCACCTTGATCTCGGGGAGCGGCGGCCCCGCGACGAAGCCGCCGGAGGTCTGCACCTCGCTCCCCGGCGTGGCGCTGGGCGGCGTCTCGCGGAAGCGCCGCTGCTCACGCTCGCACCCCGCGGCCAGCGCGGCGAGGGTGATGGTCCCCAGGGCGAGGCGCGCCCCGCGCGGCACCCGAATGCTCACCTCCGCCTCCCTTCCGCGCGGGGCACGCCGTAGTCGTCCAGGATGCGCTCGATCTCCGCCCGGCGGCGCACGATCACCTCGTCCAGCCGCGTCCCCAGCGTGTCGCCGCGCCGCGTCCCCATGGAGATGTCGTAGATGAAGGGGAGGAAGGGCGGATCGATCTGGGGGCTCACCGGCACGATGGAGAGCGGCGCCCTGGCCCGCTTCGCGAAGTAGCCCGCGAGCGGCCCCCAGGCGATCGCCAGGTCCACCTCGCCATTCGCCACCGCGTCGATGATGGCCGCCGGCGGATTCGGACGCGAGTAGTCGCCGTAGACGGTGTAGCCCTTGAGGTTGCCCACCACGCCGCGGCGGGAGAGGGCGTGCACCGGCGGGGTGTTGAACCCGTCGTCGCCCACGATCTGCACGCCGATCTTGAGCGTCTTCAGCCGCGGGTCGTCGAAGGAGCGCACGTCGAGCCCGCGGTCGCGGCGGGTGACGAAGACGTAGGTGGAGCGGTAGTACGGCCGCGTGGGCGCCGCCATCTCCAGCGTGGTGGGCATCCCGATCACCACGTCGCAGGTGCCCGCGCGCAGCGTGCTGCGGAAGAAGCCGCGGCGCTGCGCCCACCAGGTGTAGCGCACCCGCGCCCCCAGGTCGCGCGCCACCAGCTCGGCGATGCGGTTCTCGAAGCCCTCGCCGCGGGCGTTGGAGAAGGGGAGGTTGTTGGGGTCCGCGCAGACGCGGAGCTCCCGCGCGGGACGGGCGTCGGCGCGGGCGCAGGCGGCGGCGCCGAGCGCGGCCAGCAGCGCGAGCGCCAGCTTCGGCGCGCCCGCGCGGGAGAGTGCGAGAGTACGAGAGTGCGAGAGTGCGAGAGTGAACGGCCGCACGCAGCCCCGCGCGTGAAGCGCGAACTTTCGCACTGTCGCACCTTCGTACCTTCGCACTCGCGGTTCAGAGCGAGAAGACATAGAGCATCCCGCCCTTGGTGGTGTGCTGCGGCAGGTCCTTCATCGCGTTCACGAAGCCCAGCGCCGCCGTGCTGTCGCGCGGGTCCAGGTCGCCGGCCACGATCGCCCCCGACCATCCGCCGACGCCCGCGAGGACGGCGACGTACTGCTTGCCGTCGGGCCCGCGGTAGGTGATGGGCTGGCCGATGATCCCCGAGCCGCACTTGAACTGCCAGAGGAGGCGGCCGTTGCGCGCGTCGACCGCCTTGAACCAGCCGTCCATCGTCCCGTAGAAGACCACGTCGCCGGCGGTGGTGACGGTGCCGCTCCAGACGGGGAAGAACTCCTTGATCTGCCAGGCGATGCGCCGGTGGATCGGGTCCCAGGCGGTGAGCGCGCCGCGGTGGCCGCCGTGGCCCGCGTACATCTTCACGTTCGCCCCCACGTACGGGGTGCCGGCGATGTAGCTCGCCTCCACCCCCTCGAAGTCCATGCAGAGGTTCTGGTGGGGGATGTAGAAGAGCCCCGTGCGCGGCGACCACGAGGTGGGCTGCCAGTCCTTCGCCCCCGGCGCCGCCGGGCAGATGTCGCGCACCACCTTCCCCGTCTCGGGGTGCTTGGCCAGGTTCTCCTTCGGCCGCCCCGTGGTCAGGTCGATCCCCAGCGTCGAGGTCACGTCCATGAACGGGTCGGCCGAGAGCACCTGGCCCGTGGTGCGGTCCAGCACGTAGACGTAGCCATCGCGCTCAGCGCGCAGCAGCACCCGGCGCGTCTGCCCGCCGATGGGGAGGTTCACCAGGATCTGCTCGTTGATCCCGTCGTAGTCCCACAGGTCGTGCGGGCTCCACTGGTAGAACCAGCGCGCCTGCCCGTCGTCGGGGTCGCGGGCGAAGATCCCCGCCGTCCACAGGTTGTCGCCGGGGCGCTGCTCGGCGTTCCAGGGGCCGGGGTTGGCGGTGCCGTGGTAGATCAGGTCCAGTTCCGGGTCGTAGCTGATCCACCCCCACATGGTGCCCCCGCCGATCTTCCAGGCGTCCGGCGGCCAGGTGGTGATCCCCAGGTCCCTGCCGCGGTACTGCGGGTACTGCGCGCGGAACGCGGGGCCGATCCCCACCTCCGCATCCGGCCCGGTGCTGTACGCGCGCCAGGCGATCCGCCCCGTGCCCAGGTCGAGCGCGGTCACCCAGCCGCGCACCCCGAACTCGCCGCCGCTGTTGCCCACCAGCACTTTGTTCTTGACGATCAGCGGCGCCATGGTGAACGACTCGCCCTTGTTGTAGTCGGCCACCCGCGCCTTCCACACCTCGCGCCCCGTCGCCGCGTCGACGGCCACGGTGTGCCCGTCGAGGGTGTTGTAGACCACCTTCCCGTCGGCGTAGGCGGCGCCGCGGTTCACCACGTCGCAGCAGGCCACCCCCTGCGCGGCGCTGGCGGGCGCCGGGTCGTACTTCCACTTCATCGGCGCGCCGGGCTTCGTCAGGTCCAGCGCGTAGAGGAGGTTGGGGAAGGGGGTGACGATGTACATGGTGTTGTTCACCACCAGCGGCGCGGCCTCGTGGCCGCGGTTCACGCCGGTGCTGAACGTGAAGGCGAGCTTGAGCTGCCCCGCGTTCTGCGGGGTGATCTGCGCGAGCCGGCTGTAGCGGGTGCTGGCGTAGTCCTTGGCGGGCATCACCCACTGCCCGTCGTCGGTGGTGTCGCTCACCGAGCCGGGGAGCGGGGCCCCGCGGCCGCCGGTGCGCGGCGCGCTGCCCTGGCTGCGGTTCTCCGTGCCGCGGTCGCAGCCGGCGAGGAGGCCCGCGAGCAGGGCGGCGACCGCCATTCGGGCCAGGGGCCGCGTGCGGCCCGCGAGAATTCCGGACACGGCAGGATGCACCGAATCGCCCAGCCTCGAAGAGGGTTCGACTTCCGGAACGGTTCGTTACGACAACCCTTCGCGCTGGCGGGGGGACCAGGCGGGAACCGGACGGCGTGAATAGAAGGATCGTCCGGTTTCGGCGCGCGGCTAATGCATAAGGTGTTCCATACGTACGCTGCCTCTGGACGCCCGATCGTTTCTGCTACGTACCGACGGGTGAACGGTTGGATGAATCCGCAGCAACGTCGGGGCGGATGAATCCGCGGCTCCGCGGCAACAAAAACACGAAGTCGGCCTTCGCCGACTCCCGCCTGCCGCGTGGCCGCAGCCATGGGGCACGCGACACGCTTCACCGCCGCCGAGGCACGCGGACCTCGGCTGCCGCGCGGCTCGTCGCGCGCCACTCCGCCTCGGCTGCACCGCGAGCGGTAGTCCGCGGAGGCGGACTTCGTGTAGTCGTTGCAGCCTTCATTCGCCCCCTGCTCCTCCCTGGCGCAGCCGTTTTCGTAGCGCCTGCATCCCTCTCCGGTCCGTGAATTGCGCGCATGCGGCCGGACTCCCTTGCCTCCGCGACCAGGCACCCCTGCCCGTGGCCGAACCCAGCCCGCAGCAGCGATCGGAAGACGAAGAGGAGGAGCGCCCGGGCGGCGCGCCGGACCTCAGCGCGCACGAGGAGAAGAAGGCCGACGAGGAGCAGTCGCTCAGCGCCGACACCACCCACGAGGTGATCCGCCGCGAGGGCGAGGAGGAGTTGAAGCGCTCCACAGCCGCGCTGGCGTGGAGCGGGCTGGCGGCGGGGCTGGCGATGGGCTTCTCGATGGTGGCCGAGGGGCTGCTGAAGGCGCACCTCCCCGAAGCGGCGTGGACGCCGCTGGTCGCCAAGCTCGGCTACAGCTTCGGCTTCCTGATCGTGATCCTGGGGAGCCAGCAGCTCTTCACCGAGAACACGCTCACGGCCATCGTGCCGCTGATGGCGAATCCGAAGCGCGAGATGTTCGCCAACGTGGCGCGGCTCTGGGCCGTGGTGCTGGCGATGAATCTGCTCGGCGCGCTGCTCTTCGCGCTGGTGGTGGCGAACACCCGGCTCTTCACCCCCGAGGTCCAGGACGCCTTCGTCGAGATCGGTCGGAAGGCGGTGGAGAACGGGTTCTGGCTCACGGTGCTGAAGGGGGTGTTCGCCGGGTGGCTGATCGCGCTGCTGGTGTGGATGCTCCCCGCGGCGGAGACCTCGCACGTGACGGTCATCATCCTGATGACCTGGCTGGTGGGCGTGGGCGAGTTCTCGCACATCATCGCCGGGGCCGGCGAGGTGTTCCACCTGGCGGCGAGCGGCGGGCTCGGATGGGGGGAGACGGTGACGCGCTTCATCGCGCCCACGCTGCTGGGGAACGTGATCGGCGGGGTGACGCTGACCTCCGCGGTCAACCACGCGCAGGTCACGGCGGGCGGCGGAAAGAGCGGTTGATGGCGCGTGCGCCCCGCATCTTCCTCCTCGCGGCCCTGGCGGCGCTCCCCGCCGCCGGCCGCGCGCAGCAGCCCGCCGGCGACACGCTGCGGATCGGCTTGGTGCTCCCCGACTCCGCCGCGCGCACGCCGCCGATGCGCGCCGCGGCGCGGGGCGTGACGCTGGGGGTGGAGGAGGCCGCGCGCTCGGCCGCGCTCTTCGGCCGGACGGTGGTGATGGTGGAGGGGACGGAGGCCGCGCGGCTCGTGGCGGAGGGGCGGGTGCAGGCGCTGCTGGGCGGCTTCGCGACGGAGGAGTGCGTGGCGCTCGGTGACGTGGCGGAGCGCTCGGGCGTCCCTTATCTCGACCTCGGCTGCTCCGCGGACGAGCTGCGCGGCCGGCAGTGCCGCGCGACGGTCTTCCACGTCGCCCCGAGCGCGGCGATGCTGGGGGATGCGGTGCGGCAGGCGGGCGTGGCGGGTGGCGCCGCCGCGGCGTGGGATTCGCGATTGGAGCGGTTCGGCGCGGACCAGCTCAACCAGCGGTTCCGCGCGCGCTTCGGAGAGGAGATGGACTCCCAGGGATGGGTGGGGTGGTTCGCGGTGAAGGTGCTCTGGGAGTCCACCCTCCGGGCGCGGTCGACGCTCCCGGTCATGCTCAGGCAGTACCTGCAGGGCGACGCGGCCCAGTTCGACGGGCACAAGGGCCGCCCGCTCTCCTTCCGCCGCTGGGACCACCAGCTCCGCCAGCCCCTCTACGTCTCCACCCCCGGCGCCGCCCCCGTCGAGGTCCCGCGGGCCGCCCCCGACGAGCCCTCTCGCGACCTCCTGGACCGCCTCGGTACGCGACAGGACCAGAGCACGTGCCGGTTCGATGGTTGACTCCCTGTTCCCTCTGCGGCTCTGCGTGAGACCGATCTTCTTCGCGGTCCTCGCCGTCCTCCTCGCGCCCGCACACGCCTCCGCCCAGCGGCGCCCGCTCGCGTTCGTGAGCAACGAGGCCTCGCGCGACGTGAGCGTGATCGACGTCGCCACCAGCCGCGTGGTCGCCACCATCCCGCTCGGGGTGCGGCCGCGCGGCATCCAGGCGAGCCCCGACGGCCGGCGCGTGTACGTGGCGCTGAGCGACGACCACCCGAACGCCACCTCGCGCGGCGACGCGATCGCCGTGATCGACGTGGCGACGCGGCGCGTGGTCGCCCGCTACGCCGCGGGGAGCGACCCCGAGCAGTTCGCCGTCACCCCCGACGGCGCGCGCCTCTACGCCGCGAACGAGGACGCGGGGACGGCGAGCGCCACGGACCTGCGCACCGGGCGCGTGCTGGCGACGCTGGTGGTGGGGATCGAGCCGGAGGGCGTGGCGGCGAGCCCGGACGGGCGGTGGGTCTACGTGACGGCGGAGACGAGCAACACGGTGTCGGTGATCGACGCGCGCGCCAACCGCGTGGTGGCCAACATCCTCGCCGACCTGCGCCCGCGCGCCGCCGCCTTCTCGCCGGACGGCGCGCGCGCCTACGTGACCAACGAGGTGAGCGGCACGCTGGTGGTGGTCGACACGCGCACGCACCAGGTGCTGCGCAGCGTGGAGCTGGAGCGCGGCGAGGGGAAGCCGGTGGGCGTCGTCGCCTCGCCCGACGGCGCGCGCGTGTACGTGGCGAACGGCCTGGCTGCGGTGATCTCGGTGCTGGACGCGCGCACGCTGCGGCAGGTCGCCCGCATCCCCGTCGCCCGCCGCCCGTGGGGGCTCGCCCTCACCCGCGACGGCCGCCGCCTCTACGCCGCCTGCGGCCTCGCCGACCAAATCGACGTGATCGACACCGCCACGAACCGCGTGGTCGCCCGCATCCCCGTCGGTCGCCGTCCCTGGGGCATCGCGATTACCCCCTGACGCAGTTGCCTGCAAGTACGTTTGCATGCAAGTACGTTTGTGGGCAGGTATGCCTGGGGAGTCATACCCAATCCGCCCTGAACACCTGGTGTTGAACGCATCTCAAACAAACGACGTCATCCTGAGGCCGGCCATGCTGCAACCATCGTCTGCGGAATAACCTTGCAGGCCGAAGGATCTATAACCGCGTCAGCACGTGAATCGGTGAGATGCGCCAACGCTATCCCCGGATTTGGTATCAGAAGTTGGCAGACGGATAAAGCTCGTCGATGGACCAGGTGATCACCTTCCGCCCCGGTTCCTCTTCCTCGACCCGCCGGTTGAAGTCGGGGACGAACCCGGCCGCCGACGCATACAGCAGCGGCGAGGCGGGCTCGAGCGCTTCGTGGGCCCAGCGCTTACCGGACGCGGCAAGCCGGCGCAGGCAGTCCATGTGGTTCCGGTGCTCCGCGATCCCGAAGCGCTTCCCTCCCCTGAACTTCACCGCACCGGTCAGCATCGGCCCGTTGGTCAGCCGCGCGACTACGTCGATCTCGATGGGCCTGCGGTCGCGGTCGACACCTTCCCAGCGCCCCCACTCGTGAACCATCGGGAGGCCGAGCGGCGCCCGCAGCCGCGCGTAGGCCTGGCAGACGATGTCTTCGAACACCAGCCCCATGTACGTCTGCAGCTCGTGTGCGACGTAGCCGTCCCACACGGCCAGCGGCGGGTTCGTTTCCAGCTCGTTGCGGTACTTCCAGACCACGGCATAGTAGAACCGCAACGCCGGGTCCGAGACCCGGAAGCGGTTCGGTTCGTTGAAGGCCGCGGCGAAGTTCCGCCGCGACTCGATGTACTCGAGCCTCTCCAGCACCTCCAGCGTGCGGCGCAGCGAGTTGTCGTTCCTCAGTCCCGTCTGCTGCGCGATCTCGTTCATCTCGGTGGCTCCGTGGCCGATGGCCGCGAGCACCGACTTGTACTGCGCGAGGTTGCGAAGCCCTTTCTCCTGCTCGATCACCGTCTCGATCTGCGCGCGGACCTCGCCGCGCGGCGCGAGCGCCGACGCAGCCACGTTCTCGCCCAGCGACCGCTCCATGTCGATGGACGCAAGGTAGCGCGGAGTTCCGCCGAACACGCCGTAGGCGCGCGCCCGGTCGGCCGCGTCGCCAAACGGCGCCATCAGCCCCGCGTTCCAGTAGTCGAACGGCTGCAGGCGGTGCTTCCAGTCGATGCGGCCGTAGAGCGGCGAACCGGCAGCGTCCAAGCGCTCCATGATCTCCACGATCGACCCGCAGAGCACGAGCACGAACCGGTCGCGGACCGCGCCACGGTTCTTGTATTCCTCCCAGATCGCGGAAAGCTGCGAGTCCACGTCCTCCTCCTGGTTCCGGAGGTACTGGTACTCGTCCAGGATCACCACCACCGGCTCGGGAGCGCGAACCTGCAGGAGAAAGCGGAAGACGGTGCGCCAGGTGGGATAGTCCTCGGCATGCAGTTCCACTCCCAGCCAGCGCGAGAGCTCGCCCACCAGTTCCCTGCGGTTCAGCTCGGTGGTGGTGTCGCTCGCGGCGTAGTAGAAGGTCTGCGCGTCCGGCCATACGTGGTTGATCAGGAAGGTCTTGCCCACGCGGCGCCGGCCGTACAGCAGCGCCAGCACCGGGCCGCGCCGCCGCAGAAGGCCGGCGAGCTCGGCGGCTTCCATTTCCCGATCGATCATCCCCGCACGCGCGGCGTTCGTCTCCTCAGCCATCAACGCCCTCCTCCAACCGTGTGCACCAATACTCCCCCTCCACTCATAGTTACCCCCAAACATAGTTGGGGTCAAGTATGTTTGGGGGTAACGATGATTGGAGTCGGGTGCCGTCAGCCGCAGAATCGGGTTAGTCAGGTCATCGTTTCAGCACGCCAGGTGCGCATCCCGAGGGCATCGAGCCGAGCGGACGCTGCCTCGCGTTCGTCGTCGGAGTCGAAGATGGCGAAGATGGAGGAGCCGCTGCCGGCGAGGAGGGAGATGCGTGCACCCGCTTGGCGCATCGCTGCGAGGCCGTCGGCCAGGATGGGGATCCGGCCGAGGACGACGGGCTCGAAGTCGTTCCACGCGAGGCTGGCGATCGAGTCCCAGCTCCGCAGCGCGTCGGGGTCGATGAGGGCGGCCTCGGGCGCGTAGCCGCCGGCGCGCTGAGCCGCCACCTCGCGGAACGCGTCGGCGGTCGGCATCGACTCGCCGGGGTGGGCGACGAGGACGGGGCGCGGAGGGAGCGGGGGAAGCGGCATCAGCCGTTCGCCCCGGCCCCAGGCCAGCGCGAGCGGCGAGCCGCAGAGGAAGAAGGGGACGTCGGCGCCGAGCTCGATGGCGAGCTGCAGCAGCGCCGCGCGCGAGAGCGGGTCGCCGTGCAGCGCGTTCAGCGCACGGAGGACGGCGGCCGCGTCGGAGCTGCCGCCGCCGAGGCCCGCCGCCGCCGGGATGCGCTTGGTGAGATGGAGATCGACCGCGGGGGCGATCCCCATCTCCCGATGGAAGCGCTCGGCCGCGCGCACCGCGAGGTTGTGCTCGGGCGGGCCCGTCTCCACCCCGCCCTCCACCTCCAGCCGGATCCCCGCCTCGCCGCGCGCGACCACGACGTCGTCGGCGAGGCTGATGGCGCAGAACACCGTTTCGAGCTGGTGGTAGCCGCTCTCCTCGCGCGCCAGGATGCGGAGGCGGAGGTTGACCTTGGCCGGCGCGGCGGCCTCCACCCGGTCAGGCACGGCGGGGCCCGGTCTCCTTCGCCGGCGCCGCGCCCTTCTCCGCGGCCGCCTCGGCCGACCCGGCGCTGCCGACCAGCTCCTTCCAGCTCAGGTTGAGCTTCTGCACGTACCAGAGCCCCAGCAGCGTCACGGGGATAAAGCCGCCCAGGTGGTAGCCGATGGCGAAGGAGACGGCGCGCGACGGGTCCACGCCCCAGAGCTCCAGCCCGTACCGCGCCGCCGCTTCCAGCGGGCCGAAGAAGCCCGGAGCGGAGGGGACCGCCACGGCCAGGTTGATGGCGCTCTGCAGGAAGAGCGCGCCGCGGTACCCCGGCTCGGTGATGCCGAAGGCAAGGAAGGCGAAGTAGATCGAGGAGGTGATGAAGAGCCACTGGAACACCGCCCACGCCAGCGAGACCGCCAGCAGCCGCGGGTTGCGCAGCACCCCCAGCCCGCCGATGAACCCCTCCGCGATCTTCAGCGCCGGCCCGCGCGCGCGAGCGGGCAGCATCCGCCCGGAGATCCGCTCCACCAGCGCCAGCGAGCGCCCGGGCATCATCGCGAGCGCGATCATCCCTACCCCCGCGACGCCCATCACCAGCGCCAGGATGCGCATCCCGGTGAGCACCGCGCCCGCCTTCTCGGGCGAGGGGAAGCCGGGGAGCGCCATCACCAGGAAGAGCAGCCCCACCGTCACCAGGCCGTCGAGCACGCGCTCCACCGCCAGCGTGGCGAACACGCCGCTCACCGGGAGGCGCGCCAGCCGCCCGGTCACCACCGCGCGCACCAGCTCGCCGACGCGCGCGGGGATCAGGTTGTTGGCGGCGAAGCCCACGGCGGCGCCCGCCACCCGCGGGTGGAAGGGGACGTTCGGGTCGAGGGGCGCGAGCAGCGCCTTCCAGCGCAGCGCGCGGACGTGGATGGCGAGGATGGAGACGAGGATGGAGAGCGCGAGCCAGGTCCAGTTCGCGCCGCGCAGGTGGGCCCAGACGTCGGCCCAGTCCACCCCGCGCAGCGCGAGCCAGAGGAAGAACGCGGTCACCGCCAGGGAGGCGGCGACGCGGAGGCGTGCCTTCATCCCGCGGCGTGCGCCCGGCGCTCCACGCCCAGCGCGACCAGCCCGAAGAGCTCGTCCAGCGCCTCGCGCACGCCGTCGCCCGCGCCGGCGGCGAGTGCGAAGACCCGCTCGCGCATCCTGAGCGCCTCGCGCAGCGCCTCGTCGGGGTCGTACACCAGCGTCTCGACGGACACCACGCCGTCTTCGGAAGCCGCGGCGGGCACGGAGGCGAGCTCGGGCTGCACCTCGACGGCGGCGGGCTCGGAGGCGGCGCCGGGGAGGGAGGAGCGCAGGCGCACCAGCGCCCCGCGCGCGTCCTCGGGCGTGGCCGCGCCGGAGATGCGGGCGGCGGCGTCCTCCGCCGCGCGGGCGATCGCCGTCATCCCGTACGTGACCGCCAGGTCGCCCACGCCGCGCGCCAGCTCGCGCAGCTCCCGCGCGATGCGGGCGAAGCGCGTGGGGCGCGCGGAGAGCGAGGCGATCAGCCCCTCGGCGCGGTCCAGGAAGCCGGTGGCCTCCATCCGCAGGAAGGAATCGACCTCGGCCACCAGCGTCCCCTCGCCCGCCGGCGCCGGGGCCATCGGCGACGAGACCACGTGCGGGCCGGCGTCGTCGTGGAAGAGGGAGGCGACGGGGACCACGTCGTCGTCGCCGGCCTCGGCCTCCATCCCGTCGCGCACCTGGCGGAAGCGCTGCAGCTCGGGGGTCTCGCCCACCGCCTGGCCCCGCTCCAGCCCCGCGCCCGCGGCCGCCAGCGCGTCGCGGCCGGCGGAAAGGAGCTCCACCTCCGCCGCGGCGACGCCGGTGGTGCGGCCCATCACCGCGTGCGCGGCGTCCTCGATCCCCTCCAGCAGCTCCAGCACCGGGGAGAGGTTGTCCATCCCCGCCACCCCGCGCACCGGGCGCATCCGCCGCAGCACCGCGCGCAGCGGCTCGCGCCCGGTGGGCGACTCGCGCAGCTCGGCCAGGGCGCGGTCCATCTCCCCCACCACCCCGGCGATCTCGCGGCGCAGGAAGTCGAAGATCTGCCCCCCGCCGGCCGCGCCGTCGC
Source organism: Longimicrobiaceae bacterium (assembly GCA_045803205.1). Taxonomy (GTDB): domain Bacteria; phylum Gemmatimonadota; class Gemmatimonadetes; order Longimicrobiales; family Longimicrobiaceae; genus Longimicrobium. The sequence goes on from JBJMPM010000002.1 coordinate 35,151, forward strand.
GGCGGCGCGCGGCGCCGGTGCCCTCCCAGCGCGCCACGGCCTCGCGCGCGCGGCGGTCCTCCTCCGCCCCCCAGCGCGCGGACGAGGCCACCAGCACGCGCAGGTCGGCGGCGGTCGCCTGCGCGCGGGTGCGCACGTCGTCGCTCCAGGCGAGCGCGCCGTCGCGCAGCGCCCGGGCGGCGTCTTCCATCCCCTCCGCCACGCGCGCCACGCCCTGCGCGCCGGCGAGCTGCGCGCTGCCGCGCACGCCGCGGGCGAGCCGGAAGAACTCCACCGGGTCGGGCGCCTCGGGGCGCGCGAGGAGCGCGTCGAGGTGGTCCAGGTACTCTCCGGCCTCCTGGGCGAAGTACTCGCTCAGCGGTTGCGACATGGGTTCGCCGGGGTCGGGGGGGATTCAGCAGCCGCGGGCGCGGCGGAGGATCTCGGCCATGTCGCGCGTGGCGCGCTCCAGGCCGGTGAACATCGCGCGCGAGACGATGGAGTGGCCGATGTTCAGCTCCTCGATCTCGCCGATGGCGGCGACGGGGGTCACGTTCTCGTAGGTGAGCCCGTGGCCGGCGTGCACCGCGAGGCCCACGGAGCGGCCCAGAGCCGCCGCGCGCCGCAGCCGCGCGAGCTGCTCCTGGCGCTCGGCGCCGCGGGTGTTGGCGTACTCGCCGGTGTGCAGCTCCACCGCGTCGGCGGCCAGGTCGGCGGAGGCGCGCACCGCGTCGGCGTCGGGGTCGATGAAGAGCGAGGTGCGGATGCCGGCCTCCTTCAGCCGCCGCACCGCGTCGCCCACCCAGCGGCGCGCGGCCTCGCTGTGCAGCTCGATGCCGCCCTCGGTGGTCACCTCCTCGCGCCGCTCGGGGACCAGGGTGGCCTGGTGCGGGCGCCACTCCTCGGCCAGCGCGAGCACGTCGGAGGCGGCGGCGAGCTCCAGGTTGACGACGGTGCGCGCGGTGCGCAGCAGCAGCTCCACGTCGCGGTCCTGGATGTGGCGGCGGTCCTCGCGCAGGTGCACGGTGATGCCGTCGGCGCCGCCGAGGTGCGCCTCGATCGCGGCCCACACCGGGTCGGGCTCGTAGGTGCGTCGCGCCTGACGGACGGTCGCGACGTGGTCGACGTTCACACCGAGCTCGATCATAGGTCGTTCAAATCCCTCAGCACGGAGCGCGTGTGCAGCACCTGCCCGTGCAGGCGCTGCCCGATCAGCGAGCGCAGCAGCATGCGCGCTTCGTCGCGCGTCTCGGGGCGGCCGAACTCATCGGCCGCGAGGTCGAGCAGCGTCTGGCCGCTGACCACGAAATCATTGCTGGTGGAACTGCTGGTCGCCACTGGTCCCCGGTCGGGCTCGTAAACGTAGCGGCGCGCAGGCTCGATCGGCGCACCGCTCAGCGCCTCGCGCTCGAGCAGGGGAGCATACCCGAGCTCTGACAGCAGCCGCTTTTCGAAGCTGCGCAGCACCAGGGCTTGCGGCTTGCCCTCGGACAGCTGGCGCAGCGCATCGGTGTAGATCTCGAACAGCGCCTCGTGGGCATCGTCGCGCGGCAGCAGGCGCAGCACCAGCTCGTTGAGATAAAAGCCGCACATCAGGCCGCGGCCG
>JBJMPM010000072.1:0-82896 GCA_045803205.1 Longimicrobiaceae bacterium
CGAAGATCCCGACGAAGAGCGCGGTAGGATAGACGTATACCAAGGTGAGGGCGATGTACAGCTTGCCGGCGAAGTAGCCGAAGGGATGTCCCACACAGTCGAAGCAGTCGGCGCCCCAGTAGCGGTTGGGGTGCATGCTCATGCGCACGTTCAGAAGTGTGCAGAATGCGCCGACCAGGGCAAAGTCAGGCAACACGTCGCGCTTCCAAGCACGGCACCTGAGCCTGCGCCGCCCCCGGCCGACGATCCGGCAGAGGCGCGGAGGCAGTCGCTCGTCGACGGTGAATGACGGGAGCAACGCGCAGACCGCCTCCGTGCGCCGCAGGGCGAGCCAGGTGAGGAATGCGATGACGGGCCCGCTGACGAAGAAGCCCCAGTACCCCGGGTGGTCCAACAGGCCCGGCGGATTGCCGGGCTTGCTGGTGAGCGTCCCGTCCAGCAGGACACCGAGTACCACCAGTGCCGCCGGAATGCTTCCAAGCCCGGCCGCACGTAGCGCGGCGACCTTCCAGTCGGTCGTTTTTCCGAAGATCAGGTGCAGGTAGGGAAATGCTCGAACCAAGCCGTTCCGTTCCATGTTTGATCGATAATCCGATGTTATCGTTCGATCCGGCGTGGGCCCTGTATTTTCAATATAGGTCGGGAGGTGGGGGACGCCAGACTGCCTCGGGTGGACAGAATGCGGAGAAATGGAGGGGAGCGGCCGCGCTTCGTCCGCGGAGCAGATCAGCCCCCTTCGATCGACGCCAGGCGACGAAAAAACATCGAGGCCGACTCCTCTGCTCCGCAAACACGCAGAGGCACGGGAAAAGCTCTCTCCGTGCCTCTGCGTCTCTGCGTGAACCGGCCGTTATCCGTTCAGATGTGCAGCGCGTGCCCCAAGCTCGCGAGCGCGGCCTCGCCAATGGCCTCGGAGAGGGTGGGGTGCGGGTGCATCGCGCGGTCCATCTCCTCCGCCGTGCTCTCGAGGTGACGGCCCACCACGAACTCGGCGATCAGTTCCGTGGCGTGCGGCCCCACGATGTGCGCCCCCAGCAGCTCCGAATACTTCCTGTCGCGCACGATCTTCACGAACCCCTCGGTCTCGCCCGCGGTCAGCGCGCGCCCGTTCGCCGTCCAGGGGAAGGAACCGACCTCCACCTCGTACCCCTTCTCCCGCGCCTGCTCCTCCGTCAGCCCGACCGACGCGACCTCGGGATGGCAGTAGGTGCAGTTGGGGATGTTGCCGTAGTCGATCCCCGCGTGCGGGTCGCCGTGGATGGCCTCCACGCACTGCACCCCCTCGTGCGACCCCTTGTGCGCCAGCAGCGGCGGGCCGGCCACGTCGCCGATGGCGTAGATCCCCTCCACGTTCGTCTTCATCTGCCGGTCGATGGCGATGAAGCCGCGCTCGTCGAGCTTCACCCCCGCCTCCTTCAGCCCGATGTCCTCCACCAGCGGCGCCCGGCCGATGGCGGAAAGCACGCGCTCGGCCTCGATCGTCTGCGTCTCGCCCTTCGGCGTCTTCACCGTGAGCTTCACGCCCTCCTTCCCGATCTCCGCCTTCTCCAGCTTCGTCCCGGTGAGGACGTTCATCCCCCGCTTGCGGTAGCTCTTCTCGACCACGGCGGAGCAGTCCCTGTCCTCCAGCGGGAGGATGCGCTCGGCCACCTCGATGATGGTCACCTGCGTGCCGAACGCCGCGTAGACGTCCGCGAACTCGCAGCCGATGGCGCCGGCGCCCACGATCGCCAGCGTCCTGGGCGGCTGCTGCGCCATCATCGCGTCGGTCGAGTCCCACACGCGGTCGTGATCGATCTTCAGGAAGGGGAGGTCGCGCGGGCGCGAGCCGGTGGCGACGATGACGTGCTTCGCCGTGACCGTCTGCTTCTTCCCGTCCTTCCCCGTCACCTCCACCTTCCCCTTCCCGGCCAGCCGCCCGCGCCCGGCCAGGTGCGTGACCTTGTTCTTCTTGAAGAGGAAGCCGATCCCCTTCACCAGCCGCTCGGAGACCTGGCGCGAGCGCTTGACCGCCTGCGCCAGGTCGGTCCTGATCTCGCCCACGGTGATGCCGAACTCCTTCGCGTGGCCCAGGTGCGAGATCATGGCGGCGCTCTCCAGCAGCGCCTTGGTGGGGATGCAGCCGATGTTCAGGCAGACGCCGCCGAGGTTCCCCTCCTCCACGCACGCGGTGCTGTATCCGAGCTGCGCGGCGCGGATGGCGGCCACGTAGCCGCCCGGCCCGGCGCCGATCACGACGATGTCGAAGTTGCTGTCCGCCAACGTTCACCTCTGCGGTCCGATGCAGGCGCGCGCCGGGCGAACCCCGGCGAAAACCGCCCCAACCTACCGCGCGCGGCTACCCCCGGCAACGCCACCGGGTGACCTCCGTGCCACGGTGAGAGTCATGGTTTTCCAGGCCCACCGGCCGGGATGGTCGCATCCTTGCTCTTCCCGCCGCGACCGGCTTGACGGCGGACGACTGCGAGGGACGGGGATGGGGGAAGCGAAGCGGCAGGTGAAGGAGGCGGCGCGCGAGGCGGCGCCCTGGGTGGAGACGCTGGCGCGCGCGGGGTACCTGGCGCGCGGCGTGGTCTACCTGGTGGTGGCGCTGCTCGCGGGGCGCGCGGCGCTGGAGCACCGGCGCGCCGCGGGAACGCGCGGCGCCTTCATGGAGCTGCTGCTGCAGCCGCTGGGGCGCGTGGTGCTGGGGGTGCTCACGGTGGGGCTGCTCGGCTACGCGGCGTGGCGCTTCGTGCAGGCGGTGCTGGACCCGGAGCGGAAGGGAAAGAAGCTCAAGGCACTGGGGAAGCGCGCCTCGTACCTCTTCACCACCGCGGTGTACGTGGGGATGGCGGCGGCCGCCGCCCGGCTCGCCCTGGGCGGCCCGCCGGAGCGCGACCAGTTCAGCGCCGGCCGCTGGGTCGCCCCGGTGATGCAGCACCCCTGGGGGCGCTGGGCGGTGCTCGCCGCGGGGGTGTGGATCGCCGCCTACGGGCCGTGGCTCCTCTACCGCTCCGTGGCCAAGGAGCCGGAGAAGCGGCTCGACACCCGGGGCCTGTCGTCGGGGATGGAGCGCGCGGCGAAGGCCGCGGGGCGCGTGGGCGTGGCGGCGCGGGGGGTAGTGTTCCTGGTGGTGGGCGTCTGGGTGGTGCTGGCCGCCTGGCACGCCCGCCCCTCCGAGGCGAAGACGCCCGCGGGCGCGCTGGAGAGCCTGCGCCAGCAGCCCTACGGCCCGTGGCTGCTGGTGGTGGTGGCGGTCGGCCTGGGCGCCTTCGGCCTCTTCGAGATCGTGAAGGCCCGCTACCGCCACATCACCCCCGCGCGCTGAACGTTCGGCTCGATTCCCGGCAACAAACGGGCGAATGGAATTCGCGGCAACAAAGGCCCGAAGTCCGCCTTCGCGGACTCCCTGGACGGTATTCGTGCGGTGCCGGGCACCGAAGCGCGCCTTCGGACCCGGAGGAAGGCTCGCGGAGGGGCTCATGCGGGCATCTCGGGCGGAAGTCCTGCGCAGATATCGACAAGGGAGTCCGCGAAGGCGGACTTCGGGCCGTTGTTGCCGCGGTTTCCAACCGCCTGTTGCCGGTATGAGACCCGATCCGTTCCTAGGCGGCGGCGCGCCGCTTCTGCTCCATCACCACCTCCTCCACCCAGCGCTCCACCTCTTCCGCGTCCGCCCCCTCCAGGGTGCGCGTCTCCTCCTGCACGCCGCCTGGCGCGGTGCCGCCGCTGCGCTCCACCACCCGGTCCACCACCGAGCGCCAGGTGGCCTTCTGCGCCACCTTCCCGAAGGTGCGCATCCCGATCAGGTCCACCAGGTCCGAGGGGCGCGTGTAGGAGCGGATCTCGAAGCGCACCACCCCCGGCGCCGGCTCCCGCACCTCGAAGCGGATGGCGCCGGAGAGCGGGTGCCCCCGCAGCGTCACGCAGGTGATGGTGCGGTCGCGGATCTCGGCCACGCGCACCTGGATGTTCCCCCGCAGCGGGAGCGCCATGGTGAGGGTGTTCCCCTCCTCCAGCTCGGTCTGCGCCCCCGGCTCGGGGCCCAGCTCCAGCAGCCCCTCGGGCGGCAGGTCGCGGAACTCGCGGCGGAAGAGCTCGAAGAGCGCGTCGGCCGACAGCGTGCTCCCCTGGATGTCGGCCCAGTAGCGCTGCCCCTCCAGCCGCCCCGTCCCCTCCGAGGGGAGCCGCTCCGGCATGTCGTCCACCAGCCGCCCCAGCCCCTCGGCCAGGGTGAGCGGCGTGACGCCGAAGGTGTCGGTGAGCGCGTTCACCTCGGCCGGGGCCAGCACGTTCCCCTCCAGCAGCATGGTGATCTGGTCGTCGGTCACCCGCACGTCCACCCCCAGCGCCTCGGCCGCGTTCACCCCCAGCTTGGCGAGCGCCTCGGGGATCGGCAGCCGCAGCGTGCGCTTCCCGGTGAGCTTCTGCAGCAGCTCCACCACCTCCGCCGTGGTGGTCACGTCGGGCCCCGCCAGCGAGAGCGCCGCCCCGCGCGGGTTCTCGCGCTCCACCGCGCGGGCGAGCGCCAGCCCCAGGTCCTCGTGCCACACCGGCTGGAAGGGCTGGTCGCCGCGCCCGATGGTGGGCACCACCGGGAGCGCGCGCACCATCTTCAGCAAGAGCGAGATCACCTCGTCGCCCGGGCCGTAGACGTTCCCGGGGCGGAGGATGAGCCACCCCTCCGGGGCCACCGCGCGCACGGCGTCTTCCGCCGCCTGCTTGGAGCGCTGGTAGTCGGACTCGCCCCGCTCGGCGCCCAGCGACGAGACGTAGACGAAGCGGCGCGCCCCGGCGCGCCGGGCCTCCTCGGCCAGGCGGCGGGTGCCCTCCACGTTCACCGCCTGGAAGGTGAGCTCCGGCGGGCGCTCCACGGCGATGCCGGCGGCGTGCAGCACGGCGTCGCACCCCTCGGCCGCGCCGGCGACCGCGGCGTCGGACGAGACGTCGCCCGCGTGGGGCTCCACGCCGCCCGGCCACTGCCGCGCGTCGTCGTCCGCGTGGCGCGAGAGAAGCCGCACGGTGTGCCCCGCCTCCAGCAGGCGGTCCACCGCGGCCTTCCCCACCAGCCCCGTTCCGCCGGTCACCAGCACCTTCATCTTGTGCACTCCTTGTCCAAGGTTGGCCGATGGGGGCGTGCACGACGGGTGCCAGCGGCGAGCCACGCGGCGGCGCCCGCGCGTGCCCTCGAACGAAGCCCTTTCCATCTGAGACGCGGCTGCACATTATTAGGGCACACATGCCGTAGAAACCGATTACATCCCCTGGCGCTCGTTTGGCGCCGGAGGTGAGCAGGTGCAAACAATTTGCACCTGCGGACGCGAGTCTGTCCGCCGCGGGAGCGGTTCCGGGCGGCCCGCCACGCCACACCTTGCCGGAGTACAATCGCATGGCCGCAACCCAGACCGGGGCGCCGGTTCGCAAGCCGCGGCGCCGCTGGCGGTGGCACGTCCCGCCCGCGCTGGTGCACGGGAACGAGTCGCTGGAGGGCACGGAGCTGCTGGAGGAGTTCTCCGGCGCCGCGGGGCTGGTGCTCTGGCAGTCGATGCGCGACGCCACCCTCTGGGCGGGGGCGCACGACCCCGAGGAGCGCGCCGGGCTCTTCCGCCCGGGCGCCTACGAGGCGCGGGTGCGGCAGATCGAGGAGGCGGGGCTCGACGCCGCGCTCGACGCGCCGCTGCGGGTGCTGGCCTCCATCAGCCGCGATCCCCACGCCGTGCGCGAGGACGACGTGCTGGCCGCCTGCCGCGACATCGCCAACTGGGCCGAGGCGCAGGAGAAGCTGGGCACCGCCATCGCCATGGCGCAGGCGGGGGCGCTGGCGGCGCCCACCAACGCGGCCGCGGGGTTCCGCGTGGGCCAGCTCACCCGCAACAAGGGCGAGTACGCGCGCGCCGAGAGCTGGTTCCGGCGGGTGATCGGGCTGGGGCGGCAGGCCAAGGACTGGGCGAGCTACGCCGAGGCCTTCCTGGGGCTCGGCAACCTCTACCTGAAGCGCGGCAACGTCCCCGCCGCGCGCCGCTTCATCATCCGCGGGCTGCGCGCGGCGCGGCGCCACGGGCTGCGCGACATCATCGCCCGGGCGCAGCACGACCTGTTCGTGATCGCGGTGAACGCCGCGCCCCCGGCCGAGGCGCTGGAGCACGCGCGCGCCGCCTTCAAGGCGTACGGGCCCGCGCACGCCAAGCTCCCCGTGCTGGCGCACGACCTGGCGTACTTCTGGATGCAGCGCGGCCGCTTCGCGCAGGCGCTCTCGGTGTTCCAGGGGCTCCTCCCGCACATCACCCGCTCCTGGGAGCGGATGCAGACGGTGGCCGACATCGGCCGCGCGGCAGGGGGCGCCGGGAACCGCGCGGTGTTCGACGAGGCGTGGGACGAGCTGTGGGGCTTCGCGGGCGACTGGCACACCCGCCCCACCGCGGCGCAGGCGCTGCTCGACCTGGCGTGGGGCGCGGCGAGCCTGAAGGACTGGGCCCGCGCGGAGCGCGCCGCCACCACCGGGCGCGACGTGGCCGCGCGCCACGAGGAGATGAAGGTGGTCATGGAGGCCGAGTCGCTGCTGGACTCGGTGTCGCGCAAGCGGAACCTGGAGACGGCCCACCCCGCCGCGGGCGCCGACGACGAGGCCGAGAGCGAGGGGCTGGCCGCCGACCTGATCCGCACCCTGGCCTCGGGGATGCCGCGCAAGTAACTGCGAGTGCGGGAGTGCGGAAGTGCGCTGAAGCCGGGAGGACGACCGGGCTCATGCGCACTCCCGCACTCGCAGTTATACCGTCTCTGATGATTGGTTGTGCGTTCAGGGCAGCAGATGATCTCATACCCGAACGGCGAGTGCTCTTTGACTCTCCCCTGCTCGTCGCCACGGGTTCCGACGATTGCGGCAGCGCCAAGCTCTTCGACGAGTGGCTGCAGCCTCGGAATGCGCTGAGTATCGAAATTTTTTTGCAGGACACCCCATCGCGGAGCTCACCCCGTCTTCCGCGCTTGAAGACTTCGCCAACTGCGTCATCAGGGGGAATCGAGCACTCCGCTGCCTCCGTGCGTCACCGCAGCCTTCGTGGATCGGCGAATGATCGCCATCCATCCATTGCTGCGAAGGATGTGCACCGCGGCCAAGCTCGACTCGTGACCCCCTGATCGATCTGTTGAGGCAGTTCGGGCCTGCTGCACTGCCGGGGGAGCGAGGGGGGTCTCTCCAAAAAAATTTCGATACTCAGCGCGAGCGCCACCTGCAGCCACGCTCCGTCGACGATCTCGCGTGGGAGAGGCTGTTCCTCCGTGCCTGTGTGAGACTTCCGTCCAGTGCGCCCCAGAGTGCGCAGTCATTCGACCGAACCGATATTACGCACTTCCGCACTTCGCACTTCCGCGCTCGCAGTTCCGAGCCTTGCCCCGGCCGCCGCGCCGCCACATCGTTCAAGCATGAACGATTGCACGGAGACGGCGCCGTCGGGGCTGCTCCCGCTTCTGCTGCGCGCGGGAACGGCGGTGGCGGAGCAGCTCGAGCGCAGCCTGGAGCCCTGGAGCCTGTCGCTGGCCAAGCTGCGCGCGCTGGAGCAGCTCGACGCCGCCCCCGACGGGCTGCCGCTGGGCCACCTGGCCGAGCGGCTCTGCTGCGTGAAGTCCAACGTCACCCAGCTCGTCGACCGGCTGGAGAGCGACGGCTTCGTGCGGCGCGTCCCCCGCCCCTCCGACCGGCGCTGCGTGGTGGCCACCATCACCGAGCGCGGGCGCCAGAGCTTCCGCAGCGCCTCGGCGGCGCGGGAGCGGGCGGAGCGCGCGCTGCTGGGCCGGCTGAGCGACGGCGACCGCGAGCGGCTGGAGGCGCTGCTCGCCCGCCTGGCCGCGGCGGAGTAGCGGCCGATGGGCTACGGCCTGCACCCCGACGCCTTCACCGGCGGCGAGCCGCTGGACGACGACTTCCCGCTGGGCGACGGCACCGCCGACACCGCGGCCACCGTCCACTGCCCCTGGTGCGGCCAGGCGGTGGAGATCGCGCTCGACCCCGGGAGCGGCCCGCGCCAGGCGTACGTGGAGGACTGCGAGGTCTGCTGCCGCCCCTGGGAGGTGTCGGTCGCGTACGCGGACGACGGCTCCGCGCAGGTCGACGTCGCCCCCGCGGACGGTGGGTGACGCGCGCGGCGTCCGCGGCCCCCGTGGCGACGCCGCGGGGGAGCCCGGAGGCCGGCGGGGGGGCGGAGGCGCCCCATTCGGGTGGAGTGCGCCGATCGTGTCGGAAACCATGCTGTTCCGCGGGGTTTCGCGATTTGGCCCCTCCTTGGCGGCAGTTGGAGCATGGCTTGACAATCTGCTCCGTGCAGGGTAATTCAAACGTGTGACGGGCAGCGACCCCGCGGGGCCGCGACAGGCCGAAACCCTTCCCGCCGCCGTTGCCGGAGGTGGGAATTTGTTCTTTCAACCGAAGGATTCATGGCAATGGGTCAGACCGCGATCTTCGTGGACGGCGGGTACTTCGACCGGGTGTCGCGCGACTGCGGCTCGCCGCGCATCGACTTCGGCAAGCTGGCCACCGAGCTGGCCAAACCCGACGACCTCCTCCGCACCTACTACTATCACTGCCTCCCCTACCTCAGCCCCGTGCCCACCCCCGAGGAGGAGGAGCGGCTGGAGGGGAAGAAGCGCTTCTTCAGCGCGCTGAACCGGCTGAACCGCTTCGAGGTGCGCGAGGGGAAGCTGGAGTTCCGCGGCACCGACCGCGAGAGCAACCGCCCCATCTTCGAGCAGAAGCGGGTAGACATCTACCTGGGGGTGGACCTGGTGCTGCTGGCGGTGAAGCAGCGGGTGCACCGCGCCATCCTGATCACCGGCGACAGCGACTTCCTCCCGGCGATCCGCGCGGCCAAGAACGAGGGGGTGCTGATCCACCTCTTCCACGGCACCGGCCCCCAGCAGCCGCACCGCGACCTCTGGGAAGAGGCCGACGACCGCACGGTGATCACCCCCGAGCTGCTGAACACCTTCCTGCTCACCGAGCGCCCGCAGCAGGACCGCGAGGACCGGCCGGAGCGCGCGGAGCGGGCCGAGCGGCCGGAGCGCGGCTACGGCGAGCGCCCCGTGCGCACCCCGCGCCCCACCTACACCAGCCCCTCGAGCTACGCGCGCGAGAGCTACCCCAGCGGCCGCGGCTGGCCCGAGGGTCTCCCGGTGGTGGACGAAGAGGAAGAGGCGTAGTCCAGCCTGGTAAAAGCGTCTCACGCACAGACGCGGAAGACACGGAGAGGCTGGGCGGTTCTCTCCGTGTCTCCGCGTCTCCAAGCGTGAGACGATCTTTCTTTTCTGGATCGAGTGTTACATTCGCCTCATGCCGCTCTCTCCCTCCTTCGACGACTTCGCCGCCCTCGCCCGCACCGCCGATCTGGTCCCGGTGTGGCGCGAGCTCCTCTTCGACACCGACACCGCGGTCACCGCCTACGCCAAGATCGCGCGCCCGCCCTTCGGCTTCCTGCTGGAGTCGGTGGTCGGCGGCGAGACCTGGGCGCGCTGGACCTTCCTGGGCACCGAGCCGCGCGCCGCCTGGAAGCTCGCCGGCCGGCGGGTGGAGACCTGGTCGCCCGAGGGGGGGTGGACCGACCGCGGCGAGAGCGCCGACCCGCTGGGCGACTTCGACCGGATGCTGCACGCGCGCACCGCGGCGCACGTCCCCGGGCTGCCGCGCTTCTGGGGCGGCGCGGTCGGCTTCTTCGGCTACGACGTGGTGCGGCTGATCGAGCGCCTCCCCCATCCGCCGCCGGCGGGCGTCGGCGTTCCCGACGCCCTCTTCATCCTCACCGGCACCGTGGTCGCCGTCGACAACCTCTTCGGGCGCGCGCGGGTGATCTCGGCGGTCGACACCTCGGGCGCGGAAGACGAGGGCGAGCTGCGCCGCCGCTACCAGGCCGCGGGGGAAGAGGTCGACGCGCTGGTGCGGCGGCTGCGCGAGGGAGAGCCCCCGCGCCCGCTGGCGCTCCTCGCCGACCCCCTGGGCGACCCCGACTTCGCCAGCAGCGTGACCCGCGAAGGGTACGAAGAGGGCGTGCGCCGCATCCAGGAGTACATCCGCGCCGGCGACGCCTTCCAGGTGGTGCTCTCGCAGCGCCTCACCGTGCCGCTCGCCGTGCCCCCCTTCGACCTCTACCGGGCGCTGCGCACCCTCAACCCCTCGCCCTACCTCTTCTACCTGGAGCTCGACGGCTTCCAGCTGGTGGGCTCGTCGCCGGAGGTGATGGTGCGGCTGGAGGAGGGCACGGTCACGGTGCGCCCCATCGCCGGCACCCGCCGCCGCGGCCGCGACGCCGCCGAGGACGCCGCCCTCGCCGCCGAGCTGCTGGCCGACCGGAAGGAGCTCGCCGAGCACCTGATGCTGCTGGACCTGGGGCGCAACGACGTGGGGCGGGTGGCGCGCTACGGGAGCGTGCGCGTGCCGGTGCGCATGGCGGTGGAGCGCTACTCGCACGTGCTGCACCTGGTGAGCACGGTGGAGGGCGACCTGCGCGACGGGCTCTCGGCGGTCGACGTGCTGCGCGCCTCCTTTCCCGCCGGCACCGTCTCCGGCGCCCCCAAGGTGCGGGCGATGGAGATCATCGACGAGCTGGAGCCCGCGCGGCGCGGCCCCTACGCCGGCGCGGCGGGGCACTTCTCCTGGGGCGGACGGGCGATGGACACCGCCATCTGCATCCGCACCGTGCTGGCCGAGGGCGGGCGCGCGCACGTGCAGGCCGGCGCCGGCATCGTGGCCGACTCGGTGCCCGCCGCCGAGTACGAGGAGACGCTCAGCAAGGCCCGCGCGCTCCTGCGCGCCGTGCAGCGCGTGACCGCCGCCTGATCCCGAATCCGGGGAAAGATCGTCTCACGCAGAGACGCTTTTTACGGGCGGCGCGCGCCCGGCCCGACGTCCACGCGCAGCGGCACGCCCCGCGCGACGGTCACCTCCACCCGCGACAGCGCCTCCCCCGGCGCGGCGGGGCGCCGCGCCCCGGGACGCACGGGGTGCACGGCGACCTCGACCGGCACGTCTTCGGGCACGTCGCAGAGAACGTAGACGCCCGCCGCGTCCGGACGCGTCTCGGACCACCCCTCCCTGCTCCCCACCGTGCGCGCGCCGACGTCGAAGCTCCGCCAGGTGGCGCGCACCGCCACCCCCTCCGGCGCCACCCCCGTCACCCGCCCGGTCACCACGCCCTGGGCGCGCCGCGCGTCGCCCGGGCAGAGCGCCGCCGCCACCCGCGCGGGCGCCGGGATGGCCAGGTCGGCGCGCGCGGTCGCGCCCGCCGCGGCGGCGACGGTGCGCGGCGCCACGGCGGCGGAGAGGGCGCCGAGCGCCGGGTGGGTGAAGGTGATGGCGTAGCTGCCGGGGGCGGGCGCCTCCAGGCGGTACCGGCCGTCGGGGCCGGCCACCGCCTCGGCGCCGGTGCCGGAGAGGAAGACGCGGGCGCCGGCGAGCGGCGCGCGCGCCACGCTGTCCCACACCACGCCCTCCACCACCGCCGGCGCCTCGTGCGAGACGGCGTTCGTGGCGGAGGCCTCTCCCGCCAGCCGCGCCGCGGTCACCTCGCCGCCACCCTCGCGGAACCCGACCACGTTGAGCGTGCTGATGGCGGGGCGGTCCGGGTTCACGCTGAGGCCGCGGGTCACCCGCTCGGCCACCGGCATGCGGATGGCCCAGCGGCGCACGATCCAGGGGCCGCCGCGCAGCCGCTCGAACTCCACGCTCCCGCCCACCCCGGGCGCGCGCGACTCGGGCGGGCCGTTCACGTAGCGGTACTCCACCCGCCGCAGCTCGGCGGTGGCGCGGTCCAGCCAGAGCACCCCGCGCACGTCGGGAACGGTGCGCCCCGCCACCGGCTCGAACTCCAGCCCCACCAGCGCCGGGTCGCCGCCCGTGGCCACGCGGAAACAGTGGTCGTCCAGGAACTCGTCGGAGAGGAGGACGGCGGCGTCGGGGGCGGCGTAGTCCGCCGCGCCGCCGGGGAGGGGGCGGATGAACCCCGCGCGGCTGAGCTCCGCGGGGGGGATGGAGACGAAGGGGAGCTGGGAGACGCCGGTGCTCGGCTGCCTCACGTCGCGGGTGACCACGCCCCCGCCCGCGCCCAGGTCGCGCTCCCAGCGCACCACGTCGTAGCGGAAGAGCCCCGCGCGGCTCGCGAACTCCGCGGCCGCGAGCGCCTTGCGCGCCTCCTCCCAGAGGGTGGCGGTCGCCAGCCCCGCCCCCGGCCGCACGGCGCAGCGCCGGCGCCCCGGCGCCACCACCACCGCCGCCAGCGCCACCGGCCGCCCCGACGCCACCAGCCGCTCCTCGCGCGTCTCGCCCTCGGCCAGCGCGAAGGCGGGGGTCGTCACCGTGGCGTACCCCACCCGCTCGGCGCGCAGCGAGTAGCGCCCCGCCCCCGGCGCGCGGATGTGGAACGCGCCCGCGGCGGAGGTGAGCGCGCCCCCGGCCGGCCGCCCCTGCGCGTCGAGCAGCGCCACCAGCACCTGCTCCACCGGTTGCCCCGCGGTGTCGACCAGCGTGCCGTGCACGGCCTGCGCGCGCGCCGGCGCGGCGGCGAGGAATCCCGCGGCGGCGAGCGCCGCGGGGAGGGAGAGCAAGGTGCGAAGGCGCATGGGAAGACCTGCCGCGTGAGGGACCGTGCGGGGAGCTGGAGGGGAACGTCCGTGTCGCCGGCGGTCTGACGGAATTTCGCAAATCCACTTTGTGAATCAAGCCCTGACAAAAGCGCCTCACGCAGAGACGCAGCGTCATGGAGAGTGGTTCTCTCCGTGCCTCCGTGTCTCTGCATGAGACGAATCCGTTATCCGGACGGCGCACGGTCCGAAGCTTGCCTTTGAACGCGGGCATGGAACCTCCGATCACCCAGGAGCGGCGCCGTGGTCCCGACCGGCGCCGCGGCGGCATGGCGGGCCGAGGACGCTTCGGCCTGGGCCCGCTCCTCTTCGTCTTCGCCGGGCTGATCGCGCTGCTGATGCTCTACGGCAGCTCGCAGCGCGCCGGCAAGATCGACTACAGCGAGCTGCGCAACCGCATCGCCGCCGGCCAGGTGGAGCGCGTGGCGATCGGCGCCACCTCCATCGTGGCCTACCCGCGCCCCGGCATCCGCGACACCGCCAGGGTGCGGCAGTGGACCGCCGCGCGCCCCGCCGACCTGGAGGACCGCAACCTCCTGGCGCTCCTCGACCAGCACCACGTGCGCATCGAGGGGGTGGAGGAAGGGCGCGGCTGGAGCCTCTTCTTCTGGCTCCTCCCGCTGGCCATGATCATCGGCTTCTCCTCGCTGATGATGCGGCGGATGAACCCCACGCAGGGGGTGCTCACCGTCGGCAAGAGCCGCGCGCGCATCGTGGGCGAGGAGGGCACCGGCGTCACCTTCGCCGACGTGGCGGGGGTCGACGAGGCCAAGCAGGAGACGCAGGAGGTCGTGGAGTTCCTCAAGAGCCCCGACAAGTTCGCCAAGCTCGGCGCCAAGATCCCCAAGGGCGTGCTGCTGGTGGGCCCGCCGGGCACGGGGAAGACGCTGCTGGCGCGCGCGGTGGCCGGCGAGGCGGGGGTCACCTTCTTCCAGCTCTCCGGCGCCGAGTTCGTGGAGATGTTCGTGGGCGTCGGCGCGGCGCGGGTGCGCGACCTCTTCGCGCAGGCCAAGAGCCAGGCGCCCTGCATCATCTTCATCGACGAGCTCGACGCGCTGGGCAAGGCGCGCACCCCCGGCGGCGTGCTGGGCGGCAACGACGAGCGCGAGCAGACGCTGAACCAGCTCCTGGTGGAGATGGACGGCTTCGAGGGGAACGACGGGGTGATCCTGATCGCCGCCACCAACCGCCCCGACGTGCTCGACCCGGCGCTGCTGCGCCCCGGGCGCTTCGACCGGCAGATCGTGGTCGACAGCCCCGACGTGCGCGGCCGCGAGGGGATCCTGAAGGTGCACCTGAAGAAGGTGCCCACCGCGCCCGACGTGAGCGTGGGCGTGCTGGCCCGCGGCACCCCGGGGATGAGCGGCGCCGACCTGGCCAACCTGGTGAACGAGGGGGCGCTGCTGGCCGCCCGGCGCAACAAGGACCTGGTCTACATGGCGGACCTGGAGGACGCCAAGGACAAGGTGATGCTGGGCGCCGAGCGCCGCTCGCTGGTGATGAAGGACGAGGAGCGGCGCCTGACCGCCTACCACGAGGCGGGCCACGCCGTCTGCGCCATGAAGGTCCAGGGGAACGATCCGCTGCACAAGGTGACGATCGTCCCCCGCGGGCGGGCGCTGGGGCTCGCCTTCACCCTGCCGGAGGACGACCGGGTGTCGGTGACGCGCCAGCAGATCGAGGCGCGGCTGGTGATGCTCTACGGCGGGCGCGCGGCCGAGGAGCTGGTGTTCGGGCGCGACCGGGTGACCACGGGGGCGCAGAGCGACATCCAGCGCGCCACCGGCATCGCGCGCAACTACGTGACCAACTGGGGGCTCTCCGACGTCATCGGCCCCATCCTGGTGGGGGAGAACGAGACCGAGGTCTTCCTGGGGCGCGACCTGGGCACCCGCCGGGGGATGAGCGAGAGCACCGCGCACACGGTCGACGCCGAGGTCTCGCGCATCATCGGCGAGGCGTACACGCGGGCGAGCGAGGTGCTCACCGAGAACCTGGGGGTGCTGCACGCGCTCGCCGCCGCGCTGCTGGAGCGCGAGACGCTCTCCCGCGAGGAGCTGGAGATGCTCTCCGAGGGGAAGGAGCTGCCGCCCTTCCGCCTCGCGCCGCCTGCGCTGCCGCCGCCCGAGATCCCCGAGCCGATCCCGGCCGCCGCCAAGGAGCGGGTGCCGAGCGGGACCCCGGAGCTCAAGCCCCGGCTGGCGTAACGGCGGCTCACACAGAGGGACCAGAGGGACCAGAGGACATCGGTGATGTTCTCTGGTCCCTCTGTTTCCTCTGTGTGAGTTGCTTTTGTTGTCGTCTGCGCGGTAGCTTCGCCGACCTATGAGCCTCGACTGGCAGATCCGCGGGCGGACGCTCTCCCTGGAGCGCCCGCTGGTGGTCGGCATCCTGAACGTCACCCCGGACAGCTTCAGCGACGGCGGGCGCTGGACCGACCCCGCGACGGCGCTGGAGCAGGCGCGCCGCATGGTGGACGAGGGCGCCGACCTGGTCGACGTCGGCGGCGAATCCACCCGTCCCGGCGCGTCCCCGGTGGGTGCCGATGAGGAGATGGAGCGCGTCCTCCCCGTCCTGCGCGCGATCCGCGCCTCGCTCGGCGTCCCCGTCTCCGTCGATACGCGCAGGGCGGCGGTCGCCCGCGCGGCGCTGGAGGAGGGGGCGGAGGTGATCAACGACGTCTCCGCGCTCGGCGACCCGGAGATGGCGGCGACGATCGCCGCGTCGGGCGCGGGGCTGGTGCTGATGCACATGCGCGGAACGCCGGAGACCATGCAGACGCTGGCCGAGTACGGCGACGTGGCGGAGGAGGTGGCGGCGGAGCTGGCGCCCGCGCTCGCCCGGGCGGCCCAGGCGGGGATCTGCGCCGGGCGTATCGTGGTGGACCCGGGGATCGGGTTCGCGAAGACGGCGGAGCAGAACCTGGAGCTGATCGCGCGGCTGGAGGTGCTGCGGGAGCGGCTGGGGCGGCCGGTGCTGCTGGGGCCGTCGCGCAAGGCGTTCGTGGGCGCGCTGCTGGGCGGCGTTCCCGCGGCCGAGCGCGACGCGGGGACGGTGGGGGCGTGCGTGGCGGGGCTGGCGCGGGGCGCCCGCATCTTCCGCGTGCACCAGGTGCGGGCGGCGCGGCAGGCGCTCGACGTGGCCGACGCGGTCTTCCGGGCGGGGGCGGCGTGGGGGCGCTGATCGAGCGGATCGGCTTCCTCGCGCCCGGGTGGCGCGACGTGGTCGAGATCCTGATCGTGGCCGCCGTGATCTACCGCGTGCTGCGGGTGTTCTCCGGCACGCGCGCGATCCAGATCCTGCTGGGGTTCTTCCTGCTGGTGGTGGTCTACGTGGTCTCGCGGCTGCTGGGGCTGGAGCTGATCGTGGACCTGCTGCGCACCCTCTTCTCCTTCGGGGTGATCGCGGCGCTGATCGTCTTCCAGCCGGAGCTCCGGAGCGCGCTCGCCAGCCTGGGGCAGAACCGCCTCTTCCGCGCCTTCACCGGGATGCAGGGGCGCGAGGTGGCGGGGGAGATCGTGGAGGCGGTGGAGGACCTCTCGCGCGACAAGGTGGGCGCGATCATCGCCATCGAGGAGGAGATCGGCCTGGGCGAGTACCTGGAGACGGGGACGCCGCTGCAGGCCCGCGTCTCCGCGCCGCTGCTGCAGAACATCTTCACCCCCTACTCCCTCCTGCACGACGGCGCCGCCGTGGTCCGCGGCGACGAGATCGTGGCGGCGGGCGTCATCCTCCCGCTCACGCAGTTCCCCGTGACCGACCGCACGCTCGGCACCCGCCACCGCGCCGCCCTCGGCCTCAGCGAGGAGACCGACGCGCTGGTGATCGTGGTGAGCGAGGAGACGGGGATCGTCTCCGTGGCGCACCGCGGCCGCCTCCAGCGCGGCGTCACCCCCGCCGACCTCACCCGCATCCTCGAAGCCGGCGAGCTCCCCGGCGAGAAGGCCGCCGCCCAGCTCGCCCGCTGAAAATACGAAGAGGATCGCCACCGGCGATCCTCTCGTGTTTCGTCCGAGCGGCTCACGCCAGCGGTGGGCCCGCTCAGCAGTTGCACGACTCCAGGCACGTGTGCACGCAGGTGTTCTCGTTGTCGGTGTTGAAGCAGTCACCCCCCGCGCAACTGGCCTGATCGTAGGTACCGCACTCGTTGTAGTACGAGTTGCAGGGTATGTCGCCGCAGGTCATGTAGCAGGTCCCGTCGCACGAGCCGCCGCCGGTGCACCACCGCGAGGGGCCGCCACAGTACTGCGTGACCTCCCGACCGGCGACCGTTCCCACGCGCGTCCCGACCCGGTAGGTCGCGAACGTCTCGACGGTCAGCTCATCGAGGTTCAGCCTCAGTTTCTTCATTTCTGCCTCCAACACGTGAGAGGTCGGTGAGGTGCACCGCGGCGCGGGATGAAGTCGGCTCCCGTGGTTGGCCACGGCGCGGTGAGCGGATATACTGATATATAGTAGTATATCACTATGCCGATACGCAAGTGTTCCGCGAAAGGCTTCGCTACCGAGCTACGGGCACCTCTCCGACAATTCCGTCGGCGCTGCCCCTTCCGTGATGGCCCACCGCGGCCGCCTCCAGCGCGGCGTCACCCCCGCCGACCTCACCCGCATCCTCGAAGCCGGCGAGCTTCCCGGCGGCGCCGACAAACCTGTCGAGCGCCTGCCCCGCTAACAGCATCTCACGCAGAGACGCAGAGGCACAGAGAGAAGCTCCGCGTCTCTCCTCCGTGCCTCTGTGTCTCTGCGTGAGACGAAATCTGTTTCTTGCCGCCGCACCGGGCGCATCGTACGTTCCGACGCCATGAACCCTGACGTGCTCGCGGGTCGCGTGGCCGAAGTGCGGGAGCGGATCGAGCGCGCGCGGGAACGCGCCGGACGGAGCGGGCCGGTCACCCTGGTGGCGGTCACCAAGACGCACCCGGCCGAGGCGGTGCGGGCCGCGATCCAGGCGGGCGTCACCGACGTGGGCGAGAACCGGGTGCAGGAGCTGGAGCAGAAGGTCCCCGCGGTCGGGCGCGACGCCGTGCGCTGGCACCTGATCGGCCACCTGCAGCGCAACAAGGTGGCGAAGGCGCTCCCCCTCTTCGACCTGCTGCACTCGCTCGACTCGCTGCGCCTCGCCCAGGCGCTCTCCGAGGCCGCCGTGAAGGCCGGCGCCACGGTCCGCGCGCTGGTGGAGGTGAACTCCGTCGGCGAGGAGACCAAGGGGGGCATCCCGGCGGCGGAGGCGGTGGAGGTGGTCGGCGGGATGGCGGAGCTCCCCGGGCTCGAGCTCCTGGGGATGATGACGATGGCCCCGTTCACCGACGACCAAGCCGTGATCCGCCGCGCCTTCCGCACCACGCGCGAACTGTGCGAGCGGGCCGCGCGGCAGGTGGCGGGGTTCAGCGGCCGTGAGCTGTCGATGGGGATGAGCAACGACTTCGAGATCGCCGTGGAAGAGGGGGCCACCCTGGTCCGCGTCGGCTCCAGCATCTTCGGGGAGCGGGGATGATCGACCTGACACCGCTCGACGTACGCAAGAAGAAGGGCGACTTCCGCCGCGTGATGCGCGGCTACGACCCCGACGCGGTCGACAACTTCCTGGACGAAGTGGTCGCCCGCATGGAGGAGCTGGTCCGCGAGCACCAGGCGCTCTCGGCGAAGACCGGGCAGATGACCGAGGCCATCGCCGACTACCGCGAGCGCGAGCGGGCGATGAACGACGCGCTGGTCTCCGCCCAGCAGCTCCGCGAGGGGATGCGCGAGCAGGCCCAGCGCGAGGCCGACCTGGTGCTGCGCGAGGCCCGCGCCGAGGGCGAGCGCATCGTCGCCGACGCCAAGCGGCAGGTGACCTTCGCGTTCGAGGCGCTGCGCCGCGTGCAGGCGCAGCGCGTGCGCTTCCTGCGCCTCTTCCGCGCGCTGGTGGAGCGGCAGCTCAGCGAGCTGGAGCAGGAGGAGGAGCGCACCGCCTCGATCTCCCGCCTGGACGCCGAGGTCGACCGCGCCGACGCCCTGGACGCGGAGGGGTGAGGGTGGACGCGACCGCCGCCCCCGGCCTCGCCGCGCGCATCGCCGAGGCCGCCGGGTCGATCCGCGGGCGCACGGCCGCGGCGCCCGGGATCGGCATCATCCTGGGAACGGGGCTCGGCGGGCTCGCGCAGCGGATCGAGGTGGAGACCTCCATCGCCTACGAAGAGATCCCGCACTTCCCCCTCTCCACCGTCGAGTCGCACTCCGGCCGCCTCCTCTTCGGCACGCTGGGCGGGAAGCCGGTGATGGCGATGCAGGGCCGCTTCCACCGCTACGAGGGGTACACGCTGCAGCAGGTGACCTTCCCCGTGCGGGTGATGCGGGCGCTCGGCATCGACACGCTGGTCGTCTCCAACGCCTGTGGGGGGATGAACCCGCTCTGGGCGCCGGGCGAGCTGATGCTGATGGCCGACCACATCAACCTGCTGGGCGAGAACCCGCTCACCGGGCCCAACGACGACGCGCTCGGCCCGCGCTTCCCCGACATGTCGCAGCCGTACGACCACGCGCTGCAGCTCCTGGCGCGCGAGGTGGCGCTGGAGCTGAAGATCCCGCTGCGCAGCGGGGTGTACGTGGCCGTGCCGGGGCCGAACCTGGAGACGCGCGCCGAGTACCGCATGCTGCGGACGATGGGCGCCGACGTGGTGGGGATGAGCACCGTGCCCGAGGTGATCGTGGCGCGGCACGGGGGGATGCGGGTGCTGGGGATCTCGATCATCACCGACGCCTGCCTCCCCGACGCGCTGGAGGAGGCCGACATCGCCACCATCATCGCCACCGCCGGCCGCGCCGAGCCCAACCTCACCCGCCTGGTGGAGGGCGTCGTCGCGCGCCTGTGACACTCTGTTCCTCTGCGCTTCTGTGAGACCCCTTCTGTTCGAGAATCCTCCGATGACGAACCGCACCCTCCTCGCCGCGGCGCTCGTCACCCTCGCGGCGTGCGGCCGCGGCGCGGACGACGACGTCCGGACGCAGCCCGCCGGCACCCAGCCCGCGCCCACCGCGCAGCACCAGGCGGCGCCGCAGACGGGCCCCAACACGCCGCAGGCCGTGGACGCGCAGGCGCCCCCGCCGTCCGCCCCCCGGAAGCCGCAGACCTACGCCGAATGCATGACGATGCCCGTCACGGTCTCCGAGGCCGAGCGCGAGCGCGCCTGCATGACGCTCCCCGACGCGCCGAAGTAGCGGTCGGATGACCGTCCCGATCCCGGGTGAGCTGCCCTCCGCGCGGTTCAGGGAGCTGCGCGGCGAGCGCATCGTGGAGACGGTGGAGCGGCTGGCGCACCGGATCGACGAGCGCTTCCCCGGCTCCGGGCTTTCGGGCGTGTGCCACCACCTGCACGCCGTGGCCGCCGCGGCGGCGGACGACGTGCCGCGGCTGGGGCGTCCGATCTGGCCGCTGCGGCTCTTCATCGTGGCCGCGATCGCGGTGCTGGTGGCCGTGGCGGGGTGGATGGCCTCGCTGCTGCTGCGCGTGTCGCTCGACCCGGGGAACATCTCCGAGGTGCTGCAGGGCTCCGACGCCGCGCGCAACGACATCATCTTCCTGGCCGTCGCCATCTTCTTCCTGGTCTCGCTGGAGACGCGGGTGAAGCGCCGCCGGGTGCTGCGCTCGCTGCACCGGCTGCGCAGCATCGTCCACATCGTGGACATGCACCAGCTCACCAAGGACCCCGCGCCCCGGGACATGCCCCGCGTGGACACGGCCAGCAGCCCGGAGCGGGTCCTCTCCCCTTACGAGCTCTCGCGCTACCTCGACTACTGCTCGGAGATGCTCTCGCTCGCGGCCAAGCTGGCCGCGCTGCACGTTCAGTACGTGAACGACCCCGTGGTGCTCGACGCGGTGAACGACATCGAGGTGCTCGCCGCCAATCTCTCCAGCAAGATCTGGCAGAAGATCATGATCCTCGATTCTTCACTTCCGCAGGCCACGTAACCGCCGTTTCACGCAGAGACGCAGAGAAACCGAGAGTACGCGGAGAAGTCCTCTGCGTACTCTCAGTTCCTCTGCGTTCTCGCGCGTAGCGCCCTACGGCAGGACGACGAACTGGCCCAGGAAGTCGCGCGCGCTGTCGGTGTCCAGGCGGTAGTCCCAGGTGGTCGCGCGGCAGTTGTAGTCGCCGGTGGTCACCGTCGCGACGACCATGTCGGTGTGCCCGTCGATGAACTTGGGGCCGCCCGAGTCGCCGTAGCAGTCGCCGCCCTCACCCGTCGCGCTCTCGTTCATCAGCAGCCCCAGCCAGTACTGCTGCAGCCCCATGTACTCCGACTTCGAGTACTTGCGGGTGCCGTCGTAGGGGAACGAGGGGATGCCCGTGCGCGACGCGGACACGCCGTAGCCCACGTTGATGAACAGCGTGTTGTTCAGCCCGTTCTGCGCCTGGAGCTGGTCCAGGTACCCGGCCGGCGGGAGCTTGAGGGGCGTGATGCCGCGGGTGGAGCCCTTCGGCAGGAACACGACGGCCAGGTCGTGCAGGTTCGCCTGGTCGTGACCGTACTGCGGGTCGTACGTCCACCCCGTCGCCGCGATGTACGTCTTCGGCGAGGGGTACAGCTTCGGCTCGAAGCTCACGTACAGCTGCGTGCCGGGCGCCAGGAACTCCACGCAGTGCGCGGCGGTGAGGAAGACCGTGGGGGAGATGAGGCTCCCGGTGCAGTCCTCGTCGTCGCCGTCGACCTTGCCGTTGCCGTTGAAGTCCACCAGCAGCGCGCCCACGTTGCCGAAGGCCGAGCCGGTGTAGGTGCCGTTGACGATGGCGCGCGCGCCGTCGGCCTCGCGCGCCGGGGCCGTGGTGGTGTCTGCGCACGCCGCGGCCAAGGTGCACACAGCCGCCGTGAGCGCCAGACGTTCAGTCAGCCGCATGGGTTGTCCTCCGTTGCGCCGGCCGCACCGGCATGAGGTGGGGAGATGGATGGAGCCCCACGAAACGAGCACGTCCCGCGCCATCACGCCGAAGAATGCCAATCCGTTGATAGTCAACGATTTGGGTGGAATGCTGCTCATTTCGGCGGCAAAGAGGGCGCACCGAAGTGGTGCGGGGAGAAACAAACGGGGCACCGCGCGGTGGCCGTGTTATGCGGGTGTCCTCGCGACATCTGGCATGTGCGGACAACCGTGACTACGTTGGTTTCGTCCACTCCAGACCGTCGGAGACCCATGAAGCAGGTGCTCGATCGAAGCTCCCGGGAGCCGATCTCGGAGGAAGCGCGGTTGCGCGAGGTCGACGAGCGGCACTTTCTCGCCCAGCAGCTATTCTTCCGCCACGAGAGCCGCCACTGGTCGCAGGACGAGCTCGCGCAGGCATCTGGCCTGACGCAGGCGCAGGTGGCGACGCTGGAGGCGGGGCAGGGCAACCCAACCCTCAGGACGCTCGCCAAGCTTGCGACTGCGCTCTCATGCGGAGTCCAGGACCTCTTTCAGAATTCCGAGACACGTGTGCCGGAGAATGCTGCCAGACGCCAGCGTGCTCCCCTCGATGTAGAAGACATCGACACAGGAATAACGAGGGAGGAGATGGTGACGTTCGTGCGGGAGGGGCGGGAACGACCGGGGAAGATGCCATGAAGCAGATGCACGACTTTCGCGAACGGTTCGACTCCTTCGAGCAGGGTGGGGTCGATGTGCAAACCATTGCACAGGACGAGCGGCTTGGAGCAGGAACGGTTGCGGAACTCGAAACCTACCTTCCTACCATTGGAGAGGCATTTTCGACGGCCTTTGAGTGCGAAGCACCCACTTTGGCGATCACGCTATCTGCAGATCCATCTGACTTCCCAATTTTAATCGAAGTCGATGCAACGCATGGTGATCTGCACAAAGTGGCTGCAGCACGCGCGTCAGGTGGACGTTCGCGTTTTTACCATAGCCTTTCCGAGATCCTTCCCCCGCATCTCCTCGATATCGCAGGGTTCGAATTCAAATTCCCCTATGACCGCTCCGAGTGAGTATTTTCAACTTGCGAGATTGCTTTCCGATCGGAATGGACCCTATCCGAACGGCGGCCAACGTAGTGCCATTAGTAGAGCTTACTATTCAGCGTATCTTGAAGCTCGCGATCGGCTGGTTGAATCTGCTGGGTTGAAGATTCCGAAGAAGGCTGCCCATGAAACCGTATGGCAAGCACTTGTATACGCCGAAGAACCACTTAAAACAACGGGGCGGCTGTTGAGGGACCTCAAGGGGTTGAGGGAGGCTGCGGACTACAACACTGATGATAACTCTATTCTGTCCGCTACAACTGAAGCCTTACAGATTGCGGAGAAAATTCGGTCCACGTTGGCAACCGCCGATCTTTCGAAGTGTACTGATCCGAAGTTCGGTCCATCGCGAACAGGATAACCATAGTAAATAGTAAAAGGGGCAGAGCGGGCGCGGCGGGTTGCCGCGCCCGTTATATTTCCCGATTCTGTGCCGCTTCGCTCGATCCAACGACTGTCGCTGACGGATAGATGAGGAAATACCCCGAGCTGCCGAAGACCCCCGGCGAGCTGGAGGACGAGGTCCTCGGCCGCTGGAAGGCCGAGGACACCTTCCGCGCCACGCTCGCCCGCTCCCGCGAGCGGATGCAGGCCACCGGCGAGCGCCCCTTCGTGTTCTTCGAGGGGCCGCCCACCGCCAACGGCCGCCCCGGCATCCACCACGTGATGAGCCGCGCGATCAAGGACACCGTCGCGCGCTTCCGCACCATGCAGGGCCGCTACGTGCCGCGCATGGCCGGGTGGGACACACACGGCCTGCCGGTGGAGATCGAGGCCGAGAAGAAGCTCGGGATCAGCGGCAAGCGCGACATCGAGGCACTCGGCATCGCCCGCTTCAACGAGGTGTGCCGCGAGAGCGTGCTCACCTACACCGACGAGTGGGAGCGCTTCTCCGGCCGCATCGGCTACTGGCTGGACTACTCGAAGCCGTACGTCACCTACCACCGCGACTACGTCGAGTCCGTCTGGTGGCTGCTGAAGCAGATCGCCGACCGCGGCCTCTTCTACCGCGGCCACAAGGTGCTGCCGTACTGCCCGCGCTGCGGGACGGGCCTCTCCAGCCACGAGCTGGCGCAGGGCTACAAGCACGTCAAGGACCCGTCGCTCTACTTCACCACGCCGATCCTGGGCGCGGACGGGGACCCGGACGGGCGCGAGTTCCTGGTGTGGACGACCACGCCCTGGACGCTGGTCTCCAACGTCGCGCTCGCCGTCAACCCGGAGCTGGAGTACGCCGAGGTGGCGCACGAGGGGCGGCGCTACGTGCTCGCCGCCGCGCGCGTCCCCGCGCTCTTCGGCGCCGAGGCGCAGGTGGCGCGCACCTTCCCCGCGGGCGAGCTGGTGGGGCTCGGCTACGCGCGCCCCTTCGACTGGATGCACCCCGTCGGCTTCGCGCCCGAAGTCGTCGCGCGCGGCTGGAAGGTGTACCCGGCCGACTGGGTGACGGCGGAGGACGGCACCGGCATCGTGCACACCGCCGTCGCCTTCGGCGCGGACGACTACCGGCTGGGGCAGGAGGTGGGGCTCCCCATCATCATGCCCGTGGACGACCGCGGGCGCTTCAAGGACGACGTGCCGCTGGTCGCCGGCAAGTTCGTGAAGGATGCCGACGTCGACCTGCTGGTCGACCTCAAGCAGCGCGGGCTCGTCTTCAAGTCGACGAAGGAGGAGCACAGCTACCCGCACTGCTGGCGCTGCCAGACGCCGCTCATCTACATGGCGCGCGACTCGTGGTTCATCCGCACCACGCAGGTGCGCGACGAGCTGCTGGCCAACAACGCGGCCATCCGCTGGTTCCCGCCCGAGATCGGCTCCGGGCGCTTCGGCGAGTGGCTGGAGAACAACGTCGACTGGACCATCTCGCGCAACCGCTACTGGGGGACGCCGCTCCCTGCCTGGGTGTGCGAGCGCGATCCCAGCCACCTGCGCTTCGTCGGCTCGTTCGCGGAGCTGCGCGAGCTCGCGGGGGAGCTGGGCGACGACTTCGACCCGCACCGGCCGTTCATCGACGACGTCGCCTTCCCCTGCACCTGCGAGGGGTGCGAGGGATGGATGCGGCGCACCCCCGAGGTGATCGACGTCTGGTTCGACTCCGGCTCGATGCCCTTCGCGCAGCACCACTACCCGTTCGAGAACGCCGAGCTGGTCGACGGCGCGCCCGAGGTGCGGCAGTTCCCGGCGGACTTCATCAGCGAGGGGGTGGACCAGACGCGCGGGTGGTTCTACTCGCTGCTCGCCATCTCCACCCTGCTCGGGCGCGGCCCCAGCTACAGGAACGTGGTCGTCAACGACATGATCCTGGACCCCGAGGGGCTGAAGATGTCGAAGTCCCGCGGGAACATCGTCAATCCGTGGGAGGCGATGGCCGAGTTCGGCGCCGACGCCATCCGCTGGTACCTGCTGTCGTCGTCCAACCCCTGGCTGCCGAAGCGCTTCGACCCCGAGGGGGTGAAGGAGGTACAGCGCAAGACGTTCGACACGCTGCGCCAGACCTACCGCTTCTTCGCGCTCTACGCCGGGCTGGAAGGGTGGGAGCCGGGGGGAGGCGATCCCGCGCCGGAGCGGCGCTCCGTGCTCGACCGCTGGCTCCTCTCGCGGCTGGCGACGCTGACGGCGACCGTCACCGGCGACATGGACGAGTACCAGCTCACCCGCGCGGTGCGCACGCTGGGCGAGTTCATCGTCGAGGAGCTGTCGAACTGGTACGTGCGCCGCTCGCGCGACCGCTTCTGGGGGAGCGCGGACCGGGAGGACACCCGCGCCGCCTTCGCCACGCTGCACGAGGCGCTGGTGACGGTGGCGCGGCTGATGGCCCCCATCGCCCCCTTCCTCACCGACTGGCTGCACCGCGCGCTGGCCGACGGGAGCGTGCACCTGGCCGACTATCCCGTGGCCGACGCGGGGCGGATGGATCCCGCGCTGGAGGCGGGGATGGAGGCGGTGCGCACGCTGTCGACGCTCGGCCGCGCCGCCCGCGAGGAGGTGGCGATCCGCGTCCGCCAGCCGCTGGGCGCGGTGTACGCCGTGGTGCCGGAGGGGATCGAGACGGGCAACGACCTGCTCGCCATCCTCCGCGACGAGCTGAACGTGAAGCGGGTGGCGTTCATGCACGCGGCCGAGGAGCTGGTCACCTTCTCCGCGAAGCCGAACTTCAAGGCGCTCGGCGCCCGCTTCGGCAAGCGCACCCCCGCCGTGGCCGAGGCCATCCGCGGGCTCGCCTCCGACCGCATCGCCGCCTTCCGCCGCGGCGAGCCGCTCTCCGTCGATACGGAGGGTGAGGCGCACGCGCTGGCGGAGGGCGACTTCGAGGTGATCCAGAACGCGCAGGGCGACTTCGTGATCGAGAGCGAGGGCGGCTTCACCCTGGCGCTCGATCCCGCGCTGACCCCCGAGCTGCGCGCCGAGGGGCTGGCGCGCGAGATCGTGAACCGGGTCCAGAAGCTGCGGAAGGACACCGGTCTCGAGGTGAGCGACCGCATCCGCCTGGGCGTGTTCGGCGACGACGCGGACCTGGGCGAGGCGCTGCGGCTCTTCGGGGGACTCATCCAGGCCGAGACGCTGGCGGTGGAGCTGGAGGCGGGATCGGCCACCGACTTCGCCGGGTACGAGGCAGTCCGAGAGGTGGACCTGGACGGGATCACCGCCATTATCGCGCTCGCGCGCGTGAACCGGGACTGAGGGGGATGAGCGAGAGCGTGATGGATTCCGGCACCGTGCGCGCCGCGACGCCGGCCGACGAGGCGCGCCGCAAGATCGTGCTGTACCTGGCCATGGTGGGGGGCGTGATCGTCCTCGACCAGGTGACCAAGGCCGTCGTGCTGCGCACCATGCGGCCCTACTCGCCGGTGGAGGTGCTGGGCGACGTCTTCCGGCTGACCTTCATCTACAACACCGGCGCCGCCTTCGGGCTGCACCTGGGCGACGCCTCGCGCTGGGTGTTCATGGCCCTCGCCGCGGTCGCCGTGGTGGTGCTCTGGTTGATGTTCCGCGGCACTCCCTGGCGCGACCGCGCGCGGCTGGTCGCCATCGCCAGCGTGACGGGCGGGGCGATCGGCAACGTGATCGACCGGGTGCGCTCGTCGCGGGGCGTGGTGGACTTCCTGGACTTCGGCGTGGGCGAGTACCGCTGGCCGGTGTTCAACGTGGCCGACATCGCGGTGACGCTGGGCGCGCTGCTGCTCGCGTTCTCGCTCTGGCGCGAGGAGCAGAAGATCGAGCGGGAGCTCGATGCCACCGAGCCCGCCGAGTAGCGGGCCGCTGGAGCTGGTCGCCGGCGAGGGCGCGGGCGGCCGGCTCGACGCCTGGCTGGCGGCGCGGCTCGACGTCTCGCGCAGCCGCGCGGCGCAGTGGATCGAGGACGGGCGCGTGACCCTGAACGGCGCGCCCGTGCGCAAGAAGGACCCGGTCGCGCCCGGCGACCGCCTGACGGTCGACGTTCCCGCCCCCGAGCCCTCCGGCGTGGCCGCCGAGGACATCCCCCTCCACATCGTCTACCAGGACGCCGACCTGGCGGTGGTCGACAAGCCCGCCGGGCTGGTGGTGCACCCTGCCGCCGGCCACCGCACCGGCACGCTGGTGAACGCGCTGCTGCACGCCGTGGGCGACCTCTCCGGCATCGGGGGCGTGCTGCGCCCGGGGATCGTGCACCGGCTGGACAAGGACACCAGCGGCCTCCTGCTCGTCGCCAAGCACGACGACGCGCACCGCCGCCTCTCCGACGAGCTGAAGCGCCGGAAGATCAAGCGCACCTACCTCGCCGCCTGCTGGGGCCATCTCCCCGACGACGCGGTGACGGTGGAGGCGCCGATCGGGCGTCACCTCACGCAGCGGCTGAAGATGGCGGTGGTGGAGCGCGGCCGCCCCGCGCGGACGCACTTCCGGCGGCTGGAGCGGTGGCGCGCGGCCGACCTGCTGCAGGCGGAGCTCGACACCGGCCGCACGCACCAGATCCGCGTGCACCTGCTGCACCTGGGCCACCCCGTGGTGGGCGACGCGACCTATGCACCGGACCGGGCGAAGGGCTTCGGCGGGCCGGAGCGCGGCTGGGCGCTGGCGTTCGCGAAGCGCGTCCCCCGGCAGTTCCTGCACGCGGCCGAGCTGCGCTTCACCCATCCCCGCACGGGCGAGCCGATGCGCTTCGAGTCGCCCCTCCCCCCCGACCTCGCCGCCGCCGCCGACTGGGCGCGCGGGTCCTGAATCAGCAACTACGGGTCTCACGCAGAGACGCAGAGGAACAGAGAGGCCCGGGCCTCGGCATCCGTGCGTTTGAGTTCTTACGTGGTATGTTTTTCTCTTACATTGTAAAATGTCTTCTTTTTTGATGCCTTACGTGGTAAGATATTGCTCATTTCTCCGTTTTCGGGCGCTTACATGGTACGAAAGCTCGCGGTCGACAGGTTACCGGAGGTGTTCGTCTCCACGGCCGCCACGTCGACGGCCATCGCTGCCGCCGTACGCGAGGGATGGGTACGAAGGCTCGGCAGGCGCCTTTACACCACCGACACGGGTGAGCCGCTCGAAGGCGTGGTCCGGCGGCACCTGTGGCAGATCGTCGGGTTGCTGCTTCCGGATGCGGTCGTCAGCCATCGCACCGCGCTGGAGGGGAAGCCCACCGCGGGCGGCAGCCTGTTCCTGACCGGAACGTACGACCGCATCGTCGAGCTGCCGGGGATTCGCATCCGGGTGTTGAAGGGGCCGGGTCCGCTGGAGGGCGACAACCGCTTCGTGCAGACGCTCTGGCTCGCCTCGCCGGCGCGGGCATACCTGGAGTGCCTGCGCGTGCGCCGCATCCGCGGACCCGAATCGCCGGCGCTCGGCCGCGACGAGATCGAGACGCGGCTGGAGCGGCTGGTGAGACACGGCGGCGAGGCGGAGGCGAACGCCCTCCGCGACCGGGCGCGGGAGATCGCGTCGGCTCTCGGCGCCGAGCGTGCCTTCACGGAGCTCGACGAGCTGGTCGGCGCGCTGCTGAGGACACGCTCCGCGCGGCTGGCGACGCCCGCCGCCCGTGCGCGCGCGGGTGGCGAGCCGTACGACGCCGCTCGCGCGGAGCTCTTCGGCGGCCTGCACGCGGCGCTCCTCCAATGGCAGTCAACGCCGCGTCCCGACCCCGTCGTGAGCGGGACGGCGTTCGAGAACCTGGCCTTCATCGACGCCTACTTCTCGAACTTCATCGAGGGGACGGAGTTCGAGATCGAGGAGGCGGCCGGGATCGTCTTCGAGAACCGGATCCCACGCGCGCGGCCGGAGGACGCGCACGACGTGCTCGGCACCTACCGCCTGGTCTCCCACCCCCGCGAAATGACGCGCAGCGCCGCGGCCGAGGGCGTCGGGTTCGACGACTTCCTGATGACGCTCCGGAGGCGTCACTGGATCATCATGAGCGGACGGGCGGAGAAACGGCCCGGCGAGCTCAAGCAGGAGGTCAATCGCGCGGGGCTGACGGTGTTCGTGGCGCCGGAGATGGTGCGCGGGACGCTGCGGCAGGGGGTCGAGATGCTCCGCTCGTTCGCGGAGCCGTTCAAGCGCGCCGTGTTCGTGATGTTCCTGGTCGCCGAGGTCCATCCGTTCGACGACGGGAACGGCCGCCTCGCCCGGGCGATGATGAATGCCGAGCTCGTCGCGGGCCTGCAGCGGCGGATCATCATCCCCACCGTCTACCGCGACGACTACCTCTCCGCGCTCCGCGCGCTCTCCCGCCAGTCGGTTCCCGACCCCCTCGTGAAGATGCTCGATTACGCGCAGGCGTTCTGTGCCGCGATCGACTTTTCCGACCTGCACCGCGCGATCGACGTGCTGCGAAGGAGCAGCGCCTTCGAGCGCGACACCGACGCCAGGCTGCGGATGCCGGTGTAACGCATCTTCGCCCCACGGCGCGATCGTTCAGGTTCGTTCACGCACCGCCGGCTGATACGTATCAGCAGGGCTCCGTTGGGGACGGGCGATTTCTTGACCGTCCACAGGACCCGCGCTATGTTGACACGCTCACATCCAGAGCGGGGTTCCCGTCGCACGATGCTCCACACCCACATCGAAGACGTTCCCGTCGGCGCCGAGGCCGAGGAGGCCGCCGCGGAGACGGAGCGGATGGTGCTCTTCGTGGTGGGCGAGCACCGTTTCGCGGTTCCGATCGACCGCATCCGCGAGATCATCCCCGCGCGGCCGTACACGCCCCTCCCGGGGAGCGGCGGCCACGTCTGCGGGCTGATCAACCTGCGCGGCCGGATCGTGACGGTGATGGACCTCGGCGCACGGCTCGATCTTCCCCCCGCCTCGCGGCTCCCGGACCACAGCATCGTGATCGTGGAGCACCGCGGGAAGCTGGTGGGGATGGCGGTGGAGGAAGTCGCACGCATCGTGGCGGTGGACCCGGAGACGCTCGCCGAGAGCGCCGGGGTGCTCCGCTCGCTCCGGATCGACCGCGCCTACCTGCGCGGCGTCGGCGAAGTCGACGACGAGATCTTCGTCGCGGTGGACCCCGACGGGATCTTCGAACCCATCCTGGCGTAGGGCCCGCGCTCCCGCGGCCCGGCGCCCGACCGACGGAGGCTTGATGAGTCAGACGGTGTTGATCTGCGACGACGCGATCTTCATGCGCACCATGATCGGCGACATCCTCACCCAGGCCGGCTTCCAGATCGTGGCCGAGGCCGAGACGGGCGTGCAGGCGGTGGAGAAGTACCGCCAGTTCAAGCCCGACCTGGTGACGATGGACATCGTGATGCCCGACATGGGCGGGATCGACGCCGTGCGCGAGATCATCAAGGAAGACCCCGGCGCCAAGATCCTGATGTGCAGCGCGATGGGCCAGCAGGCGCTGGTGATCGAGGCCATCCAGGCCGGCGCGCGGGACTTCGTGGTCAAGCCGTTCCAGCCGAGCCGGGTGCTGGAGGCGGTGCAGCGGGTGCTTGGCTGACAGAAGTGCCTAGTGCCTAGTGCCTAGTGCCAAGTGTTAAGTGCCCGGTGCTGATTCTCGCAACGACCCCCTGGGCACTAGGCACTGGGGACTAGGCACTCCGGTTTTTCGCCCCACTCCGCACCCCTAATGGAACTCTCGCAGTACGGGGAGCTCTTCCTCTCCGAGTCGCGCGAGCACGTCTCGACGATCAACCACCTCCTCCTCTCCCTGGAAGCCGACCCGGGGTCGCGGCAGGTGGTGGAGGGGGTGTTCCGCGCCGTCCATACCATCAAGGGGATGAGCGCGACGATGGGCTACCGCTCCGTCGCCGACCTCAGCCACGAGATGGAGAACCTGCTGGACCGCATCCGGCAGGGGAGGGCGCAGGCCACGCCCGAGACCATCGACCTCCTCTTCGCCGCCTGCGACGCGCTGGAGAAGGCGATCGAGCTCGCGGTGGAGGAGACCGGCGAGGAGCCCCGGCTGGAAAGCCTGCTCACCCAGCTCCGCGGCGCCGCGGGCGACGACGCCACCTTCGACATCTTCGCCCCCCAGATCGACCTGGGCCCCGGCACGGAGGCCGAGCCCGAGGTGGAGGAGGGGGCGCTGCGGGTGCGGGTGCAGGTGGCCAAGGAGGCGCTCCTCCCCGGGGTGCGCGCCTTCATGGCCCTCAAGCGCGCCCGCGAGCTCGGCGAGGTGAGCGGCATCGAGCCCGGCGAGGCCGCGCTCAACGAGCCCGACTTCGACGGCGCCGTGCGCTTCGTGCTGCGCACCGAGTCCGCCGCCGACGCGGTGCGCGAGGCGCTCCTGGCCGTCGGCGAGCTGGGGACGGTCGAGGTCGCCGAGCATCGCCCGGACGACGTGGTGCGCGGCGACGTGGCCGCCGACGCGTCGGCCGAGGAGGGACGCGCGGCGGCCGGCGCGGCGGGGCGGGCGCGGCACATCCGCGTGGACCTGCGCCGGCTCGACGCGCTGATGAACCAGGTGGGCGAGCTGGTGATCGCCCGCGACCGGCTGCGGCGGCTGGTCGGCTACGAGACCCCCGAGCTCACCGAGACGGTGGACCAGGCGTCGCGGCTGATCGGCGAGCTGCAGGACGAGATCATGCGCGCGCGGCTGGCGCCGGTCTCCCAGGTGTTCGACCGCTTCCCCCGCTTGGTGCGCGACGCCGCGCGGGCGCTGGGGAAGAAGGTCGACTTCGTGATCGAGGGGAAGGAGATCGAGCTCGACCGCTCGATGCTCGACGAGATCGGCGACCCCCTCGTCCACCTCCTGCGCAACGCGCTCGACCACGGCATCGAGGCGCCCGCCGAGCGGCGCGCGCACGGCAAGCCCGAGACGGGGACGCTCCGCCTCTCCGCCAGCCGCGAGCGCAGCCGCATCATCATCCGCGTGGAGGACGACGGCCGCGGCGTCCAGCGTGACCGCGTGCTGGGCAAGGCGGTGCAGGCCGGGCTGGTGGCGCGCGACGAGGCTGCCGGGCTCCCCGACGAGGAGGTGTACCGCCTCCTCACCCGCCCCGGCTTCTCCACCGCCGAGACGGTGACCGACGTCTCCGGGCGCGGGGTGGGGCTCGACGTGGTGGCCACGCGCGTGCGCGCGCTCGGGGGGATGCTGGAGATCTGGAGCGAGCCCGGGCGCGGCACCTCGATGACGCTGCAGCTCCCGCAGACGCTCGCCATCGTCCGCGCGCTGCTGGTGCGGCAGGGAGGCGAGACCTACGCGCTCCCGCTCACCCACGTGGGCGAGACCGTGCACCTCCTCCCCGACGAGGTGGGCACGGTGAAGGGACGCACGGTGGCCTTCCTGCGCGACGAGGTGATCCCGCTCCTGGCGCTGCGCCAGATCCTGCACGGCAGGGGACAGGGGACAGGGGACAGGGGACAGCAAAACGGCGCCAAGCGGCACGCGGTGCTGCTGGAGGTCGGCGAGCAGCGGATCGGGCTGGAGGTCGACGCGCTGATGGGGCAGCAGGAGATCGTGGTGAAGCAGTTCGACGCCACCGCCGACACGCTGCGCCTCTTCTCCGGCGCCACCATCCTCTCCGACGGCCGCCCGGCGCTGATCCTGGATGCCGGGAGCGTGCTGGCCGCCGCGAACGGATAGGGGACAGCGGACAGGTTACAGGGGACAGCTGGCGAGCGGTGTCGCTGTCCCGGGCGGCGGTGCGCGGCGCGGCTCGGCGCCCTCTCCGGCTCGCCGGGGCTCGCCACCTCTCCCGTGCCGGGAGAGGTTGAACGCCGCGGCGCCGGGTGCGCACCCCACCGGCAGCGCAGTTGCAGTCTTCGCGATGTGTTTGCAGGGTGGACGATGCCGCGTCCGCCTCCCTCTCCCGGTACGGGAGAGGGGATTGCGCTCTCAGGCGCAGGGGAGAGGGCGCCGCGGCCGCGGGCACGCACGGCTGTCTGGACTACAGGGATTCGCAGGCTGTCCCCTGTCCCCTGTCCTCTGCAGTGAGGTTGTTGCAGTTTAGCCGTCCGACAATTAGCTGTTCCTGAAAGCCACGACCATCTTCCGGTCCGACTGACCGGACCGAAGGGAGCACCGCGCGTATGACGCTCGACCTGCGGGACCTGGGGGCCATCCAGATCGACGCCCTCCGCGAAGTGAGCAACATGGGCGCGGGGCACGCCGCCACGGCGCTCTCGCAGATGACCAACACGCGGATCATGATCAACGTTCCGCGCCTGCAGGTCACCGCGCTCGAAGACGTTCCCGACATCATGGGCCACCCGGAAGAGGTGGTCGCCGCGGTGCTGATGCACATGCTGGGCGACCTCACCGGGCGCACCCTGCTCATCTTCCCGCGCAACTCGGCCATGCGCCTGGCCGAGATCCTCCTCCACCGCGCGCCGGGCTCCAGCCACGTGTTCGGCGAGCTGGAGCAGAGCGCCATCAAGGAGGCGGGGAACATCCTCTCCGCCGCCTACATGAACGCGCTCTCCGACTTCATGGGGCTCATGCTCCTGCCGTCGGTGCCCTCGCTGGTGATCGACCTCTGCGGCGCGGTGCTCACCACGGCGTACACGAACTTCGGGCACGAGCGCGACTTCGTGTTCTGCATCCAGACCGAGTTCGTGATGGAGGGCGACGAGGTGGTGCAGGGGCAGTTCCTCCTGCTCCCCGACGTGGAGTCGCTCGAGATCATCCTCCAGGCGATCCGCCTTGCCTGACGCGCAGGACCTCTCCCCCGCCCCGCGGCCGGCCTTCTCCGAGCGCGACCTGCGCATCCTGCGCGGCTTCGCCCAGCGCATCGACGCGGCCGACGCGGGGGCGCACAACAACCTGGGGGTCCTCTACTTCAACAAGGGGCTGCAGGAAGAGGCGATCCACCAGTTCCAGCGCGCGCTCGCCGTAGACCCCAAGATGGTGGTCGCCCGGCGCAACCTGGAGATCGCCTACTTCGCCACCGGGTTCTACGACCGGATGATCTCGGAGCTGCGCGAGCGGCTGCGCGAGGACCCGGCCGACGCCGAGGCGCGCACCCGGCTGGCGCAGGCCTACCTGAACAGCGGCGACCACCCCGGCGCGGTCGCCGAGCTCAAGCGCGTGCTGGCGCAGGACCCCGACGACCTCGGCGTCCTCATCCAGCTCGGCCAGGCCGAGAAGGCGGCGGGGAACTTCGACGCCGCCATGGAGTGGTTCCTCCGCGCCCTGGAGCGCGACCCCGACTCCGCCGTCCTCCACTTCTACGTCGGCGAGCTCTACTACAACCGCGGGCTGAACGACGACGCGCTGCGCGAGCTCACCCGCGCCGTGGAGCTCAACCCCGACCTGGCCGACGCGCACCACGTGCTCGCCTTCGTCTGGGGCGACATGCAGGAGATGGAGAAGGCGGCCGCCGCCAGCCGCCGCGCGGTGCAGCTCAACCCCCACTTCGCCCGCGCCCAGGCCAACCTCTCGCTCGACCGCTACAGCGCCGCCCGCTACCAGGAGCTGGTGGGCGGCCGCGTCCGTCGTCCGGAAGTGGCGCCCGGCGAGAAGCTGGCGCACTACAACCTGGGGATCGCCTTCCGCCAGAAGGGGCTCTACGACGAGGCGCTGCACGAGTTCGCGCGCGCCCTGGAGCGGGGCGAGGAGCCGGCGCTGGTGCGGCAGGCAATGGCCGAGGTGGACCTGCTGCAGGGGAAGGCGGCCCAGGCGCTCGACCTCTACGACCGGCTGCTGGCGGAGGACGAGAAGAGCCCCAAGCTCTGGAACGAGCGCGGCGTCTGCCTGCACCAGACGGGCGACGTGGACGGGGCCGAGGGGAGCTACCGCCGCGCCATCGAAAGCGACCCCGGCTACGCCCTGGCCTGGAACAACCTGGGCGTCGTCCGCCTCCACCGCGGCGACGACGCGGGGTCTGACGAGGCCTTCGCGCAGGCGGTGGCGCTCCGTCCCCAGTTCGTGGACGCCTGGTGCAACCGCGGGCTGATGTACCTGCGCCGCGGCCGCCACGGCGCGGCGCTCGACGCCTTCCGCGCGGCCCTCCGGGCGAGCCCCGACGCGGCCAGCGCCTGGAACGGGATCGGCGCGGTGCTGATGGAGACGCGCCGCTACGAGGAGGCCCGCAACGCCTTCGTGCGCGCGGTGGAGGCGGACCCCGACTTCGCCGAGGCGCGCTACAACCTCTCCTTCGTGCTCAGCAACCTGGGCGACTTCGAGGGGGCGCTGCGCGAGACCAAGCGGGCGCTGGAGCTCAACCCCTACTACACCACGCCGCGCTACAAGCTGGCGATCGACGTGCAGTTCGAGTACGCCGAGGTGCTCGCCCCGGAGCTCGACGCCGCCGAGCGGGTGAGCGGCGAGCAGGGGGTGGAGAGCTTCACCTTCGACGACCAGGCGCTCGACCAGATCTTCAGCGAGCTGGCCCCGGCGCCCGCCGCCGCGCAGCCGGAGCCGCACCCCGCGGCGGACGCCTTCGCCCTGGCCGAGGACTACCTCTCCAAGGGGCTGCTGGACCGCGCGCTGGGCGAGATCCGCCGCGTCGCCGTCGCCGGCGCGGACCCGGTGCAGGCGGCGCTCCTCACCGCGCAGATCTTCCTCCGCCAGGGGCTCGACGGCGAGGCGCTGGAGCGCTTCGACAGCGCCATCGCCCGGCTGGAGGAGCAGCCGTGGGGGGAGGAGCACTCGCGCGCCTGGAGCGGCCGCGCCCGCGCGCTCCTGCGCCTGGGCCGCCTCCCCGACGCGCGCGAGGCCGGCGAGGTCGTCCGCGAGCACGACCCCGACCGCGTCGACAACCTGCAGGTGCTGGGCGAGGCGCTGCTGGCGGAGGGCGACGCGGTGCAGGCGGTGCGCGTCTTCTCCCGCGCGGTGGAGCTCGCGCGCACCGACGCGGGGCTGCTCCGCAACCTGGGGCGCGCCGCGCAGGCCGCGGGGCGGGCGGACGACGCCGAGCGCGCGCTGCGCCTGGCCATCAAGCTCGACCCCGACTTCGTCGCCGCGCGGCTGGAGCTGGGGCGCCTCTACCTGAACCGCGGCCGACACGACGACGCGGCCGCCGAGGCGCGCGCCGCCCTCGACGT
The DNA here is from genome assembly GCA_045803205.1 of Longimicrobiaceae bacterium. Taxonomy (GTDB): domain Bacteria; phylum Gemmatimonadota; class Gemmatimonadetes; order Longimicrobiales; family Longimicrobiaceae; genus Longimicrobium. The sequence goes on from JBJMPM010000072.1 coordinate 35,998, forward strand.
GCTCCCCGCCTACGCCGACGCCGTCGAGCTCCTCGCCACCGCGCTGCGCGCCGCGGGGGACCGGCGCGGGGCAATCGACGCGCTGGTGGAGCTGCTGGAGGGCGATCCGTACCACTTCGACGCGCTCCTCCTCCTGGGGCATGTGCTGCTGGACGAGGGGCGGCGGGCGGACGCGCGCACGGCGTTCGCGCGCATCCTCCGCTTCGACGCGGGGCGCGCGGACGCGCTCTTCCACCTGGGCGTGGTCGCCGCCGCGGAGCGCCGCTTCCGCGAGGCGATCGAGCACTGGCGGCGCGCGGTGGACGCCGACCCCGCGGGGCCGTACGCCGGCCTCGCGCGCGACAACATCCACACGGCGCTCGACATCGGGCACGTGTTCCAGACCGCGGCCGCGCCCGCGGCGCCCTGAGCCGAACCGATGGCCATCGAAGGACCGCTCCGCGAGCTCGCCCTGAGCGACGTGTTCCAGCTCCTGGACCTGTCGCGCAAGACCGGCGTGCTCACCATCACCCACGAGAGCCGCCACCGCCCGGCGGTGGTGCGCTTCGACCGCGGCGCCGTGACCGGGGCCGAGCTGGGCGAGCCGCAGGAACGCATCGGCCACCTGCTGCTGCGCGCGGGAAAGGTGACCGAGCGGCACGTGGAGATGGCGCGGCGCGCGCAGGAGGCCGCGCCGGGGCGTCCGCTCGGCGAGATCCTGGTGGAGCAGGGCTCCGTCTCGGCCGACGACGTGAAGCGGCAGCTCCGCTTCCAGATCGAGGAGGCGGTCTACGCGCTGATCCAGTGGAAGGACGGCTACTTCCGCTTCGTGGAGTCGGCCGCGGGGCAGAACGGCGGCGTCAGCGTGCGCGTCCCCACCGAGAGCCTGCTGATGGAGGCCGCTCGGCGGGTGGACGAGTGGAGCACGCTGGAGCACAAGATTCCGCACATGGGGGTGGTCCCGGCGCTGGTGCAGGACTCGGCCGAGTCGCCCACGCTGGACCTGCACCCCTCCGAGTGGGAGGTGCTGACGGAGATCGACGGGGCGCGCTCGCTCAAGGAGATCGCCACCGCGCTGGGGCGCAGCGAGTTCACCGTCGCCAAGATCGTCTACGGCCTGGTGACCACCGGCGTGGTGGAGATCCTGGACGAGCGCGAGGCCGAGACGGCCGCCGCCGCGCCGATGGAGCGCCCGCTGCGCGACGCGCTGGGCGAGGCCAAGCTCGCCATCAGCGACGGCCACGCCGACCGCGCCCGCCGCATCCTGGACGACCTGAGCCGCGCCCACCCGGACCGCCCCGAGATCTGGCTCACGCTGGCGCAGGCGCACCGCCGGCTGGGGCGCTGGGGCGAGGCGGTGGTGGCGCTGGCCCGCGCGGCCGCGCTGGACCCGCTGGCCGCGCCCACCCACTACTACCTGGGGTTCGCCGCGGCGCACACCGGCGACTTCCACCGCGCGCACGAGGCGTGGGCCACCTACCTGCGGCTGGAGGACGACGACCCCGCGCGCCGGCAGAACGCCGCCGACGCCATGGACGCGGCCGACCGGCTGCTGGCGGTGATGGACCGGGAGGCCGAGTGAGCCCCACGCCCCAGCAGCTCCGGCAGTGGAGCGAGGAGGTGGCGGCGGACCCCGGCAGCCCCGCCTTCCTCCCCCTGGCGCAGTACTACCGGGCGGCGGGGCGGCTCGAGGCCGCGGTGCGGCTGGTGGTGCGCGGGCTGGAGCGGCACCCCAACGACGTGGAGGCGCACCACCTGCTGGGCCTCCTCTACCGCGACGGCGGCGACGACGTCAGGGCGTTCGACGAGTGGGACATCGCCCTGGCGCTGGCGCCGGAGCACCACGGGGCGCGGCGGCAGATCGCCTTCCTCTGCCACGAGCGCGGCGACCTGGAGGCCGCGGAGCGGCACCTGGAGAAGGCGCTGGAGGGCGACTTCGAGGACGCCGAGGTCCGCCGCCTCCTGGAGGAGATCTACGCCGCCCGGCGCGACGCCCGCCCCCAGCGCCGCCGCCCCGCGCCGGCAGAGGCCGCGACCTCCGCCCCGGCACCCGCACCGCGCCCGGTCGAGGTCGAGCCGGCCGTCACCGCCGCCGCGCCGGCCGCGACGCCCACGCCGCCCGCGGAGAGCACGCCCGCCGCGCCGGCAGCCACCGCGTCTCCGCCCGCCGCCGCCCCGGCGGAAGCGGCGCCGTGGGGCGGCGGCAGCGCCTTCGACGCGCTGCAGGGCGAGCTGCGGGCGGTGGGGACGGAGCGGGGGATGATCGGCGCGGTGTTCCTCGACCCGCAGGGGTACGTGGTCGCGGGGGAGATGCACGCCGGCGGGCGCGACCGCGGGCCGGAGATCGCCGCCGTCCTCTCCCCCGCGCAGGCGGAGGCCGAGCGCGCGGTGCGGCACCTGAAGCTGGGCGGGTGGAAGGGGATCCTGGTGGAGACGCCGGACGCCGTCATCCGCCTGACGCCATCGCCCGACGGGGGGATGGTGGCCGTGGCCGGCCGCCGCGACGTGCCGATGGGGTGGGTGCTGCGCGTGGCCGCCCGCGCCCGCGACGCCGCGGCCCGCTTCGTGGCCGCGACTACTGGAGGCGGCGCGTGAGCGCGTACGGCGCGCTCCTGGACCGCGTCAACCGCGTCTCCGGCGTGCGCGGCTCCATGGTGGTGGCGCTGGAAGACGGGCTGATCGTGGAGGAGGAGCTGATGGTGGGCGTCCCCGGCCACGCCGCGGCGGCGCTGGTGGCCTCCATCTTCCGGCGCGCGCGGCGCTCGGTGCAGGCGGCGGAGTTCGGCGCCGCGCAGTTCGTGCAGGTGGAGGGCGACGACGGGCTCCTATTCGCCGCCGCGCCGCCGGAGCTGGGCGACCTGCTGCTGGTGGTGGTGGCCGAGAGCTGGGTGAACGTGGGGCTGGTGCGCCTGGAGGCGGCGAAGGTCGTCGAGGCGCTGGGATGAGGCGCGCCGACCTCGCGCAGTTCGCCGGCGCGCTGGCCGCCCCGGTGGAGCGCTTCGCCCGCGAGGCGGGGGTGCGGCTGGTGCTGCTGATCAACGAGAGCGGCCAGGTGCTGGCGCAGCGCGGCTTCGCGCGCGCGCTCGACGTGATGGGAGTGGCCTCGCTGGGCGCCGGCATCCACGCCAGCAGCCACGCGCTGGCGGTGATGATCGGCGAGGGGGGCTTCCGCCACCTGCACCAGGGAGGGAGCGCCGCGCAGGTGTTCATCGGCCCCTTCCGCACCCCGGCCGAGGAGCTGATCGTGATCGCGGTGTTCGGCGAGGACTCGTCGCTGGGGCTGGTGCAGGTCTTCTTCGCCGAGCTGGTGCGCGAGGTGGCGGCGCTCCCGGGGTGGAGCGAGACGCGCCCCACGGCCGACGCGCGGGCCTTCGAGCGGGACCTGGTGGCGGGGCTGGAAACGATCTTCGGCGGCGAGGCGGAGGGCGCCGGCGCCGGGCCGGCGTAACGGAACGTCCACGGGGGAAGCGGAAGCGCGAATGTCCCTGGTCAACTACTCCACCCGCGAGATCACCTCGAAGATCGTGTACTACGGTCCGGGGCGCTCGGGGAAGACCACCAACCTGCAGTACATCTACGGGCAGGTCCCCGAGGACCGGCGCGGGCGGATGGTGTCGCTCGCCACCGAGACCGACCGCACCCTCTTCTTCGACTTCCTCCCGCTGGACCTGGGAACGATCTCGGGGTTCCAGACCCGATTCCAGCTCTACACCGTGCCGGGGCAGGTCTACTACGACGCCACCCGCAAGCTGGTGCTGCAGGGGGCCGACGGCGTGGTGTTCGTGGCCGACAGCCAGCGCGCCCAGGCCGAGGAGAACGTGGAGAGCTTCCGCAACCTGCAGGTGAACCTGCTGGAGCAGGGGGTGGACCCGCGGCAGATCCCCATCGTGCTGCAGTACAACAAGCGCGACCTGCCGGGGGTGATGAGCGTGGACGAGCTGGACGACCTGCTGAACTACCGCGACCTCCCGCGCTACGAGGCGCGCGCCCTGGCCGGCACGGGGGTGTTCGACACGCTGCGCGGCATCAGCGAGCTGGTGCTGCGCCGCCTCTCCCAGCGCTTTGGCCGCACCGTCACCGCGGCCACCTGAAACGGCTTTATCTCACGCGGAGACGCGGAGACACAGAGAGGCGCAGCGGCTCTCTGCGTCTCCGCGTCTCCGCGTGAGAGAACTTTTCCGTAGCTCACGAAAATGCTATAGAAATGGACAAACAGTCTGATTAGATTCGTCTCCGAAAGGAGGTGGGCTATGGCGGGAAAGCCGTGGAGGACGCTGCACGTCGGTGAGGACACCGGGCGGTTCACCCGGGAGCAGATCCGAGCCGCCGTCGTGGCAGTGAAGGCGCGGAAGGAAGCGAAACGCATGAATGGAGGGAGGAGTCCGTCCAAGAACGAGGCGTCTACCTCGGTCGCGGACAAGGGCCCGGCTACTCGAAATCAATCGACTGTTGAGCCGTGATGAAGATATCCTACGAGGTGGGTGTCTTCATCAATTGCCCGTTCGATGCGCGCTATCGCAGGCTTTTCCACGCGATCGTGTTCGCGGTCTCCGACTGCGGCTTCACGCCGAGGTGCGCGCTGGAAACCGAGGACGGCGGGGAGGAGCGGATCCGGAAGATCAAACGGATCATCCGCGAGTCTCGCTACGGCGTTCACGACATCTCGCGGGTGGAGCTCGACGCGAAGTCCCGGCTCCCGCGGTTCAACATGCCGCTGGAGCTGGGACTGTTTCTCGGTGCGCAGGAATACGGGGTGGACGAGCAAAAAGAGAAGCGATCGCTCGTGCTCGACTCAATTCCCTACCGTTATCAAAAGTTCTGCTCCGACATCGCAGGACAGGACATCCGCGCACACGCCAATCAGCCCGCGAAAGCCGTGGCGGCTGTGCGGGCGATGCTCGCGACTGCCCTGGGCGGGGTGCGCCTTCCCGGCCCGATCCGGATCGTGGAGCGGTATTCCGCATTCCAGGCCGAGCTGCCCGCGCTTTGCCGCCGGTTGGGACTCGCACCTGGCGAACTCCAGTTCGTAGAGCTGCGGACGCTGATGGAGGAGTGGATCGCGAACAATCCCATCGGGAGTACGAGCACCTCGGCGTAACCAATCGACATGTCTGGATTCTCGGTGTGGCTGACGAAGGACGGGGTGCGGCGCGAGCACGAGGGGGAGATGGAGACCTTCGTGCCCGCGGACGTCTTCGAGCTCCTGCGCGCGTGGCACTGCACGCTGGAGGAGATCGATCCCGACTACACGCTGGGCGACCTCTGCGCGCTGCTGCGCGGCGTCGACGGGATCGAGGCGCTCTCGCCGATGCTGGCGTGCGACGTGGCGGCGTTCCTGGCCGAGGCGGAGAAGGCGCCGGAGCGGGAGGACGACGACGGCGTCCGCTACCTGGAGGTCTACAACACCGCCGGGCGCACGAAGTACGAGGAGGACCCCGACAACCCCGACGAGCCCCTCCGCTTCGTCGACGACGAGGAGGCCGGGGAGCACGACGCCATGGCCGACGCCGTCGCCGAGCTGACCGGCGGGCGGAAGCCGCTCCGCATCGTCGACGCCACGGGCGACGATCCCATCACCGGCAAGCCCCGGCGCCGGCGCATCATCCCCGGCTCGCTGAACGGGGCTTGGGTGGGGCCCTACCACCTGGCCCGCGGCTTCCACGGCTGGGGGCGCTGGGACGAGCCGTATCCCGGCTTTTTCGCCGACAATCCGGAGATCGACCCCGAGACGTACGAGGGCGGGATCGCGATCGAGCTCTCGCCGGTGAACGAGCTGGCCCACCTGCCGCTGCGCTACAACCCCTCGATCACCTTCCGCGGCGGGCGGCAGGAGGAGGAGGTCGTCTTCCAGGACGGTATCGGCATCACCTTCGGCGAGCTGGTGCACGCGGTGTTCTGGGAGCTGGGCTTCATGGGCTCGCCCGAGGCGCGCGACGAGAACCGCGCCGTGCTCGACGAGCGGATGCGCGACCTCCGGGACGCGCTCGAGGAGGAGGGGGAGGAGGGCTGGGAGCCGTGGCGTTGACGCGGCGGTAATGGCGGGTGGGAAGACGGGTGGCGCCAAGGGGATGGCTGACACCGGCGCGGGAGGATAGTTTTTCCCCTTCATCGTCCACACGTCCGCCCAGCAGCCCGCGCCCGATGAGGTTCCAGCCGGACCCGCGCTTCACCTTCGCCACCTTCGTCGCCGGCCCCGGCAGCCAGATGGCCGCGGCCGCGGCGCGCCGTGCCGCCGAGGCGCCGGGCACCAGCTACAATCCCCTCTACCTCTACGGCGACTCCGGCGTCGGCAAGACGCACCTGCTGCACGCGCTGGGCGAGCTCGCCCTCACCGTGCGCCCGGACCTCCACGCCGTCTGCCGCACCGCCGACGAGCTGGTCGACGACATCTCCTCCGCCCTTTCCGCCGGCACCCTGCAGGCCTTCACCGACGAGCTGCTGGAGAGCGACCTCATCCTCCTGGACGACGTGCACCTGCTGGCCGGGAAGAGCCGCACCCAGGAGGAGCTGCTGCGCGTCTGGGACGAGATCGTCTGGACCGGCACCCAGATCGTGATCACGGCGGCCACGCCCCCCGCCGAGATCGTCAACCTCTCCGACGAGTTCCGCGCCAGGCTCGCCGGCGGGCTGGTGGTCGACATCACCCCGCCCGAGGCGGAGACGCGGGTGGAGATCGTGCGCCGCGAGGCCGCGCGGCGCGGGGTGGAGCTGGTCCCCGGGGTGGACGAGGCGCTGGTGCGCCTCCCCCTCGCGGGCGGGCGCGAGCTCCTGGCGGCGCTCGACCGCGTGGCCGAGGCGCAGGTGCACGGGCGGGCGGTGCGCGTCTCGGAGCTCCCCGGCGTGGTGGGCGTGCGCGACCCCAACGCGCCGACCGACGAGTTCAGCGCCTTCGTGCTCGACATCGCCAGCACCGTCGGCCAACTCGTGGAGGCCGAGCCGTGGCGGCGCCGGCTGGCCGAGGCCATCCTGCGTCACGAGGGCGAGGGGTACCGCACCCGCCGCCTGGAGCACGCGCTGGAGGCGGATTCCGCCGCCGACCTCGACGCGCTGCTGGCCGGCTACGACGCGGACCTGGAGAAGCTCAAGGCCATCGCCGCGGAGCTCGCGGAGCTGGGCGCCGAGGCCGCGGGGAGCGCGGTGCTCAAGGACCCCGACCGGCTGGCCGAAGCCGAGGCGCTGCTGGCCGGCGCCCGCGCGGCCGCCGAGCGCTCGCGCCCCGCGCCGCCCCCGGTGGACCGCTGGTACCTGAACAACCCCGAGAAGGTGGCGTGGGGGTGGCTCGCGCTCGACGACCGGCTGATCGAGGAGCTGGCCTGAGATGGCGATCAAGGGCAACCTGCGCGAGGCCGGCCTCCCCGACGTGCTCCAGCTCCTGGCCATGGGGCAGAAGACGGGGTGCCTCTCGCTCACCGACCGCGCCTCGTTCGGCTACATCTACTTCGACCGCGGGCGCATCACCTACGCCTCCATCGTCAACCGGCGCGACCGGCTGGGCGACCTGCTGGTGAAGAACGGGCTGCTGAAGGCCGAGGACCTCTCCGCCGCCATCGAGGAGCAGGCGAAGACCCCCGGCGACCGGCTGGGCGAGATCCTGGTGCGCCGCGGCAACATCACCCGCGAGCAGCTCCAGCACTACATCCGCATCCAGATCGAGGAGGCGGTCTACTTCCTCTTCACCTGGAACCAGGGCTCCTTCCAGTTCGAGCCCGACCAGCGCCCCGAGGAGGGGGCCATGGTGGTGTCGATCAACCCCGAGAACCTCCTGCTCGAGGGGGCGCGGCGGATCGACGAGTGGAGCCTGGTGGAGAAGAAGATCCCCTCGCTGGAGCTGGTCTTCCAGATCGACCGCGCCAAGCAGATCGAGGGGTTCGAGCTCTCCGACGAGCAGCGCAAGATCCAGCCGCTGATCGACGGCAAGCGCAGCGTGCAGGACATCATCGACGACAGCGGGATGGTGGAGTTCGACGTGGGGAAGGCGCTCTTCGGCCTGATCCAGGCGGGCTTCGTCCACCCCGTGGGCCGGCGCGCGGCCGAGGTGCAGCAGGTGCCGCGGGCGCGGATCGACGAGCACCGCAACCTGGGGATCGCCTTCTACAAGACGGGGATGTACGAGGAGAGCACCCGCGAGTTCCGGCGGGTGGCCGAGCTGCAGCCCACCAACCCCGACGCGCGCTTCCACCTGGGGCTGATCGGGCTGCGCAAGGGCGACGACCGCTTCGCGCTGCGCTACCTGCGCGAGGTGGTGGAGATCGGCGGGGTGCGCGCCTCGGTGCTGCACGACATGGCGCTGGCGCTGGAGCGCATCGGCCGGCTGGCGGACGCGCGGCTGGCGGCCGAGGAGGCGGCGCGGCTGGCGCCCAAGCGGCCGCAGGTGCTCCTCTCCCGCGCCATCCTGGTGCTCAAGCAGGGTGAGCCGCACGCCGCGGCCGAGGCCTTCGCGCGCTACCGCGAGGCGCTGGGCGGAGGGAAGGCGCCCGCCGCCTACTACGCCTTCGCGCTCCTGGCCGAGGCCGCCGCGGGGCGGGGCGACGAGGCGGTGCGGCTGGGGGAGGAGGGCGTCGCCGCGCACCCCCACAGCGCCCCGGTGCACCTGCACTTCGGCGCGGTGCGCGAGCGCCGCGGCGAGTGGGAGCAGGCCGAGGCGCTGTACCGCCACGCCACGGAGGAGGACGGCGAGCTCCCGCAGGCGCACAAGGCGTACGGCGACGCCCTCTACCGCCGCGGGGCCTACGACGAGGCGGCGGATTGCTACCGCCGCGCCATCCAGCTCCGCCCCGACCTGGGCGACGACGTGTACTTCCGGCTGGGGAACATCCACTACAAGAAGATGGAGCGCCCCGAGGCGGTGAAGCTCTGGCGCCGCGCGCTGGAGATCAACCCCGGCAACGCCGTGGTGCGCACCAACCTGGAGCTGGTGGAGAACGTGCTCCGATGAGCGGGCTCACCCCTCCCCCGCCGTTCGTCCCCTTCGCCCTCCCGCTGGAGGGCGACGACGAGGAGCTGGAGAAGCTCAAGCGCAAGATCGAGCGCGACCGCGGCTTCAACTGCTCGTTCTACAAGGACAAGTGCCTGCGCCGCCGCATCGCCGTGCGGATGCGGGCGCGGGGGCGGCGGAGCTTCGCCGAGTACTCGGCGCTGCTGGAGCAGGAGCCGGGGGAGTACGACCACCTGCTCGACACGCTCACCATCAACGTGACCAAGTTCTTCCGCAACCCGGAGACCTGGGAGGCGGTGGAGGCGCAGGTGGTGCCGCAGCTCTTCGCCGCGCGCGGGCCCATCCGCGTGTGGAGCGCAGGGAGCGCCAGCGGCGAGGAGGCGTACACCGTCTCCATCCTCCTGCAGGAGTGGGCGGAGAAGCATCGCCGCACCCCCGAGCTGGAGCGGGTGCGCATCGTGGGCACCGACATCGACCGGCGCAGCCTGGAGAGCGCCGAGCGCGGCGTCTACCCGGAGCTCTCGCTCACCGAGACGCCGGAGCGCATCCGGGAGCGGTGGTTCTCGCCCGGGCCGCCCTTCCGCATCCGCCCCGAGGCGCAGCGCAACGTGAGCTTCGTGCGCCGCGACCTGATCTCCGAGCCGGCGGAGGGGGGGCAGAGCCTGATCTTCTGCCGCAACGTGGTGATCTACTTCGACCGCGAGATCCAGGAGCGGCTGTTCAAGGACTTCTACGACGCGCTGGTCCCCGGCGGCCACCTGGTGCTGGGGAAGGTGGAGACGCTGATCGGCGTGGCGCGCACCCTCTTCCGCCCGGTGAACAACCGCGAGCGGATCTTCCGGAAGCCCGCATGAAGCCGGTGCAGACGTTCGTGAAGGTGGCGCACCACGCGGTGGGCGGGGCCGGCGACGTGCTGGTGACGCTGGGGCTGGGCTCGTGCGTGGCCATCATCCTGCACGACCGGCAGGCGCGGGTGGGGGGGCTGGCGCACGTGCTGCTGCCGGAGCCGGCGCTGGCGCGCGACCGCCACAACTTCGCCAAGTTCGCGGCCACGGCGGTGCCCATGCTGGTGGAGGAGCTGGAGGCGCTGGGTGCCCGCGCGCGGCGGCTCGAGGCGCGGCTGGCCGGCGGCGCGTCGATGTTCGCCACGCTGATGGTGCCGGGGTCGCTGAACATGGGCGAGCGGAACGTGCGCGCGTCGCGCGACGCGCTGCGCAGGGCGGGGATCCCCATCCTGGGCGAGGCGGTGGGGGGCGACTTCGGACGCTCGGTGCGCTTCGCCGTGGGCGAGGGGCGCACCGTGGTCTCGTCCGTCGGGAAGGCGGATGTCGTCCTCTAGGCCGCCCGGTCCGGGCGCGCGCGGCGGGCGCCGCCGTCCGCACACCGTGCTGGTGGTGGACGACAGCGCCTTCATGCGCCGGGTGATCACCGACATCCTCTCCAGCACCGACGAGTTCCGGGTGGTGGGCACGGCGCGCGACGGCAACGACGCGCTGAAGAAGGTGCACCAGCTCGACCCCGACCTGGTGACCATGGACGTGGAGATGCCGGGGCTCGACGGGCTGGCGGCGCTCGGCTACATCATGAGCGAGACGCCGCGGCCGGTGGTGATGCTCTCGGCCTACACCGTGGCGGGGGGCGACGCGACGCTCCGGGCGCTGGACTACGGCGCGGTGGACTTCGTCTCCAAGCCCTCGGGAACGATCTCGCTGAACCTGGAGACGGTGGCCGACCGGCTGCTGGAGGCGCTGCGCGCCGCCGCCGCGGCCAACCTCTCCATGCTCCCGGTGCGCCTCCCCCGCGGCCCGCGCCCGCCGCGCCCCGCGTCGGCCGCGGCCCCGGCCACGCCCGCGCCCCGGCGCAAGCGGCGGCGGGCACCCGCGGCGCCGACCGGCGAGGCGAGCGAGGTGGCGGTGGCGATCGCCGCGTCGACCGGGGGCCCGCGGGCGCTGGCGGAGATGCTGCCGCGGCTGCCGGCCTCGCTGGGGGCGGCGGTGCTGATCGTACAGCACATGCCCGCGCACTTCACCCGCACCTTCGCGGAGCGGCTCGACAACCTGGAGGGGCTGCCGGTGAGCGAGGCGGTGGACGGGGAGGCGGTGCGGCGCGACCGCGTGTACATGGCGCCGGGCGACTTCCACATGCGCGTGGCGCGCGGGGCCGACGGGGTGCCGCGCATCGCGCTGGACCAGGAGCCGCCGGTGTGGGGGGTGCGCCCCGCGGCGGACCCGCTCTTCCGCTCGGTGGCCAGCGTGTACGGCGCCCGGTCGATCGGGGTGGTGCTGACCGGGATGGGGCGCGACGGGGCGGACGGGCTGCGCGCCATCGTGGCCACCGGCGGCGGGGCGATCACGCAGGACAAGGCGACCTCGGTGATCTTCGGGATGCCGCAGGCGGCGTCCGAGCACGCGCAGCGCATCGTGCCGCTGGAGGAGGTGCACGCCGCCATCGAGCAGGAGGTCGCGGCCCGCGCCGGGGCCGGCGTGCCCGCATCCGCGCCCGGGGCAGCGGCGGTGGAGGAGGGAGGATGAGCGCGGCCGAATCGTTCCGTCCCTTCCGCGAGCGGGTGGCGGAGGACGAGGCGCAGGTGATCGCCTTCCACATCGGCGGCGAGCTGCACGCCTGCGACATCCAGGTGGTGGAGGAGGTGGTGACCAAGCGCCGGGTGCACCGCCTTCCCGACATGCCGCCGCGGCTGCTGGGGATGCTGCGGCTGCGCGGCGAGCTGGTGCCGGTGCTGGACGTGGCCCCGCTGCTGGAGCTGGAGCTGACCTCCGAGACGCCCGCGATCCTGGTGGTCGCCGTGGGCGACCGGCGGCTCGGGGTGGCGGTGGACGCGACGCACGACGTGGTGTCGCTGAGCCCCGCGGACTACCGCCCCTCGCCGCACGGCGGCGGCGAGCGCGACCAGTACGTGGCCGGCGTGGCGCGCATCGGCGGCGCGCTGGTGAACCTCATCGACCTTGCCGAGATGCTGCGCGAGCAGACGTCGGGAGCGGGATAGGGCCGCGGTGCGCCGGCTTTTACGGCTCGTCTCACGCAGAGACGCAGAGTCGCAGAGAGAGCATGCGCGGGCGCGCGACGACGCTGTTCTGGAACACGAGAAATCTGATGACCCACCCCCATACCGCGGACGCGACATGAGAAACGTACGCCAGGCGGCCGTGCCGCAGGTGCAGCTCGTCACCTTCCGCGTGGGCGGCCAGGAGTTCGGGCTGGACGTGTTCCAGGTGCACGAGATCCTGCGCTACACCGAGCCCACCGCCATGCCCAAGGCCCCCGCCTTCGTGGAGGGCGTGCTGGACGTGCGCGGCACCCTGGTCCCGGTGGTGGACCTGCGCAAGCGCTTCGAGCTGCACGAGGTGAGCTACGACGACGACACCCGCATCATCCTGGTCGACTTCGGGGGCGAGCGGCTGGGGCTGATCGTCGACGAGGTGAGCGAGGTGCTGCGCGTCCCCGAGACCTCGGTCGCGCCGCCGCCGCAGTTCGTGCGCGGGCTGGCGGCCGAGTTCATCCGCGGCATCGTGCGGCTGGAGAGCCGGCTGGTGGTGCTGCTGGACCTGGAGCGCATCCTGAGCAGCCAGGAGCGCATGCAGCTCGTCTTCTCCGGCCTCTCCGGCGGCGCCGGCGAAGAGACGGCCGCGGCGGCCACCGGGAAGAAGGGCAAGCCGGAATGACCGCCGACGAGCTGCTGGCCGCCTGGGAGGAGCGCTCCGCCGCCATCGCCGCGCGCCTGGAGGCGGGCGACGCGTCGGACGCGGTGAAGAACGACATCGTGGCGCTCTTCAAGGAGGCCGAGGCCGCCGCGGAGCGGATGACCGCCTTCAAGGAGGGGCTGCGCGACCTGGTGCAGCGCTACAAGGCGCTCGCCGCCGAGAAGCCGGCGAAGCCCGCCAGGAGCCGCTCGCGCGTGTCGGACCACATCGGCAGCTCCACCTACGTGGAGCGCGGGTGGAGCGCCATCGCCGCGGGCGACCCGAAGCGCGCGGTGAAGGAGCTGGAGCGCGCCCTGGAGCTCGCGCCCGACGACGCGCAGGCCGAGACGCTGATGGGATGGGCGCAGATGCTCCGCGGCCAGTACGACGACGCGCTCTTCACCTACTACAAGGTGCTGGCGAAAGCCCCCGACAACCCGCTGGCCCGGGTGAACCTGGGGTACATCTGCCTGAAGAAGGGGATCTTCGGCGAGGCCATCGAGCACCTGTCGCGCGCCATCCGCCAGGAGCAGGACCGCAAGGCGTCGCTCTACGCCCACTTCTACATGGGGCTGGTGTACCTGGAGCGGGAGATGTACGACGACGCGCGCGCCTTCTTCCGCAAGACGCTGGAGCTCGGCCCCAACATGCTCGAGGCCTGGTACGAGATGGGGCGCGCCTTCTACCTGGAGGGGAACCACCGCGCGGCCGCCGAGGCCTGGCGCCACGGGGTGGAGGGGAACCGCTTCAGCGTCTGGGGCGAGCGCTGCGGCGAATCGCTCAAGCAGGTCGAGACGGGCGCCCCGGTGCAGTTTGCCGGGATGCCGTAGCAGAGTCGCATTTGCGCGCGAACGGCAGCCAGGCAGGCGCGCGGACCAGACAGGACGTCTTTATAGACGTGGAGAGGAAATCCGGTTGTTTGAAGGACTTAGCCGCGGTGGTTTGTGAATTCCTCTCCAAATTCACAAGCCACCGCGCTTTCTCGCAAGTTATGGTGCCTGTAGTGGGGGTTCCTCGAGACGCAGCTGCCGCTCATGCCAGGAAACGAATCGTTGCATGGTTCCGTCGTACAGTGCCCGTGGCGCGTCCGCTGGAATGCCGAGAACTTCGCGCACACGGTCCGCCAGTGACTTATGGCTGAGCGGATACAGGTGATACTTCAACTGCAGGACGAAACCCCGTCGACGGACGACCTCCTGCGTCCAGATTGCAGGCATCGCACGGACGACGAACAGCGGCAGGATGCCGAGGAATTCGCAGAGTTCCAACTTGGCAAAGAACTCCCGGTCGTCGATGTAGGGAAGCGTGTTCTTTACCTCGATGCCGTATACCCGACCATCCCTCTCGACAATGAAATCCAGATTGTGAGCAGACCTCGTCCAGCGTTTTTCGCCGAACTCACGTGTGTTTCTGCCGCGTTGAACAAATCCGAACCGTGCAAATCCGTCGCTGACAAGCAACTCGCCGGTGTTGCCCAGCGCCGCGGTGAAATCGGGGTGCGAGTACTTTTCGATCAGGTCGACGACTTCCTTCACCTGACGGCGGGTGTACCGATTGCTCCGATGCCAGACGAGGTTTACTGGCGCACCATAAGATAATTTCCGCTGTTCGATTTCGATGATCCGCCCCGCTTCGAGAACCTTCAGTGCGCGATGCGTGATCCAGTGGAAATAGCGGGCTTCGAACTGTACCTCGATCTGTCGTGAGCTGAAGACGCGCTCCCGGTTCGCCTCGAAATGGGCCCGCAGCGCGTCGACCGCTTGTTCTTCGTATGGATCGGAGCCACGATAGGTGAATTCGGGGTAGTCTCCGTACTCCTCGAAATCTTCCATGGACCGTGAAGACCGGCTGCGGGCGGGTTCGACGCGGGGGCTCCAGGAGATTGGCTTGCACGTCTGGAACTGCGGGTCTCGACGATGAAAGTGTGGCAGAGGCGAAGGTGCGGCAATGATGACGGCGCCATCTGCGCGCCTCTGGGCCGCCGCCTCTCGCTCTTGACGCTCGTTGTCGGCTTGTTCGTGTCTCCGGCCAGCCGGGCTCAAGATCTGGCGGTGTCGACGGCCGGCACCGTGCGCGTGGTGTATGCGGCGCGGCAGCGGGCGCTCGCGCGCGAGGTGCTCGCCGCGGCGCGGACGCCGATGCGGATGCCGGGGCTGGGCGCCGTCGCAGTGCCGGAGTCCACCACCATCGTGCTCGCCGCCGACCCCGCCATGTTCCGCGCGGCGACGGAGGGCGGCGCGCCGGAGTGGGCGGGCGGCGTGGCGATCCCCGAGCTGCGGCGGATCGTGCTCCCCGGCTACCCCACGCCGCGCGCGCCGGAGGAGGGCCGCGCCACCATCCTCCGCCACGAGGTCGCGCACCTGGTGCTGCACGACCGCCTGCCGGGGATCGTCCCCCGCTGGTTCGACGAGGGGTATGCCGAGGTGGTGAGCGGGGGATGGGACGTGGAGAGCGCCTGGCAGCTCCGCCTGGCCTTCGTCACCGGCGGCACGCCGCCGCTCGACTCGCTCACGCTGGACTGGCCGCGCCGCGAGGGCGAGGCGCGGATGGCCTACCTGCTCTCCGCGACGGCGGTGGACTACCTGCGGCGCCGGGGCGGGGAACGGGGGATGGAGCTCCTCTTCGCCAACTGGCGCGAGCAGAAGGACCTGGAAGCGGCGATGCGCACCACCTTCGGCATCACCTTCGGCCAGTTCGAGGACGAGTGGCGGCGCGACGTGCGCACGCGCTACGGATGGCTGGCGCTGCTCACGAACATGGGGATGATCTGGCTGGTGGCGGCGGGGCTGGTGCTCGCCGCCTGGATCCCGCGCCGCCGCCGCAACCGCCGCAAGCTCGCCGGAATGGAGGCCGAGGAGCACATGCTCCCGCCCATCCGCCCCGAGATGGCGGGCGTGGACTATCCGCTGGCCGAGCCCGAGCCGGACGAGGAAGATAGATGAAGCGTTTCTCTCTGTGCCTCTGCGTCTCTGCGTGAATCGATCCGTTCTCCGATGGCTCCGGGCGGCCGGGTGGACCTGCCTCATCGCGCTGGTGGCGGTGTGGCTGAGCCGCGCCTTCATCCCCCTCGGGCGGGACTTCTCCTCCGACGTCGCCATCCCGATCCTGATGGTGCGGGCGCGGGAGTGGTCCCTCTTCGACGTGTACTTCTGGGGCCAGGACCGGCTCGGGAGCTGGCACCTGCTGCTGATGCGCGCGGCCTGCCACGCGTTCGGGTGCGCGTTCTACCACGAGCACCTCCACCTGGCCGCCACGGTCTGGATGCTGTGCGGAGTCGCGGTGATGTACCGCGTGGCGGGTACCTGGCGGTGGGCGGCGGCGGGGCTGCTCGCCGCCGTGCTGGTGGGCAACTACGACTCGCGGAGGGTCCTGTTCGACGCCTCGCAGCCCTACGCCTGGCAGCTCACCGCGCTGCTGCTCGCCTGGTGGGGAATCCGGAAGCTGGCCGAGGGGCCCGGTGCGGAGGGGGCGAGATGGCGGCGGCTGCGCGCGGGCACCGCCTTCGCCGCCTTCCTGGCCCAATGGACTTCTCCCGTCAGCGCGCCGCTGCTCCTGATCGTGGCGGCGGTCGAGGCGGTGCGGGCGCGCGCGGTGGATTCCGCGGGCGGCCGCTCCATCCCGCGGCGGTGGAGCGAGGGGGCGCTGGCCGTCGGCGTGGCGATGGCGGCGGAGCTCGTGCTTCGCCGGGCCTACTACTCGCCGTCCCTCCAACCGTATCCCTTCTACAACACCAGCTTCGCGGTCGACCGGGGACACCTGGGCGCGAACGCGCTGAAGGTGATGGGGAAGCTGGCGGCGTCCGGCTCGTTCTTCCCGCTCGTGGCGGGCACGGCCGGCGCGGTCGCGGCGGCGGCCGTGCTCTGGCGGGCGCGGGGCGGGGGGACGCCGGAGCGGGAACGGTGGCGGCTGGATGGAGCGGCGCTGGTCCTCGCCTTCTGGGCAATGGCCGCGGCCCAGGTCCCGATGCTGATCGTGGTGCGCCACGTACGGCTCGGCCTCTTCCTCCCCCGCTACTTCACCCTGGTCTACATCTTCGGCGCGCTGGCCGGGGTGCTCGCGCTGGCCTGGGCGATCGCATCCGTCGCCGCACGAAAGCAGCGGTGGCGCGAGGCGCTCGCGCTGGCCGGGGCCGCGGGGGTGGCCGTCGGGGTGCTCCGTGTGCCGACGGTGGACCGCGGGAAGGACGTGCCGACCAGGATCGCGGCACGGTTGGAGGCGCTGGCCCCGGGCGCGCCGCTCCTCGGCGGGTTCTGGAACACGTACGCCTTCGCGGCGCGCCAGCGGCCCGGGACCATGCTCAGGCCGGTCCCGTGCGAAGGGCGGAGCCTGTACTCGCCCTGGTGGGTGGAAGACCTGCGCCGGCAGCCGCGCGTGGTGGTGGTGCAGACGACCGAGTGCGAAGGCTTCGGCACGTCCGATTCTCCCGCGCCGTGGATCCAGGAGCGCGGAACGCTGCTGCGGCTGTCGCGGCCGCGCGTGGCGGCAGGCGCCGGCCTCACCTTCGCGTTCTACGACAACGTCACCGCGCGCACGCTGCCGCTGACCGCGGTCCCCGCGGACACGGCCTGGCGCTACTGCGTTCCGGGCGCGGCGCTGCGGCTGGGCTTTCCCGCGCGTCCAAACGTGCGGGTCTTCGCCGCGCGGCAGGCCCGCTCGCCGCGCGCCGCCCTCTTCGCCGCGCCGGTGCTCGCCGACGGCACCGAGGGCGCGGCGGTGCGGATGGTGGCGACGGGCCGTCTCTACCGCGCCGAGCTGCGTGGCGACCGCGCGCCCGTGGCGGGCGTGCGCATCACCGCGCGGCCCTCCGGCCCGGTCACGGATCCCGCGAAGTGCGCAGGCGTGAAGGCATACGTGATGCCGGGTGACTCAGTCAGCTAGAAGCGGTTTTCTCTCCGGTCCGGAGTTCGTCGTGCATCCGCGGCCGCGGCGCCCTCTCCCTGCGCCTGGGCCCTCTCCCTGCGCCTGGGCCCTCTCCCTGCGCCTGGGCCCTCTCCCCTGCGCCTGGGCCCTCTCCCTGCGCCTGAGAGCGCAAACCCCTCTCCCGTGCCGGGGCCCGTGCCGGGAGAGGGCGGTGGCCGCGGCGGAGGCGAGGCCTGCGACGGAGCGTGTGAATGCAGATGCAGCGCCGCCGGTCGGGGACACGCCAGGGTCGCGGCATAGTCCGCGAAGGCGGACTTCGTGCCGTTCCAGCGGCGGGTTTCCAACCCGTCGGCTCCTGAGGCGCCATTGCGAGGGCCCGGCGTGGCAGGGCGGGACATATTTGTCCGAAAGTCTTCCAAATTGTACCTCGCACGCCTCTCCTCGGCTCCGCCTGCGATTTTCTCCCGGCCCCAGTGCGTTGCGGCAATTCATCTTACAGCGGTGGTGATCGACGGTCTGGCGGTTGCTTCAGGCATCGTCGATGCCGCGCGGGGATCGGCGGCTCGTCGTGCGCGGCGCGTGTGCGCCGCCTCCGTGGTCCGGCGGGGACGGTTCCGGACGCGAACGCCTGACTGGAGTCATAGAGATGACACCCGAGAGCAAGAAGCTCGTGCAGGAGAGCTGGGCCCTGGTGGAGCCGATCGCGGACACCGCCGCGGCGCTGTTCTACGGCCGCCTGTTCGAGCTGGACCCTTCGCTGCGGCCCATGTTCCGCGGCGACATGAGGGAGCAGGAGAAGAAGCTGATGCAGATGCTCACCGTCGTGGTGCGCGGGCTGGACCGGCTGGACCAACTCGTTCCCGCGGTCGAGGCACTGGGCCGCCGCCACGCCGGCTACGGGGTGCGCGACGAGCACTACGCCACCGTGGCCGCCGCGCTCCTCTGGACGCTGGGCGAGGGGCTCGGCGACGCGTTCACCCCGGCGGTGAAGGCGGCGTGGACGGAGGCGTACACGCTGCTGGCGACGGTGATGCAGCGCGCCGCCGCGGGCGAGCCGGCGCTCCCGCGGACGGTGCCGGTCCACGCCATCCACACGGAGAGGCTGGCGGCGTGACGGATGGCGGTACGGAAACGCTCGGCCCCGCCCCCGCATCTCCCTGCGGCGGGCGGGGTTGACGCTATCCAGCGCCACGGCTAGCTTTTTCGCATGCCCAGGCCTACTCCCGCGCCCTCGCGCGCCACGCCCCCCTCCTCCCCGGCCGACACCGAGGGCTCGCTCAGGTTCACGCCGAAGAATCTGGCGCTGCTCGGAGCGGGGCTGGTGGCGATCATCGCCGGCTACGTGCTCCTCGGCAATGCCGAGCACACCATCGCGCCGCTGCTGCTGGTGCTCGGCTACGCGGTGCTGATCCCGCTGGCCATCATCCTCTGAGGCACCCGGGCGGTTAGCTCAGCTGGTTAGAGCACCTGTCTTACACACAGGGGGTCGGGGGTTCGAGTCCCTCACCGCCCACTCGCGTTCAGCCCGCCGCACCCCTGGTGCGGCGGGCTTTTCCGCGTCCGGGCGACCCCTTCCGTGGCGGGCCGGTCAGGGCCGCCAGTCGTCGAGGGGCGTGCAGACCTGGGGCGTGGCCGCGTCGCACACCTCGAGCTCCATCACTGGGTGGATCTCCCAGAGCGTCGCGCGGGTCTGGTTCTGGACCGTCCCGTTCCTACGCACGACCTCGTGGAGTTGGCCCACGTGCTCCTGGTCGAACATCAGCCATCCGCTCACGCGAACCGGGAGCCCGCGCCGGGCGACTTCCCGGAGCCGTGCCACCGTCCAGCCGGGATGGCTCCCACGCACTCGCGGCGTCATCTCGACCACCACGGCGTGCGACCGATCCTGTCCGCCGCTCGGCGTCATCCAGAGGTGGAAGTCGAGCCCGCCCGCCTCCCCGCAGTTCGTCGACTCTCCCGCCATCTCTTCCGCGCCCAGAACGGCCCTGATCGGCCTGCGGTCGACGGTGAGAAACCCCCTGGTCCGCAGGGGGAGGCCCTCGAACACCGCCACCGAGTCCCGTTGCTGCGGCGTCAGGTCACCCCTCCGCGCATGGTCCCGGCGCGGTGTCGGCCGGGTCATCGCGATGGCGGAGAGCTCGACGTCGATGTAACTCCCGGCGTCGATGCGGTTCTTGCGGAGGTTCAGCTCGGGATCGTTCCGCGTTCCACTCCCTTCGGGCGCGCACTGCTGGAATGTCTCCGCGCGTCCCCGGGGAACCCGTAGCGGCGAGTTGCGCGGCAGCGACCGGAGCGCGGCCGCCGTGCGTGCGGCGGACAGGAACTCGCGTCCGGCGAGCGAGATGCGGAGGAAACGGGCGAACGCCCAGCCGGTGTCCCCCGCCACTGCGATCCGGCGGTAGCCGCGCGCGGCCGTGTCGCCCACGAGCTCGACCGAGTCGCCCGGAGCGAGCACTCGAAGGACGGCCGCTCCCTTCGCCGGCAGCGCCCGGACATTCACGTGCGCCGTCGCGACGGCCGTAATCTGGGCCGCTGCCTCACCCGCCAGGGCGAGCAGGCCGATGGCTGCGGCGACGAGGACTTCTCTGCGCATCCACGGTTCCTCCCCGGCCGTGGGGCCGGCCGCCAAGGTGAAGAGACTGCCGTTATCGAAGCTGGAGCGCGGAGGAAACGATGAACGAGAGGAAGAGCGCCGTCACGGCGATGGAGACCGCGGCGTGGTAGCGCTCGTTGCGGCTCACGGCCAGCGAGCCGACCATGACCGCGGAGATGGCGTTGCTCGCCGCGCCGAAGTCGGTGTACGAGCCGGCCTGGATGCCGCGGCGGATCGCGTCGAGCACCGGACCCGCCGCCACGAAGGCGAAGAACCAGCCGCGCGTGGCGTAGTAGTACTCCTTCAGGTCGTAGCGCTCGCCCTTCTCGACCTCCGGGAGCGCGAAGGCGGCGGCGAGGTAGAGCGTCACCGGGCTCAGCAGCACGAAGAGGAAGTAGAAGAAGTTCCAGATCGTCTCCTCCCGCATGGCGTAGCTCGCCCACCACCACTCCACCTGCGCCACGAAGATCACCGACGCCCACATGATCGACAGCCAGTAGGGCTTCACGCGGCCGCGGGCCTGCACCAGCCGGTGCACGCTCATCAGGAGCTGGGTGATCCCCAGGCCCAGGATGATCGACACCAGGACGGAGATGTGCTCGAAAGGGGAGATGGAGTCCATGGTGCGGGGAAGTAGTGTCGCGGACGCTGCCTCGTCAACAGATTGCTCTCATCTCATACCGAGTTGCGAACTCGATTGTGCATTCCGCGCGAACCCTCGGAAATGTCATCCTGAGGGAGCCGCCGCGCTGAACCGGCGTCTTGCAGAGACTTCCGGCGGCGACCGAAGGATCTGTACTCGAGGTCCGAGCGATAGGCCGGCTGTCGCTCGGACCCATGCGATAGATCCTTCGGGCGCCGCCAAAGTCGGGAGCAGACGAAGGTCCGGTGCAGCGGCGCCGCTCAGGATGACATTCCATGGGTTTGCACAGTGGAACCCGGAATACGGGGTCACAGAGCACAGAGGAACAGGGAGAAATGGACTACCGCGCTGAGACCTGGGCCACGCTGCAGCGCCTTCGCGAGCGCGTGCCGCTGGTGCAGAGCATCACCAATTACGTGTCGATGGACGTGACCGCCAACGCGCTCCTCGCCATCGGCGCCGCGCCCGCGATGGTGCACGCGGCGGAGGAGGTGGAGGAGTTCGTGGGGATCGCGCACGCGCTGGTGATCAACATCGGCACCCTCTCGCCCCCGTGGGTCGAGGCGATGCGGCTCGCGGCCGACCGTGCCGTCGCGCTCGGCAAGCCGTGGGTGCTCGACCCCGTGGGTGCCGGTGCCACCCGCTACCGCACCGACACCGCGCGCGAGCTCGCGGAGCGGCGGCCCACCATCATCCGCGGCAACGCGTCGGAGATCCTGGCGGTGGCGGGGGCGGCGAACGCCACGCGCGGAGTCGACAGCGCGCACACCTCGTCCGACGCGGTGGAGTCGGCGCGGGCGCTGGCGCGGCAGCTCGGGTGCGTGGTGGCCGTCACCGGCGCGGTGGACTACGTGACCGACGGCGCGCGCACCCTCTCCATCTCCAACGGCCACCCGCTGATGACGCGCGTCACCGCGCTCGGCTGCTCCGCCACGGCGCTGGTGGGCGCCTTCGCCGCGGTGCACGCGGACCCGCTGGTCGCCACCGCGGCGGCGCTCGGCGCGCTCGGCGTGGCGGGCGAGATCGCCGCGCGCGACGCGGACGGCCCGGGCACCTTCCGCTGGAAGCTGCTCGACGCGCTCTACCTGCTGGACGAGGGGACGATGGAGATGGTGCGGATCGAGGACGGGTGAGCGCGACAATGTCGATGCGTATCAGCACGTGAGCCGGTGCGCCTTGCCGACTCACGTGCCGACTCGGTTATAGATCCTTCGGCCTGTCGAGAATCGTGCAGGCGAGTGTTTGGCGTGGCCGGCCTCAGGATGACGTCAGTCGGGGGGAGGCGGGGGATGAGAATCACTGCAAACCCTTCAGCACTAGGCACTAGGCACTAGGCACTAGGCACTACGCCCTATACGTCCGCAGCACGAACGGCGGGATCCGCGCGTTGAAGCGGGAGCCGTCGGGGCGGAGGAACTCGTAGAAGCCCTCCATGCTCCCCTCGGGCGCCTCGAGCACGCAGAAGCTCTGGTACTCGTGCACGTCGCCGGGGCCGATCAGCGGCTGCTCGCCCACCACGCCCTCGCCCTCCACCTCCGTGTTCCCGCCGACGGGGTCGTGGATGTACCAGTGCCGCCAGACGAGCTGCGCCGGCTCCTCGCCCACGTTCTCGATCCGCATCCGGTAGGCGAACACGAAGCGCGCCTCGCCGGGGTCGGACTGGTCGGCGACATAAAAGGGCTCCGCGCTCACGCGGATGCCGTCGGTCTCCTGGTGGTTGAACATCCCCCGCTCCCGCATGGGTGAACGTCTGCTCCCCGCAACGCTACACCCGCCGCGCCGCGCGGTCAATCGGCGGCGCCTGTCCCGCTCGGCGGGGCCGCGTTACATTCCCAGCGTCCATCTCCATACGTCCGCGGGGCTTCCCGCCGCACCGAACCAGGCATCACCGACCCGTGCCCGATATCGCGGTAGACCTCGGCACCGCCAACACGCTGATCCAGGTGAAGGGCCAGGGGATCGTGCTCAACGAGCCCTCGGTGGTGGCCGTGGATCGCCGCACCGGCCGGGTGCGGGCGATCGGCCTCGAGGCCAAGCGGATGCTGGGCCGCACCCCCGAGGGCATCCAGGCCGTGCGCCCCATGCGCGACGGCGTGATCGCCGACGTCGACATGGCGGAGCTGATGCTGCGCCACTACCTGTCGATGGTGCTCCCCAAGCGCCTCTTCCGCATCAAGCCGCGGGTGGTGATCGGCGTCCCCTCGGGGATCACCGAGATGGAGCGGCGCGCGGTGCGCGCCGGGGTGATGGCGGCCGGGGCGAAGGAGGTGTGGCTGATCTCCGAGCCGATGGCCGCCGCCATCGGGGTGGGGCTGCCGGTGGTCTCCCCGCGCGGGAGCATGGTGGTGAACATCGGCGGCGGCACCACCGAGATCGGGGTGATCGCGCTCAGCGGCATCGTGGCCGACGCGTCGATCCGGGTGGGGGGATGGGAGTTCGACGAGGCCATCATGGCCTTCGTGCGCAAGAGCTACAACCTGCTGATCGGCGAGGCCACGGCCGAGGGGGTGAAGATCCAGATCGGCTCCGCGCACCCCACCGGGCAGGAGCGGGAGATGGACGTGAACGGCCGCGACCTGGTGAGCGGTATCCCCAAGACGGTGCGGCTGTACAGCGAGGAGATCCGCGAGGCGATCCAGGAGCCGGTGCAGGCCATCGTGAGCGCCGTGCGCCGCGCGCTGGAGATCACGCCCCCCGAGCTCTCCGCCGACATCGTCGACGAGGGAATCGTGATGACCGGCGGCGGCGCCCTCCTCAAGGGCCTCGACCAGCTCCTGGCCGAGGAGACGGGTCTGCAGATCCACGTCGATGAAGAGCCCCTCTCCTGCGTGGTCCGCGGCGCCGGGATGGTGCTGGATGATTGGGAGAAGTACGCGGGGGTGCTGGCGAGATAGTGCCTAGTGCCCAGTGCCTAGTGCCTAGTGCCTAGTGCCTAGTGCCTAGTGGTGTTCTCTCTGTTCCCTCGGCGTCTCTGCGTGAGACCTGCCGTTTGCTGACTTCGCAAGCCTGACCGTCGGCCCGCCACTCCCGTCCACACCGCTTTCGAGAGACCGTCCGTGGAGCACCTCAAGCCGCTCATCCGCGCGGTTCCCGATTTCCCCGTCGAAGGCATCCTCTTCCGCGACGTCACGCCGCTGCTGGGCGACGCGAACGCCCTGCGCGAGGTGGTGGCGCACTTCGCCGACCGCTACCGCGGCGCGGGGATCGACGCGGTGGCGGGGATCGAGTCGCGCGGCTTCATCTTCGGGGCGCCGCTGGCCATCGAGCTGGGCGTCGGCTTCGTCCCCATCCGCAAGATCGGGAAGCTGCCGGCGGAGAAGATCCACCGCGAGTACGCGCTGGAGTACGGCACCGCCACGCTGGAGGTGCACGTCGATGCCGTCCGGCCCGGCCAGCGCGTGCTGCTGATCGACGACCTGCTCGCCACCGGCGGCACCGCGGGCGCCAGCGCGGCCCTGATCGAGGCGCTCGGCGCGGAGGTGGCGTCCATCGCCTTCCTGATCGAGCTCACCTTCCTCGATGGACGATCGGTGCTCGCCGGGCGCGACGTGTACTCCATCCTGCAGTACTGAAAACAGATACGTCTCACGCGGAGACGCGGAGAGAGAAGTCAGGTCCAGGGGAGGCGGCTGCGCTCGTCCCAGTACGCCTCCGGCCCCCACGCCAGCACACCGAGCCGCTCGAAGGCTTCGGCATCGACTCGCACGTCCAGCGCGGCGGCGTTCGAGCGGAGATGCTCGGGCGTCGCCGCGCCGCTCAGCACCACGTCGGCCCACGGCTGCGCCAGCGCGGCGGCCAGCGCGAGCGCGTCGACCGACGTCCCCAGCCGCTCCGCCTCCCTCCGCAGCACCGCCAGCTCCGCCGCATGGACGGGGGACGTGTTGCGGGTGGTGAGGCGGCCGTTCGCCAGCGCCTCCTTCACGATCACCCCCATCCCCGCCGCCCGCGCCTCGCGCAGCGCCTCCCCCGCCGAGGGCTCCAGCACGTTCCAGGTCGCCTGCACCGCGTCGAAGAGCGGCACGCCGTCGGCCGTGACCTCCATCGCGCGGCGCAGCGTGTCCGCCTGGCGCGGGCCGGTGAGCGAGAGGCCGATGCGGAGCCCGTCGCCCTTCAGCCGCGCGAGTCCGGCGATCACCCCGGCGTTCTCCAGCACCCCCGTCTCCAGCGTCGCCGAGTGGATCTGGTAGAGCCGGAGATGGTCCCCGAGGATTCCGATCGACTCGGCGGACTGGCGGGCGAGCTGCGCGGCGGTGTGCTCCTTCACCTCGTGCACCTCGGCGTCCACCCGCCACCCGGCCGTGTACGCGTACCCCCACTTGGAGCCGACCACCACCTCGCCCGGCGCGATGCCGCGCGCCGAGAGCCACGACGCCACGAACTCCTCCGCCCGCCCGTACGAGCGCGCCGCATCCACGTAGCGCACGCCGAGCGCCCACGCCGCGTCGAGCACGGCGTGGGCGCGGGCGCGCATCGCGTCGACCGAGGTGCCGCCGGCCATGTCTTCCGCGTGCCCGAGCACCATGTATCCGGGCCGCCCCAGCGCCGCCATCCCCAGCCCCAGCCGCGACACCACCAGCCCGGTGGCGCCCAGCTCCCGCATCTCCATGGCGCCCGTCATCCGCTGACGTCGCCGCTCCCCGCCGCGCCCGTGAGCGCGACGGTGCGCACGCCGCGCGTGGCGAGGTCGATCACCCGCAGCGCGTGGTTGTTGGTGTCGGCCACGTAGGCGCGGGTGCCATCCGGGGTGGCCGCGATGCCGCCGGGCTCCCAGAAGCGCGCCTCCTCCGCCGCGCCGTCCGCGAGCCCCGGCTCGCCGCCGCCGGCGAGGGACCGCGCCTCGCGGGTGTAGGGGTCGATGGTCTTCACCCGGTGGTTGTAGGTGTCCGCGACGAGCACCTTCTTCTCCGCCGCCCACCAGGCGATCCCCTGCGCGTGCTCCAGCCGCGCCTCCTCGCCCACGCCGTCGCGGTCGCCGAAGTCGAAGAGCCCCGACCCCACCAGCGTGCGCACGTCCGCCCCCGGCACGGCGTAGCGCACCGCCGACGACTCCGCGTCCGCGAAGTAGAGGCGCGCGCCGTCGGTGGCGAGCGCGCTGGGCTGGGCGAGCGCCGCCATCGCCAGGTCGGCGTCGTGCAGCTCCTCCGCCCCCGACCCGGCGAACACCTCCGCCACCCCCGTCTCCACGTCGATCCGCCAGAGCTGATGCGGCCCCGCCATCGCCACGTAGAGCCGCCCGTCCTTCCAGAGCACGTCCCACGGCGAGTTGAGCGGCGTCTCCAGCGCGGGCCCGCCCGGGTAGCGCCGCCGCGCCTGGTCGCCCACCCCGGCGACGGTCGTCACCCGTCCCGAGGCGAGGTCGATCGCGCGCACCAGGTGGTTGAGCGTGTCGGCCACGTAGAGCACGCCCTCCGCCGAAGCGAGCCCGTGCGGCGCACGGAAGGCGGCGGATTCCCCGTCGCCGTCCATCCACCCCGCGCGCCCCGAGCCGAAGGCGCGGACGATCCGGCCCCCGGCGCCGTCGCCCGCGAGCTCCACCTCCAGCACCCGGTGATGCCCGGTGTCCGCGACGAAGAGGCGCCCGTCGCCGGCCGCGTGCACCTTGGCGGGGAAGCGCAGCACCCCCGGCGCGGGGTCGATCGCCGGCGGCTCGAAGGGGATCGCGGGGGCGCCGGTGAGCTTGCCGCCCGCCCGCAGCGCCCCGGCGAAGCGCTCGATCACGGGGGTGAGCTGCTCGGCGGTGACCTCGCCGGGCTGCATCCCCAGCACGTAGCCGTCGGGGGAGATGACGGCCAGGGTGGGCCAGGCGTTCACCGCGTACTCGCGCCAGGTGCGGAACTGCCGGTCGTTGAGCACCGGGTGATGGACCCCCAGCCGGTCGCAGGCCCGGGCGATGTTCCGGCTGATGCGCTCGTTCACGAACTTCCCCGAGTGCACGCCGGCCACGGTGAGCACGTCGGGGAAGCGGCGCTCCAGCTCCGCCAGCTCGGGAATCATGTGCTGGCAGTTGATGCAGCCGTAGGTCCAGAAGTCGAGCACCAGGATGCGCCCGCGGAAGTCGGCCAGCGTGAGCTGCCGCCCGCCCGTGTTGATCCACTCCAGCTCCGGCCTGAAGTCCGGTGCGCGTACCGCCATCTTCGTTTCCTCGAATGAGTTGTCTCACGCAGAGACGCAGAGCCGCAGAGAGAGGCGCTGCCCAGGCTCTCTCCGCGGCTCTGCGTCTCTGCGTGGAAGGCTAGGCGGCCTTCGCGGATCGAGTGCTTTGCGACCGCTTGGGCTCGCGACGAGTTGCCGGCGCCTCGTTCGATCGTGCGCTCCCCGGCTGCTGCAACTCCGACCCGGCCACGGCGGCGGCAACCTCCTGCCGGGTCGCACCCAGCGTGAGCGCGCTGGAGATGAGCAGATCCAGGGATACCGACGGGTCGCCGGCCTCTATCTTCGACACGCGCGACTGGCTGGACTTCAGCCGGCGAGCCGCCTGCGACTGCGTGAGCCCGGCCCGCTCGCGGGCGAAGCGGACCAGGTGGCGCAGATCGAGCGCGATCGCAATGTAATCGCTCTCCGCCTGCGACAGGCCGAGCCATTCCGCCGCCGTGGTGACGACGTAGCCATGGCTTTCGAGCTCACGGCGCCTTTCGGGATCCATGCTCATCGTCTCGCCTTGCGCATCCGTTCGTCGTGGAGAGCGAACCGTCTCCTGCACGCTTCCAGGATCCGTTTCGGAATCGTGCGTGTTTTCTTGGGGAAGACGTCCCCGACCAGGATCGCCTCCGGATCGACCCGGTGGATGATTCTCCAGGTGACGTTCTCGTCGTTCACCCGCAACTCATGGCAGCGAGGTCCCAACGACGGCAGCGGCCGTGAATGCGGGAGGGAAAGGTCTTCGCCCCGTTGCAGGCGCTCCAGCAGGTGGCCCGCCTCGAGCCGCGCCTGAAGTGAAAACGGCGGGCTCTTGATCCTGCCACCGAGGAAGACGACATCCTTCCGCGTAGTGGGACTATATGTCGAATCTGACATTCGCCGCAAGATGCCAACCACATGAGGTGAACGGAGTGGACAGAGAGCAGTGTACTCGTGCCCCCGTCCACTCCGCAACCTTTACGATGATGAGTCGGACGCGACTGGTCTACAGCTCGGCCAGGATCTCGGCCTTCTTCGCCTCGTACTCGTCCGCGGTGATGAGGTTGGCGTCGAAGAGGCGCTCGAGCTCCACCAGCCGCTCCTCGCGAGTGCGGGACTCCTGCGACGGCGTCAGCGCGGCCGGAGCAGAGGAGGCGGGCTGGCGATGGGCGAGGGCCTCGACCCACTCCTTCGCTTCCTTGAGCCCCATCCCGGTCGCGTCGCGGACCACCTTGATGGCGTGGATCTTCTGGCCGTGCTCCAGCAGCGCCCGCGCCTTCGTCTCCGCCTCCGGCGGCACCGCGGCCCGCACGGCGGGGACGGTGGCCGTCGTGCCGGAGCGCGTGCCCGCGCGCAGCCCGAGCAGCGAGAAGAGGACGGCGAGGCCGACGGTGTACATCGCCCAGAGCCCCACGATCGCCATCCCCGTGTGGTCCTCGGCCTGTCCGTCCGGGCCCGCGCAGAGCAGGCGCACCTGCGACTCTCCCGGCCGGCTGTAGGAGGCGCGGAAGCGCTCCGGCGCGGCGCTCGTTCCCTCGGGGCAGGCCGCCCACGCGCCCCAGCGCAGCGTCGACGGGAACACGGCCGCGCCCGGACCGGCCAGCATGATGCCGATGAACGCGGCCGCGATCAGCCTCGCCAGCATTCGTTTCGGGTTCATCGCGATTCGTTCGGAGGAAGAGCGAAGGTGGGGGACGGGCGGGGCGCGCTCTCCAGGCTGAGGGCGCCGCCCAGCACGTGATTCCCCGCCGCATCTGCCCGTAGCTCTCCACGTAGCGCAGCAGGATGATGGTGTCGGTCAGCGTGGAGATGTGCTTCTCCGTGACCGACGTCCCCCCCATCAGCGACGGGGTGGTGGAGGTGAAGAGCCCCGCCGTCTCCAGCTGCTTGAGGAAGGAGGTGAGCCCGATCACGAACTCGCGGAAGCTCCGCACGCTGGTCACCCGCTCCAGCGCCGAGAGCGAGTCGACCGCCACCCGGTCGGGGCGGAACTCCGCGATGGCGTCGCGGATCATCACCAGGTGGTCCTCCATCGCCATGGCGTGGGGGTAGGTGTTCACCACCTTCAGGCTCCCCTGCCGCTCCATCCCCGCGAAGTCGTACCCCCAGGCCGCGGCGTTGCGGAAGAGCTGGTCGCGGCTCTCCTCGAAGGCGAAGAGGAGGCAGCGCTCCTCCGCCCGGGCCGCGGCGGCCATGAACTGCGTGACCATCAGCGTCTCCCCGTGCCGGTGGCGCCGGAGAGGAGGATGATGGAGTCGCGGAAGAAGCCGCCCCCGCACATCTCGTCGAGCACGTCGTTCCCCGTGGAGAGGCGCACGGTCGACGAGCTCTGCGTGAGCGTGATCCCCGAGAGGGGAAGGACGATGATCCCGGTGGGGGTGATGGTGAAGGGGAACTCGCCGCGCTGGTGGGGCGCCCCGCGCAGCTTGAGCAGCTCGATGGTGCGGCGGCGGCGCTCGTCCACCAGCAGGTTGCGCAGGATCACCACGTTGTCGGCCACGAACTCCTCCACCCCGAAGCGCGTGACCTCGCCGTACTCCTCGGTGCGCTCGGAGGTGAAGACGAGCGTCACCCCCATCCGCTTGAGCCGCGTGGTGAGCCGGTGCAGCTCGCCGCGCAGCATGGCGTGGTCGCGGTACTGCACGAAGAGCGCGTTCAGCGAGTCGACCGACACCCGCCGGGCCCCGGTGCGCCGCACCGCGTGCTCCACCCGCGCGAGCAGCGCCCCCAGGTCGTACTCGCCCACCACGGTGGTGGGGTCCTCGGCGTCGGGGGTGGCGTCGACGAAGCTCCACGTCCCCCCGGCCTCCCACTCCGCCACGTCCCACCCGAAGCCGGTCACGTTGCGGCGGATGTCGTCGACCGAGTCCTCGAAGGTCACGAACACGCCGGCCTCGCCGCGCTCGATCCCCGCGGCCAGGAAGTGCGTGGCGAACACCGTCTTGGCGCTCCCGGCGGTGCCGGCCACCAGCGTGGCCCGCTCGCGCGGGAGGCCGCCGTCGGCGATCTGGTCGAAGCCGGGGATGCCGGTGGCGAGCTTCTCCACCGGACGGGCGGGGGCGGTCATGGCTGCGCGGACCGGAGGAGGTCGGGCCAGCCGGGCTCCAGCCCCAGGGCGGCCATGACGCGGGCGGCGTCGGAGAGGTCGCCGGTGATCCGGCGGCGCGGCTCGGGGTGCTCCTTCACCACCGTGGGCGTGGTGAGCACGCGGTGCTCCTCCGCCTTCTCGGGCGTGCTCACCACGTCCACCAGGTCGATGGTGAACTCCTCGCCCAGGCGCTCGCGGCAGATGCGCTGCAGCGAGGCGTACGCCCGCTGCGAGCGCGCGGTGTCGCCGGCCACGAACAGGGTGAAGCGGTATCGGCTCATCGCCCGGGAACGGTCGCCCCTCCCCGCCGGGCGCCGTGCGGCGCACCCGGGGGAGCATGGTGATCGAAGGTATGTTGATACTTGGGCGGACGTACGCGCAAGCGGCGTGCGCGCCGCGCGGCGGCGCATCCGGCACCGCCGGGCGGGGAGGAGGGGAGACGCGGCGAGCCCCGCTCCGGCGGTGGCCGGAGCGGGGCTCGCGAGAATGCAGGCGTGGTCCGCGGCGCTTACGGGATGACCGTGCTGCCGCCGCCGATGTCGCCACCGCCGGGAACCGCGGGGCCGGTGCTGAGCGTGAGCTCGGTCAGGCGCGGCAGAGGGGTGATGCTCGGCACCTCCCAGGGAAGGCGCTCGGACGGCCCGGGCTGCGGCCACGGAGAGCTTGCGTTGCTCATGGTCTGCGGGTGTGGCGGAGAAAAGGACTGCTCGGCGGAGGGCGCCGGAGGTTTGCACGACGTTGGAGAATAATGTCCACGCCGGGGAAACGCAATGCCGTGGCGGGTTCCCGCGCCTCTTTCGGCACCGGCGGCCGCGGGCGCGGACAGGGTGGGGCGCGATCGGAGCGCGGGCGTTCCCGGCCGCGCCAATCGCCGCCGCCCCCCCCGCGGATCAGGTGTCGAGCGAGTGCGGGTCGTTGCTGCGCAGCACAGGGTGCTGCTCGCTGGCGGCTGCGGCCTCCAGGTTCAGGCGGATGATCACCCCCAGCAGCTCGCGCGCGGTGTGCGGCGAGAAGGTGGGGGAGTGGGGGAGGAGCTGCGGGAGCTCGGCGTCGGGGCCCAGCACCTGCCGCGCCGCGCGGGTGAGCAGCACCGGCTCGTCGTGGTCCAGCCCGTCCAGGGCGGCGCGGTCGTCCGCCAGCACCACGCGCACCCGGTCGGGCGCCTCGTCGGCGTACATGGCGCGCATCCGGTCGCCGAAGGCGGGCTCCACCGCCACCACGGTGAGCGGCCCCTCGCGCAGCCGCTTCTGGATGGTCTCCACCACGTCGGGGTTCACGGTGAGCACCACCGCGGGGATCCCCACGTTCTCGGCCGCCTTGCGCACCAGCCGCGCGTGGTAGCTGGTGGTCACCACCAGGTCGCAGCGGCGCAGCTCGTCTTCCACCCAGTGGAACTCCACCGAGCGGTCGGGGCGGGGGAGCGGGATGGGGGCGATGCGCACCGGGTAGGGGTCCAGCCCGAACTGCTCGGCCAGCTCGGCGGTGTACGCCGTCATCTGGTCCTCGTTGCTCTCCACGCAGGCGCAGCGCAGCGTCCGCGTCTGCGTGCAGCGCCGGATGAGCTCGGGGACGTCGGCGATGGTCAGGCGGCGCTTCCACGCTTCCACCAGCACGCCGGCCAGCCAGCGCGCCGTCTCGGCCAGCAGCTCGCCGCCGAACTGGTCCTGCGGCGCCAGGTACACCCCCGAGCGGCCGCGCACCTCCACCAGCCCCTCGGCCTCGAGGGTGCGGTACGCCTGGGCCACCACCCGGTGGTCCACCCCCATCTCGCGCCAGAGGGTGCGGATGCTGGGGAGCCGGTCCCCCGGCCGGAGCATCCCCAGGTGCAGCGCGTTCAGGATGCGGTCGCGCAGGCGGTCGCTGAGCGCGTCATCGGCTTCCATCGAGCGCGTCTCCTTGATGTCTCAGAGGGTCTGGGGGTGTAGCAGTTTGACCGAAGTGCCACAATGTAACCTGTACGGCGCATTCGCGCTCCCCCTTTGGCAAGTGCGGCGCGCGGAGCCCCGTGGATGCTGGCGCCGGGGGCTTTCGGCGCTTGCGGCGGGGGGGCGCGGGAGGTAGCGTCCGTCCCGGTACGGAGCGCGTGGCGTGCGTCGTGCGTCGGTTGCAGCGGGGGACCGCGGCCGCCGCGGACCCCGTCCGCTCCGCACCGTCCGCCCCCGCTTTCGTCCGCGCGCGGCCCGCGGCGGGAGCGGGTGCCGCGCGGGTGCCCTTCGCGTCCGCGCGCCTTCCCCCGATCCGGCGAGAGATGGTCGGACCGCTCCTGGTCGTCGTTCTCCTCCTCCTCACCTCCGCCCTGTACGTGGCCGCCGAGTTCTCGGCGGTCTCGGTGCGGCGCGCACGCGTGCGGCAGCGCGCCGAGCAGGGGAACGCGCGGGCCGCGCGGCTCCTGCACGTGCTGGAGGACCCGCGCCGGCTGGACCGCTACATCTCGGCCAGCCAGGTGGGGATCACCATCACCTCGCTGGCGGTGGGCGCCTTCGCGCAGGCCACCCTCGCCGTGGGGCTGGTCCCGGCGCTGCAGGGGCTCTTCGGGCTCTCGGCGCGCGCGGCGGCCTCGGCCTCCACGGTGGCGGTGCTGCTGGTGCTCACCGGGATGCAGATGGTGCTCGCGGAGCTGGTGCCCAAGTACCTGGCGCTGGCGCGCCCCACCCAGGTGGCGCTCTTCACCGTGCTCCCCATGAAGTGGTCGCTGACGGTGTTCAGCCCCTTCCTGGACTTCCTGAACGGGAGCGCGGTGGTGGTGCTGCGCCTCTTCGGCATCGCCGAGCCGGCCAGCCGCCACATCCACAGCCCCGAGGAGATCGACCTGCTCTTCGTGGAGAGCCGCGAGGGGGGGCTGCTGGAGCCCGACGAGCAGCGGCGGCTCCGGCGCGCGCTGCAGCTCGGCATCCTGCGCGCGCGCCACCTGATGGTGCCGCG
This sequence comes from Longimicrobiaceae bacterium, assembly GCA_045803205.1. Lineage (GTDB taxonomy): Bacteria > Gemmatimonadota > Gemmatimonadetes > Longimicrobiales > Longimicrobiaceae > Longimicrobium. The sequence goes on from JBJMPM010000072.1 coordinate 68,833, forward strand.
CAACCAGATCCACGCGGTCGAGGTCTCCACCCCGCTCGACGAGGTGGTGCGCATGGTGGCGGAGAGCCCGTACACGCGCCTCCCCGTGTACCGCGGCGACGTGGACGACGTGATCGGGGTGCTGCACACCCGCGACCTCTTCGTGCGCGCGCTCAGCGGGCGCATGACCTCCATCGAGCCGCTGCTGCGCCCCATCCTGCAGGTGCCCGAGAGCGTGACCGCCGACCAGCTCCTGGCGCGGATGCGCGAGGGGCACGCGCACCAGGCGGTGCTCCTGGACGAGTTCGGCGGCGTCTCCGGGCTGGTGACGCTCGACGACGTGCTCACCGAGGTGATGGGCGAGGTGGGCGACGAGCTGAAGGGCGACGAGCCGGGCCCCGAGCGCCTCCCCGACGGCCGGGTGCGCCTTCCCGGGTGGCTGCGGCTGGACGAGGCGGTGCCCTGGATCGGCGTCTACCTGGAGGGCGAGAGCGACACCCTGGGCGGGCGGGTGACCGAGGAGCTGGGGCACGTGCCCGCCGTGGGCGAGGCGGTGGAGATCGAGGGGGTGGGGTTCGAGGTGGAGAGCGTGCTGAACCACGCCGTGGCCTGGCTGGTGGCCACCCCGGGGAGGTCGGCGCGGGAGCGCGAGGCGCAGGAGGAGCTCGATGGATAAGCTCTTCGCCTCGCTCATCATCCTGGGGCTGGTGCTGCTGAACGCGCTCTTCGTGGCGGCCGAGTTCGCCATCGTGAGCGTGCCCCGCAGCGCCATGGAGAGCCGCGCGCAGAAGGGCGACCGGCTGGCGCGGATGGTGGTGGCCATCCTGCGCGACCCGCGCCGGCGCGACCGCTACATCGCCACCGCGCAGCTCGGGATCAGCGTGGCCAGCCTGCTGCTGGGGATGTACGGCGAGCACCTGCTGGCCGAGTGGATCGCGGGGGGGCTGGAGGGGCTGGGGGTGGGCCGGTGGCGCTTCGTGACGGCGCACGGCATCGCCAGCGTGCTGGCGGTGATGGCGCTCACCTACCTGCACATCGTGATCGGGGAGATGATCCCCAAGTCGGTCGCGCTGCAGCGCCCGGAGCAGACCTCCACGCTGGTGACCCCCGTGCTGCTGGCGGTGCAGGCGGTGGCGCGCCCGCTGATCGCCTTCCTGAGCTTCGCCGGCGACAAGCTGCTGCGCCTCTTCGGCGTCGACCGGCACGGGCACGCGCACGAGCACGTGCGCACCCCCGAGGAGCTGCGCTTCATCGTGCGCGAGAGCCAGGCGGGGGGAATGCTGCGCCGCGAGAGCGCCGCGGTGGTGCAGGAGCTCCTGGACTTCGCGCACCTGACCGCGGGGGAGGTGATGGTGCCGCGGGTGCGGGTGACGGGCTTGCGGGTGGGGATGCCCTTCGACGAGGTGGTCCGGGTGGTGCGGCGGCACCCGCACACCCGCTACCCCATCTACCGGGGGGACCTGGACCACATCCTGGGGATGGTGCACATCAAGGACCTCTTCCGGCGGCTGCGCAACCGCCGCGCGGTGCACGAGCACGATGCCCGCGAGGTCCCCTTCGTTCCCGAGACGGCGACGATCGACGAGGTGATGGCCGCGCTGCGCGCCGCGCGCACCCAGCTCGCCGTGGTGATGGACGAGCACGGCGGCACGGCGGGGATCGTGACCATCGAGGACCTGTTCGAGGAGGTGGTGGGCGACATCGAGGAGAGCGCCGGCCGCCGCCCGGAGATGTACTGCGACGACCAGGGGCGGGCGCGGGTGGCCGGCACGGCGCGGGTGGAGGAGGTGGGCGAGTTCCTGGGCGTGGTGCTGGAGCACGACGAGGTCGACAGCGTGAGCGGCCTGGTGCTCGACCTCCTTGGCCGCCCGCCGCTCGTGGGCGACGTGGTGGAGTACGCCGACGTGCGCTTCGAGGTCGCCGCCGTGGCCGGCCACGGCGTGCGCGAGGCCCTGGTCACCCTCCTCAAGCCCCCACCCGGCCGTCCTGCTCCGTCGCCCGACGAGTAAGCGGCCGACATGAGTATCCCGCACGGCGACTTCTATTGTCTTCGTCGACGAGAGCGGCGACCACGGCCTCGCCACGATCGATCCGAGCTATCCAGTCTTTGTCCTCGCCTTCTGCAGCTTCCGCAAGAGCGACTACGCGAACGCGGTGATCCCCGCGGTCGTGAGGCTGAAGTTCGACTGGTTTGGCCACGACCAGGTCGTCCTGCACGAGTCTGAGATCCGGAAGAAGCGCGGTCCGTTCACCTTCCTGAACAAGCCTGCCGAGTGCGACCGCTTCCTGGCCGAGGTGGGCGCGCTCGTGGAAGCAGTGCCGTTCACGGTCGTCGTGGTGGGGATTCGGAAACGCCACCTGGAGGACTGGCAGTCGATGCCCTCCAATCCATATCACTTCGCGATGGGACGCGGCCTCGAAAAGGTGTGCTCGTTTCTGCGGGAGAATGGACAGGAACGGAAGCTGACGCACTTCGTGTTCGAGTGCCGTGGGAAGCGCGAGGACATGGAACTGGAGCTCGAGTTCCGGAGGGTGACCGGACCTGGGGCAGGGACGTGCCAGGGCACGCCAGCCGAGATCATCATGTCGGACAAGAAGTCGATCTCGACTGGACTGCAGATAGCGGATCTCGTCGCGCGACCGATCGGATTACGGATTCTGCGGCCGGAGCAGCCGAACCGCGCCTTCGACATTATCGAAAAGAAGATTCTGGGCAGCAGTACCGGCGGCGATTGGTGGGCGTAGGGCCTGAAAAGCAGAAGGGCCCCGACTTTCGCCAGAGCCCAGCGCCGACCAGGATCCCCCAGTCCATTTGCCTTCAAAGTTACTTCAATCGCGAAGTTACGTCAATGTGCCAGTAGAGGGATCCGCGTTCTCACCTCCGTGCCTCTGCGTCTCTGCGTGAGATGCGGTTCAGCGCGCGACCAGGATCACGCGCCCCGAGACGAAGTCGCGCACCTCGCGGTAGACGGCGCTGTCGGCGAGGAGCTGGAGGTGCGAGAGGCAGCGGGTCTGGTGGTTCTCGGCCCCGTCCAGCGCCGTGGTCCCGGCCGGCTGGACCGCCTCGTCGCAGGGCGACCCCCAGGTGGCGTAGCGCGCGGCGCCGGGCGTCTCGTCGCCGCGGTTCAGCGCGGCGAGGAAGGGCGAGCCCGGGCGCATCTCCCGGCACGCGGTGGAGAAGCAGAGCCGCGCGGCCTCCGTCCCGTGGTTCGGCCCGCCGAGCGAGACCCAGGCGTCCACCCGCCCCGGCCGCGCCAGGTTCTTCAGGTAGTACCGCGTAGACAGGCTCCCCATCGAATACGCGACGATGTCGACCCGTGCGGCGCCGGTCGCCGCGAGGATCTGGTCGACGCGGGTGGAGATGCTCGCGGCGATGGCCGCGTTCGACCGGCGATCGTCGAAGCTCCAGGCGAAGAGCTGCCGATCGCCCCAGCCGTCCCTGCGGAAGCGCGCCATCATCGGCCGCCACTCCGCCGCGCTCCCCTGCCATCCGTGGACGAACAGGATCGGGTCGGGCGCCGGCGCCGGGCGAAACGCCAGCGCGGCAAGAGCCAGGGCCGCGAGATGCCGGGTCATACCGATTCGACTGATTGGATCATGGGCTCACACGGAGTCAACGGAGTCAACGGAGAACAGATCAGCACTCTGTTGACTCCGTTGACTCCGTGTGAGGCTCCTCTGTGGCGATGTCACCGCGGCGCGAGGCTGCCGAGGGCCTGCGCCGCACGGCTCAGCTCCAGCGCGTACTCGGCCCACCACTGGCCGGCGCGCGGGCCGCCGTTGCAGGTGCCGTCGCTCTGGCCGGGGGTCTTGACCCACAGATAGGCGTCGGCCAGGGGATGCCCGGTGCGGGTGGTGGGCGCGCGCCCCAGCGCCTGGTTGGGCGCGTTGCACCATTCCCGCTCGACCGCCGCGCCGCGCCCGTTGCGGCTGGTGTCGATCACGAAGTGCTTGCCGCCCACCAGCCGCGAGAGCCGCTCGCCGTAGCCGAGGTTCACCTGCAGTCCGTGGAAGTTGGAGACGTTCAGGCTGAACCCGTCGGCCAGCTCGATCCCCGCCCGGCGCAGCCGCTCGGCCATCACCGGCGGCTGCTTCCAGTTGCCGTTCCCCGCGTCGACGTACACCGCCGCGCCGGCGCCCTTCAGCACCTGCACCGCCTCGCGCAGCAGCACGTAGCGCTCGTCCTGGAAGCGCGCGGGGAGGCAATCCAGCGAGGGGAGCGCGTCGGGCTCCAGGATCACCACCGCGGGGCGGTTCCCGAGCCCCCGCGCGAAGCCCAGGATCCAGCGGCGGTAGTCGTCGCCGCCGCGCGCGCCGCCGGCCGAGTACAGGCCGCAGTCGCGGTGGGGGATGTTGTAGACGACGAAGACGGGGAGCGCGCCGGCGCGGTTGATGGTGGTCACGCGCGCATCCACCTCCGAGCGCACGTCGCGCAGCCAGTCGCCCATCCAGATCGCCTGCGGCTGCTCGGCGATCAGGCGCAGCAGCGCGGCGTCGCGCGGGCGGGAGCGGGCCCAGGCGTCGGCCTGGCGGCGCGCGGGGGAGTTGGGGTCCACCCAGAGCCGCTTCCCCTGGAAGGGGTTGGACTGGGTGGTGGAGGGCGGCGCGCCCAGCAGCACGACGACGCCGAACGCCGCGCACACGCCGGCGCGGAGCCCGCGCGAGGGCCCGTGCCGCGCCGGAGAAGGGCCGCTGGATCGCATCTCCGCATCCCTGGGCCGCCGGTCCGCCCGCCTACTACGACCCGCCCGCGGCGCGCGCCTCGTCCTCGGCGCGGCGGGCGCCGACCGGCTCCTGGACCGGGGGAAGCTCGCCGCTGGCCACGCCCATGCTGCGCATCATGTGCGTCTGCCGGGTGAGGAGGATGCGCGCGGCACGGATGTCGTAGTGCGTCTTGATCATCAGCTTGATCACGTCGCCCGCGGCCCAGAGCAGCGCCGAGAGCACCACCAGGCGGATGGTGTCGCCGATCAGCAGCCCCAGCCCCGCGCCGCCGGGGGGCCGGTCCAGCCACCAGGCGGCGAACTGCCCCAGCGCCAGCACCAGGATCACCCCGGCGGAGACGTGCACCACCGTGCTGGTGACGTCGAGCCCCTTCTGCGGCTCCAGGTCCTCCTCGCGGACCTCGACGCCCGCCAGCATCGGCCGCTTCCCGGGGCGGTGCCCGGTCTCGTGGCTCTCGGTGTATGGACTCATGCGCGCGCCTCCGGCCTCGGCTTCGGGGTCCGTCTCCATTTTGCCGCGCGGCTACTGCAGGAAAAGCGCCTCACGCAGAGACGCGGAGGCGCGGAGAGCAACAACGTGAAATGGATCGCATGTGATTTGCGAGGGCGTCAGGCCATGGCCGTCCCCGACTTTCCGACCGATCACCCGCTCCCGCCGCGCCAGCCCAGGGACGTGCGCACGGCGGTGCTGCTGGCGCTCTTCCTCGGCCCGCTGGGGCTGATGTACACGTCGGTCGGCGCCGGCCTCTTCATGCTCTTTCTGCTGGTCGTGCTGGGGCTCTTCACGGTGGGGATCGGCATCGCCCCCGTCTGGCTGCTGTGCGTGGTGTGGGCGTACCTCTCCGCCAGCCACGCGCGCGACGTGGAGGCTAGTCGCTCCGCAGCGCCACCATCGGGTCCACCCGGGCCGCGCGGCGCGCCGGGATCCAGCTCGCCGCCAGGGTGACGGCGGCGAGCGCCATCGGCACCACCAGCCAGGTCGGCGCGTCGAAGAGCGGGATGCCGCGGAAGCGCATCGAGAGCGTCTGCGCCACGCCGAAGCCCATCAGCGCGCCCAGGATCGTCCCCGTCCGCGCCAGCCGCAGCCCCCCGCCGACCACGTGGCGCACCACCTGGCGGGCCAGCGCGCCCAGCGCCATCCGCACCCCGATCTCCCGTGTCCGCCGCGCCACCCCGTACGCCACCACCGCGTAGACCCCGGCCGAGCTGAGCAGCAGCGCGGCCGCCGCGACCGCCGCCAGCACCGCCGCGAACCAGCGCAGCGGCGCGTCGTAGGCCGCCAGCCGCTCCTCCATCGTCATCACCTCCGAGAGCCGCGCGCCCGGCATCACGGCGCGCACCGCCGCCTCCACCGCGGGCGCCAGCGCGCGCGGGTCTCCGCCGGCCGCGCGGACGGCCAGCCCGGCGGTCCGCGGGGGATGGCGGCGGGCGGGGAGGTAGAGGGCCGGCTCCGGCGCCATCGGGGTGCCGGTGCCGCGCGGGGAGAGGTCGCCCACCACGCCGACCACCGTGTAGCGCGGGCCGTGGGGGAGGAGCGCGATGCGCTTCCCCAGCGGCTCGCCTCCCGGGAAGAGCAGGTAGGCGAAGGCCCGGTTGACCACCACCACGCGCGCGCCCACGTCGCCGGGCGCGATCTCCCGGCCCTGCAGCAGCGGCGCGCGGAGGGTGGAGAACCAGCCGGCGCTCACCGCCAGGTTGCGCGTCGCCCCGTGCAGCACGGGCGTGAAGATCGGCCCCAGGTGGCACTCGCGGCAGAAGGTGGTGACGTCGTCCACCGGCCCCAGGTTGAGCCAGGCGTCGGGGCTGCCGAGCGCCGCCGCGCGCACCCCGGGAAGGGCCCGCACCGCGGCCAGGGCGGCGTCCAGCGCCCGCGCGCGCTCCGCGGGGCGCGCGTGGAGGGCGGCCGGCGGATCCACGCGCAGGGTCAGCGTGTCGTGGATGTCGAAGCCGGGTCCCGCGGCGCGCGCGTCCGGAACCGAGCCGCGCACCAGCACCCCGGCGCCCACCAGCAGCCCCATCGACGCGGTGAACTGCGCCACCGCCAGCACCCGCCGCACCCAGGCGTCGTACGGGCCGGGGGTGGCGCGCTCGCCCACGGTGAGGTGTGCGTGCAGGTCGCCGCGGCCGGCGCGCCGCGCGGGGGCGAGGGTGAAGAGCAGCACCACCGCCGCGGGGAGCCCGAGCGCGAGGGCGACGGAGACGCGATCGGGCGCGTCCGCCAGCAGCGCGCGCGCCGCCGGCCAGGTGGACTGCAGGATGCGCAGCGCCGCCATCCCCAGCGCCAGCCCGAGGGCGCACCCGGCCGCGGCGAGCACCGCGCCCTCCGCCCACCCCTGCGCCAGCAGCCGCGCCGGCCCCGCGCCGAGCGCCGCCCGCAGCGCGCGCTCGTGCCGCCGCGCGGAGGCGCGGGTGAGCACCAGCGCCCCCGCGTTCACGCAGGTGGCGGCGAGCACCAGGAGGCCGGCCGCGAGCAGGACCCAGAGCATCGCGCGCTCGCCCTCCAGCCGCAGCTCGACCGGACTGCGCAGCACCTCCGTCCACCCCCCCGCGCCGCCGCCCTCGATGCGCCCGAACGCCGGCTGCTCCAGCGCCGGGCGCCACGCCAGCCCCGCGCGCGCGGCGGCGATCAGCGGCAGCGCCACCCCACAGCCGCAGGCGAGGGTGAGCACCGTTCCGGCGGCGTGGCCGGGGGCGCGCCGCAGCGAGCGGAGGGCGTGGGCGGCGTCGGTGGCGAGAGCGCGCATCAGGAGGGGCGGGGAAGGAGGAATGGCGAACGTCGGCCGACTGAAGATTTCACCCCCGACCCGCGAAGACAATCGTTGCCGTGTCACCCCAAAGCGTCTCACGCGGAGACGCGGAGTCGCGGAGAGAGGCCAGGGGTCCTCTCCGTGTCTCCGCGCCTCCGCGCGAGACGATCTTTCTAGCCCAGCCTCAGACGCAGCAGGGCTGGCAGCCGCTGATGTCGCCCGTGCCGCCGCAGAACCTCGATGCAGGCAGCGCGTTGCACTCGGACTCGGCCGAGGCGGGGAGGATGCCGCAGGTGGGGTCGCAGCTGTACGTGCACATGTCGCTGCAGACGTGCCCCCGCACGGTGCCGCGGAGCGCCGCCGGCGTCTTCTCGGTGCCGAAGCTCTCGACCGCGAGCTGGTCCAGGTCCAGCGTGAGCTTGCGCGTGGTGGTCTTCATGGTTCGGGCCTTTCCGGATGGGTGTGTGCGGCCGCGCCCTGGTCAGACGCAGCACTGGGGACAGTTGGTCCGCGTGGCCAGCCACGCTCCCTTGTCGAAGGTGGTGTCCGGCTGCGCGCCGCAGGTGCCGGTGCAGCTCCAGGTGTAGCAGCTCCCGTTGGCGCGCACGGTCCCCCGGTCGCTCTCCGCGACGAAGGTCTCGAAGCTCTCCACGGTCAGCTCTCCCAGGTCCAGGCTCAGCTTCTTCATGACGCTCTCCTCGAAGGCTGGTTCCTGCTCGCGGCGTCCGGACGGGCGCCGCGCCGGTGGGTGGGCATCGTCTTCACCCTTCCTAAATGGGTCTGGAAACGATTTGCGTCAAGGGCGCCCGGGACTCTCCTACCGCGTCTCCTTGCCCTCTGCGTGAGATTCGGAACTCTGGACCGGCGCGCCGGCCGCGCGCATCATGGAACGCATCCACCCTGTCCCCACTCCCGATGCCCCTGCCGCGCGCCGTCCTCGCCGTCACCCTCCTCCTCGCCGCCGCCTGCGGGCGCCCCGCGGTCGCGCCGGCGCCGTTCACCGACCCGGCGGCGCACCGGGCCAGCCGGATCGCGGTCGCGCCGGGGGTGCGGGTGGAGGTGCTGGACTGGGGCGGCACCGGGCCGGCGCTCGTCTTCCTGGCCGGCGGCAACAACACCGGGCACTCGTTCGACACCTTCGCCCCGCGCTTCACCGACCGCTTCCGCGTGCTGGCCATCACCCGCCGCGGCCTCGGCGCCTCCGACGTCCCCAACCCCGGGCCCTACGACGGGCCCACCCTGGCGGCGGACGTGAAGGCGGTGCTCGACTCGCTGGGGATCGCGCGGGCGGTGCTGGTGGGGCACTCCTTCGGGGGAGTGGAGGTGAGCTGGTTCGCGGTGGCGTACCCGGAGCGGGTGGAGAAGCTGGTGTACTTGGACAGCGGCTGCCCCGGCTGCCCCCCGCAGGTCCGGGCGCGTCCCTTCCGCCCCCGGGGGCCGCCGCTCACCGGCCGCGACACCCTCACCCCGGCGGGGATGATGGCGTACCAGCGCCGCGAGCTCGGCTTCTCCTTCCCCGAGGCGGAGCTGCGCGCCATCAACCGCTACGCCGGCGGCACCGTGCGCGCCGCCGCCCCCCTGTTCGTGCGCGAGGCGCTCGCCGCGGGCGCCGGCCGCCCCGACCTGGCGAAGGTCACCGCGCCCGCGCTCGGCATCTTCGCCGAGCGCGCGACGGTGGAGCAGGAGTTCCGGTGGTCCGCGCGGATGCGCCGCCCGGAGCGCACGCTGGCGCAGGTCTACGTGGACGCCGTCCTCCCCACCCGCCGCGCCGCGCGCGAGCAGTTCGCCCGGGCGCTGCCGAACCTGCGGGTGGAGGTGATCCCCGGCGCCGAGCACTTCATCTTCCTCTCCCACCCGGACCAGGTCGAGCGCCTGATGCGCGCCTTCCTCCTCCCGCGGCCGTAAGTCGGAACGACCCGGGGTCTCCTCTCGTCTTTCCGGGGCGGCGCCCAGGGAAGTCGGCGGGCCCCGCAATCGTTGGGTGGAGCCGCGGAGACGCAGGGTCGTCCTCGCCGCGCCGGCGTCCCTGGCAGGGGAAGGCGCGCGGTGCGATTCTGATCAGAATCGCACCGTACCCGCCCCCTACCCGCGGCCCAAGCCGGTTGGAACTGGCACTGTCTGACGCGCGTTCCTTCTCGCTGTCAAAGGGTCACGACTATTACGTCTATGTCCGTCACGTCTGTGGTCACGTCTGTGGTCACGTCTGTGGTCACGTCTGTGGTCACGTCTGTGGTCACGGGACCATCGGCTGTCGTCGTCACGGGAGGGTCACCACCACCAAACATGGAACGCAAGTTGAGCGGTGAGGGATTGTCACGGATCGTATCCTCGCCAATTTGTTTGCCGACACCCTTCACAACCTGGTAACCAAACTGACCAAGCGCTTTTATTGCTCTCAGCATCATTGACCTCCAGACTTGATGGTCATGCGAATGAAGCCGGGGTGTCGACTTGCAATCGCCTGGGCTTCTTTCGGGCTCAGTTGGTCGAATTGGTTTAAGAAGGCCACCGGATCCTCCAAGAAGCGCTCGTTAAGGGAAACATCCAGCGACAGCTTTTCGATAAGCTCAGCCAAGAAACCTTCCGAGGATACAGGCTCATAAGCTGGTGACTTGCCAGCAATTTGCCCCCCATCTGGTATTTCGTATGGGTTCTTAGATAAACCCAACCTCTCCAACATTGCGATATTCGTCGGAGCAGTAGAAGCGGGGGGGATATACAAGGTTGTGATGCCTGAAACGTGGGCATTCACCAAGTCTCCCAAAGCGATTTCCTCAACACGCGGCGGGACATTCACATATTGAGAGGCTTCGTAAAGCGTGACCTTATGTTCTTGACCATAATAGGCCACCAACTCCTCAACAAGCACCGGCAAGTTACGGGCATCATATCCATTCCGAGCAAACCCACGATCCCCCACGCATCCGATCTGCCAAAGTACTACATGCCCGGTCACATCCAGCTTCCTCTCGCGAAGCAAAAAGTCCGTCGCTTCCAAGAACTGACAGCCACTTGTTGAGGGGTCGATACCGATATCTGCGAACAGACAATCAGCTGCGGAGATACCTGGAAGCATCCCTGCGACATAGCCTTCTTCACGCGCCTTTTTGATCGCTACATGTGAAGAATAGACGAAAACACCCGGATGGCCATAAAAAACGACACAGACTTGACGGCCTGCTCTTACGCATTCCAAGATGCGCCCCGTCATCTCATCATAGGTTTGCAGACGCGGCTTCTTGTCGTCATAATATGCGTACAGATCTTCACAGTCATTGTGAATCTTCTTTAGCCATCTTTCAGTCGCCGGATCAGCGACGCAATACAAAAGCTTGTCTGAAGCTTCAATGTAAGCTCTGGCCTCAAGCGTGAACTGATTGATGGCCTTGATGCCTGAACCGATAACGATCAGGCATCCCCTCTGACGACCAGCTTCCTCCATAAAAACCTCCAACCAGAGAAAGGATGAATATGCAGCAACGGTCCAAGCGACTGCCCCCAAGGAGTCAAAAATAGCATAGAACGCACCCACTCAGCAAGAGACGCGTAAACCTGTCTGTCAGTCCGCCCCCGCCGTGGCCGCCCCGCCGGGTGAAGTGGCCGGAGGGGCGGTTAGTCCTACACTGTCTGTTGTCCTTCGGCCCCCGCCAGCACCGATAAACCTGCGCTCACCTCGTCAGTGGGTGGGATAGGTTGTGGGATGGTTCGGCGGCAAAGTAGGGCATTTCGGCCTCTGGAATCCGGTTGGCTCTTCCGGAACATCTAGGTTTTACAAGGGTTTCCGGCTTCCTCGCGGATTCCTCCGCTGACTCCGTGTGAGGTTCTTCAGGCAGGAGACTGGAATTCAACTGTCCTCGGAATGTGGTATGAATCCGTTGCGCACGCTGTCGTTGATGGTTAAGAATTGGCCCCCCTCGCCTCCTCTCGCCCCCGGCGCGGAACAAACATAGCCTTGCAGATATACACCTTTACGGCTATACTCGCCCATGCCGGTAGACGTCGAAGGAACGGACGAATTCGACGAGTGGTTCGATAGTCTCTCGGATGCGGAGAGGCGCGATGTCGTTGCGGCAGTGGACTACTTGGAACTGAAAGGAACCGCTCTCGGGTTCCCACAGACTTCAAGCGTGGAGAGCTCGCGCCACAGTCACATGCGCGAGTTGAGAATCCAGCATCGCGGGCGACCGTACCGCGTGCTGTACGCCTTCGATCCTCGCCGCACGGCGATCTTGCTCCTGGGTGGCGATAAAACCGGCGATGACCGGTGGTATGAGAAGTACGTGCCGATTGCTGATGATCTAACGATGAGTACCTGGAAGAGCTGAGAAGGGAGCACCTCATCTGATGCCTGGAAAGAAGTGGAGCGAGATTCGCGCGAAGGCCTCTCCCGAAGTGCTTGCGGAAGCCGAGGAGGTTCTAACCAGTCTGCGGCTCGGGGAACTTCGTCGCGCGCGTAATCTCACCCAGGAAGCCGTAGCCGAACGTCTTGACGTTCGGCAGGTAAGCGTCTCCCGGATGGAGTCGCGTGGCGACATCCGCATCAGCACGTTGCGTTCTGTTGTAACAGCGATGGGGGGTGCGCTGGATGTTCTAGCGCGGTTTCCAGATGCCGTTTACCGGGTAGCGTTCAGCGACAGCGATGCTGACGCCCGCATCGAGCGAGTAGAAGACCAGGCGGCCGTCGGAACTATTTCCTCTCCCACCCCGACCGGGCGGAGCGCCTGATGCGCGCCTCCCTCCTCCCGCCGCCGTAGGTCCGTCGGCCTCTCGCCGTGCCTCCGCGTCTCCGCGTGAGACGCGGTTCCGCGGGACTCGACGCAAGCTGCGCGACACAGGGGAGCGTGGAGCCGCGGAGACCCAGGGAGGCGCGGCGGCCTCTCTGCGTCTCCGCCGTTTCCGCGTGCCGTCAGCCGGTCACATGCAGGGGCAGTTCCACGACTGGTCGGCGATCATCCCGGCGTCGATCTCGCCCGAGCCAAAGGCCGCCACGATGCCGCAGGTGTGCGGGCACGACGGGAACTGCGTGCCGCCGCACCCCCATGTGTCCGGGCACATGTCGACCGAGTCGCACACCTCGATCGAGTCGCAGGGCACGTCGAGCGAGTCGCAGGTGCACGACTCGACGAACGTGTCAGCGGCGCCGTGCACGGTGCCGACCCTCCGCGCCGGCGCGACCGTGTCGAAGCTTTCCACGCGCAGGTCCTCGGGCTTCAAGGTCAGCTTCTTCATGGGGGTTCCTTTCGGGGGATGGTATGGAAAGACGCGGGGGACCGCCGCGGCCGGCCTGGAAGGCGGCCCCGTCCAAATAGTAAGTCGCTAAAGGTGAGTGTCAACGAGGTCGGCTCTGCCCGGGCGTCCCGCCATACCCGGCCGAGCCGCCGCACCTCCGCTCCCGAACGGTGTATACGACCCGCCAGCCGTCCCCCTGCCGATGGAGGTCAGGGCCGCGGCTGTTTACGCCGACCCGGCGGGCATCGGAGCCCTCGCCGGGTGCGCGCACGCGGGGGTTGACGCACGCCGCGAAATTCCGTAACTTCCTCGTCTTGCCTTCCGCCGGAACGAGCAAACCGTGCACGGGCCGCGTCTCGTGCCCGGAGAGCCTTCGCCGGAAGCGAAACGGACGCACGAGACTCTGCCGGTCGGCATGACCCGGCGGGGTCTCCTCTCGTCTTTCCGGGCCGATGCCCGGGGCAGCCGGCGGGCCGCGCGCCCCCGCGATCGTTCAAACACTCCGGACCGGGGTTCAGAAGGAACATGGCCAAGGCGAAGTTCGAGCGAAACAAGCCGCACGTGAACGTGGGCACCATCGGGCACGTGGACCACGGGAAGACCACGCTGACCGCGGCGATCACGCGCATCCAGGCCGCCAAGGGGCTGGCCGACTTCGTGAGCTTCGACAACATCGACAAGGCTCCGGAGGAGCGCGCGCGCGGGATCACGATCGCCACGGCGCACGTGGAGTACCAGACGCAGGCGCGCCACTACGCGCACGTGGACTGCCCGGGTCACGCGGACTACGTCAAGTACATGATCACCGGCGCCGCCCAGATGGACGGCGCGATCCTGGTGGTCTCGGCGCCCGACGGCCCGATGCCGCAGACGCGCGAGCACATCCTGCTGGCGCGCCAGGTGAACGTCCCCTATGTGGTCGTCTACCTGAACAAGACCGACATGGTCGACGACGAGGAGCTGCTCGAGCTGGTCGAGGAAGAGGTCCGCGACCTGCTCACCGAGTACGAGTTTCCGGGAGCCGACGTGCCGATCATCAAGGGCTCGGCGCTGAAGGCGCTCGAGGGCGACGAGGAGGCCAAGCAGTCGATCATCGACCTGGCCGCCGCGCTCGACGAGTACATCCCCGAGCCGGAGCGCGACCTCGACAAGCCCTTCCTGATGCCGGTCGAGGACGTCTTCTCGATCACCGGCCGCGGCACCGTCGCCACCGGGCGAATCGAGCAGGGTGTGGTCAACACCAGCGACAACGTCGAGATCGTCGGGATCAAGGACACGACCACGACAGTCGTCACCGGCGTCGAGATGTTCCGGAAGATCCTCGACGAGGGGCGCGCGGGCGACAACGTCGGCTGTCTGCTCCGCGGCACCAAGCGGGAGGAGAT
>JBJMPM010000107.1:0-5721 GCA_045803205.1 Longimicrobiaceae bacterium
CGCACAGCTCATCGGTCAGGACCAGCCCGTCGAGTTCCTGGGGATGATCGACACCTACCATCCGTCGTTCGCCGGCATCGGAGCCGGGGACACGGGGCACGGTGAATCCCTGCCGCTCCGGATCTTCCGCGGAGAAGACGCGGCAGAGAGCGGCGGCATGGGGCGGGAGCAGGGGCTGCTCCTCACGGTGGACGAAGCGCAGGAGGTCCAGGACCATTTGCGCACGTCTCTCCTCAGCCTGCGCGGGTACGGCCCTCGGCCGGTTCCGCTTCCGGTCCATCTGTTCTTCGCGCGGGACGAAGCCGGCGTCGATCCCTGGCGCGGCTGGCAGACTCTCCTGGACGAGGTGTCGATCGCTGCGACGCCGGTGCCGGGAACCCATCGGTCCATGATGGAGGCACCCAATGTCGAAGCTCTCGGCCGCGCGCTGTCGCGTGAGATCGGTCGCGCGGCCGCAAGCCGGAACGTCCTGCCGGAAGAACACGACTGATACCACACCGAACCCGTACGTTCACTTTGTGAAATCAAAGCCCTGATAAAAGCGTCGCACGCAGAGACGAATCTTTTCCGGATCTGGCCTCGACGCGAGCCATCAGGCGCCTCGGCCGGCGTGGCTGAGCGCCGTACGAGATGAACAGGCGGAGTGACGCATGAGGCGGCCCCGGCGCGTCGAGGTATACGGGCTCGCCGCACTCCGCTGGCATGATCTTGTGACTTCGGTTCAGGCAGGCGTGGCCGCCGCCGGAATGCATCCGGTAGCGGTTCGTCCCAGGAGTCCGCCGCCGGGAACGGGGACGCGTTACAGTTCACGACGTGAGCCGCGCCTTCGGTCTGTCCGGCCCGCCGGAACTCCCTTCCCCCGGCTTTCGCTCCGGTGACGCGATGATCCCGACCCTCTGCGCGGTGCTGAAGCGTTTGGACACCGCGTACTTCAATCCTCCAGGTAAAAGGCTGTGCGGTCAGGCGCCGGGCGCCGCGGAGGGCGCGTGACCGCCTTCGCCGCACCCGCGCATCTCCATCCGTTGCGAAAGGACCGCCCGTGACCTCGCCAACTGCCACCGTCGCGGTGGAGATCCCGCTGGCCGCCTGGACGCGGGACCTCAAGCAGTCGTCCCTGCGCGAGATCCACGCGCTGCTCTCGCGGCCGGGGCTGCTCTCGTTCGCGCTGGGGATGCCCGCGGCGGAGCTGTTTCCCATGCGGGCGTACGCTCGCGCCGCGCAGCAGGTGCTGCGCGAGCCCGACGCGCTGCAGTACGGGCTGCCCGTGGGCCGCCTGCGCGCGCACGTGGTGGAGCTGATGGCGCGCCGCGGGGTGGAGTGCACCGAGGCGGAGGTGTTCCTGACCTCCGGGGCGCAGCACGCCATGAGCCTGCTGGGCCAGCTGCTGCTGACCCCCGGCGGCACGGTGGTCGTGGAGGAGATGGCGTACGACGGGATGCTGAACGCCCTGCGCCCCCTGCAGCCCCGCGTGCTGACCGTTCCGTCCAGCCTGGAGACGGGGATGGACCTGGACGCGCTGGAGGCCCTGCTGGCCGGTGGCGAGCGCCCCGCGCTGGTCTACGCCATTCCCGAGGGGCACAACCCGCTGGGCACCAGCATGCCGGCCGCGAACCGGCGGCGGCTGGCGGAGCTGGCCGCGCGCTACGGCGTGCCGGTGATCGAGGACGACGCCTACGGCCTGCTGGGCTACGACGGCGAGCCCCCCGCCGCCGTGCGGGCCCTGGAGCCCCGGTGGACGCTGTACGTGGGCTCGTTCAGCAAGATCATTGCGCCGGCGCTGCGGTCGGGGTGGGTGGTGGCGCCCCCGGAGCTGGTGCGGCGGCTCTCCATCCTGAAGCAGGGAAGCGACCTGGACGTGAGCTCGTTCGCGCAGCGCACCCTGGCCGCGTTCCTGGACCGCGAGGACATCGGCGCGCACCTGGCGCGGCTGCGCGAGGCGTACACCGCCCGCCGCGACGCCATGCTGGCCGCGCTGGCCGCCCACTTTCCCGCCGACGCGCGGTGGAGCTGCCCGCGCGCCGGGCTGTTCGTCTGGGTGCAGACGCCGGGGACCGACACCACGGTGCTGCTGCGCCGCGCGGTCGAGGAGGCCGGCGTGGCCTTCGTTCCCGGCTGCGCCTTCTGCGCGCGCGGCGGCGAGCGGGGCGGCGACGCCCTGCGGCTGAACTTTTCGCGCACCACCCCGGACGAGATCCACGACGGCATCGCACGGCTGGGGCGGCTGCTGCAGCCCCGCGGCCGCCCCAGCCGCGCGGAATCCACCCGCGGCATCGACGTCTTCCCTCGTCCGGCCGCTTCGCGGGGCGCGAGGGGATCCGTGCGCGTTCCACACACCCGATCCACAGGCGTCTCCAGGTCATGAGCTCCGTGGCGACACTCACCGAACTGACACCGGCCCAGCGCCGGGAGCTCCTGAAGATGGCGCTGGCCCGCGGCCTGGTGCGGGACCCGTCGGAGCTTCCGCCGATCGAGCCCGCCGCCCGGGAGGGCCGGCTGCCGCTGTCGTTCGCGCAGGAGCGGCTCTGGTTCATCGACCGGCTGGAGCCGGGGAGCGCCGTCTACAACCTCCCCGCGGCATGGCGCCTGGGGGGTGCGCTGGACGAGGCGGCGCTGGAGCGCGCGCTGGGCGAGATCGTCCGGCGTCACGAGGCGCTGCGCACCACCTTCGGCGAGGTGGACGGCTCGCCGGTGCAGGTGATCGCTCCCTTCGGCGGGTTCGCGCTGGCGGTCGAGGACCTGTCGGCGCTCGGCGCGGCGGATGGCGAGGCGGCGCTCGGGCGGCGCGCCGGCGAGGAGGCGCGGCGGGCGTTCGACCTCTCGGCGGGACCGCTCTTCCGGGCGGCGCTGGTGCGCCTCTCCGACGAGGAGCACGTGCTGCTGCTCACCATGCATCACATCGTCAGCGACGGGTGGAGCATGGGGGTGCTCTTCCGGGAGCTGTCGGCGCTGTACCAGGCGTACCGCGAGGGGCGGGAATCGCCGCTGCCGGAGCTGGGGGTGCAGTACGCCGACTACGCCGCCTGGCAGCGCGAGCACCTGCAGGGCGAGGTGCTGGAGGGGGAGCTGGCGTACTGGCGGGAGCGGCTCGCGGACGCACCCGCGCTGCTGGAGCTGCCCACGGACCATCCCCGCCCGGCCGTGCAGACGTTCCGGGGCGCGAACGAACGCGTCCAGCTCCCGCCGGAGCTGCTGGAGCGGCTCCAGCGGCTGGGTCGGAGCGAGGGGGCGACGCTGTACATGGTGGTGCTCTCCGCCTTCCAGGCGCTGCTGTCGAAGTACAGCGGGAGCGAGGACGTCGTCGTGGGCAGCCCCATCGCGGGGCGCGGGCGGGGCGAGGTGGAGGGGCTGATCGGCTTCTTCGTCAACACGCTGGTGCTGCGCACCGACGTGTCCGGAGACCCGAGCTTCCGTGAGCTGCTGGGGCGGGTGCGCGAGGTGACGCTGGGGGCGTACGAGCACCAGGAGCTTCCCTTCGAGAAGCTGGTGGCCGAGCTGCAGCCGGAGCGCAGCTTGAGCCACTCGCCGCTCTTCCAGGTGGGGTTCACGCTGGACAACGCCCAGGACACCGGCGGCGGGCTCGCGGGGCTGAGCATGCAGGGACTCGGCGCGGAGCTCGGGTTCGCCAAGCTCGACCTGTCGCTGGGGCTGGCGGCGGGCTCAGACGGGCTGCGCGGGGGGCTGACCTACAGCACGGACCTGTGGGAGGCCGCGACCATGCGGCGGCTCGTGGGCCACTTCACGCGCCTGGTGGAGCAGGCGGCCGCCGATCCGGACGCGCGCATCTCGCGGGTGACGCTGCTGAACGAGGCGGAGCGTCGGCAGGTCGTGGAGGAGTGGAACGCCACGGCCGCCGAGATCCCGCGGAAGTGCCTCCACGAGCTGTTCGCGGAGCAGGCCGCGCGCACGCCGGAGGCCCTGGCCGTGGTCTCCGGGGAGGACGCGCTCGGCTACCGCGAGCTGGACGCGTGCGCCAACCGGCTGGCACGCCGCCTCGCGGGGCTGGGGGCCGGGCCGGAGGTCCGCGTGGGCATCTGCCTGGAGCGCGGCCCCGAGATGGTGGTGGCGATGCTGGCCGTGCTCAAGGCGGGCGCCGCGTACCTCCCCCTGGACCCCGACTATCCCGCTGAGCGGCTGGCGTACATGCTGGCCGACTCCGGCGCGCGCGTCCTGGTGACGCAGGCCTCGCTGCGCGGCCTGCTCCCGGCGGAGGGCGTGCGGATTGTGCGGGTGGACGCGGACGCGGCGATGATTGCGGCGGAGCCGGACGTGGCGCCGCGGGCGGCGGTCGCACCGGAGAACGCGGCGTACGTCATCTACACCTCCGGCTCGACCGGCCGTCCCAAGGGGGTGGTGGTCACGCACGCGAACGCGGCCAACCTGCTGCCGCGCGCGGTGCGGACCTTCGGGGCCGCGCCGGGGGGCGCCGTGCTCCAGACGGCGTCCATGAGCTTCGACGCTTCGCTGCTGGAGGTGTTCGTGGCGCTGCTCTCCGGGGCGGCGCTGCACGTGGCCGAGCGCGAGGTGGTGCTGTCCGCGGAGCGGCTGGCCGCGCTGCTGCGGGAGCGGGAGATCGGGGTGTGGGTGAGCACCCCCGCGCTGCTGGACAGCCTGCCGGAGGCAGACTTCCCGGCGCTGCGCACGATCAGCACGGGCGGGGAGCGCTGTTCCGCGGAGACGGCGGCGCGGTGGTCGCGCGGGCGGCGGCTGGTGAACATGTACGGGCCGACGGAGACGACCATCTACACCACGGCGCACGCGTGCGTGCCGGGCGCGGCGGAGGCGCCGCCGATCGGCCGGCCGGTGGCGAATGCGCGCGTGTACGTGCTGGATGCGTGGGGAGAGCCGGTGCCGGCCGGCGTGCCGGGCGAGCTGTACGTGGGCGGCGCGGGGGTGGCGCGCGGGTACCTGGGCCGGGCGGCGCTGACGGCGGAGCGCTTCGTCCCGGACGCGTTCGGAGGCGAGGCGGGCGGGCGGCTGTACCGGACGGGCGACCGGGCGAGGTGGCGTGGGGACGGCACGCTGGAGTACCTGGGCCGCCTGGACGAGCAGGTCAAGGTGCGCGGCTTCCGCATCGAGCTGGGCGAGATCGAGGGCACGCTGCGGCGGAGCGAGGGAGTCGCCGACTGCGTGGTCGTGGCCCGCGAGGAGGTGCCCGGGGAGAAGCGGCTGGTGGCGTACGTGGTGGGCGACGTGGAGGCGGGAGTCCTGCGCGAGCACCTGCGCCGGGAGCTTCCGGAGTACATGGTGCCGGCGGCGTTCGTCCCGCTGGAGCGGCTTCCGCTGACCCCGAGCGGCAAGCTGGACCGGAAGGCGCTGCCGGCGCCGGACTTCGCCTCGGCGGAGGGGCGCTACGTGGCGCCGCGCACGCCGGTGGAGGAGGTGCTGGCGGAGATCTGGGCGGAGACGCTGCGCTTGGAGCGGGTGGGGGTGGCGGAGAGCTTCTTCGAGCTGGGCGGGCACTCGCTGCTGGCCGCGCGCGTGATCTCGCGGGTGCGGCTGGTGTTCGGGGTGGAGGTGCCGCTGCGGGCGCTCTTCGAGGGACCCACGGTGGCGGAGCTGGCCGGGCGGGTGGAGGAGATCCGGCGCGCGGGGGCGCCCGCGCTGCCGCCGGTGGTGCCGGTGGAGCGCACGGGGGCGCTGCCGCTCTCCTTCGCGCAGGAGCGGCTCTGGTTCATCGACCGGCTGGAGCCGGGGAGCGCCGTCTACAACATCCCCGTGGCA
>JBJMPM010000180.1:0-28167 GCA_045803205.1 Longimicrobiaceae bacterium
CATCGACGAGGGAACGTGCGGCCGTGGCTTCCGTGCGAGCTTCCGCAACCGGCTCCGGCGTGGCCGCGATCAGATCCTCACGGCCCTGCCGCCATCGGAGTGAACGCTGATTCCACGTGGCCGGGCCTCAGGATGACACCCAGGGGTGTACGAAGCACGGGTTCAGCAACACCCTCTGAGGCCGGTCACGCCTCGTCTGTCGTCCGTGGGAAACCGTGCAGGCCGAAGGATCTATAACCGAGGAAGCACGTGAGCCGGTGTGAGACGTGATCAGCCGGCTGCGACTCGATCGCGTGTCCTCCGCCAAGTGCTTACACAGGCTATAGATCCTTCGGCCTGCAAGGGATCGTGTGAGCGAAGTCTCAGCGTGGCCGGCCTCAGGATGACGTCTCGGAGGACGAGGTTTCTCAGCAGTTACCGAGAGGCGCTCAGGGGCTGTCTTGCGCAATTGTAAAACACAGATGTATAATGCAAATGTAGATCAGCGGACCGGCACCTCTTCCCGGAACGGTTTCCCCGATGACATACGCGCTGACGGAGTTGCAGCTCGCCATCATGAAGGTCCTGTGGGACCAGGGCGAATGCGGCGTGCAGGACCTGCACGAGGCGCTGCTGGACGAGCGCCGCGTGGCCCAGTCCACCGTGGCCACCCTCCTCTCGCGGATGGAGAAGCGCGGGCTCGTCGCCCGGCGCGTGGAGGGGCGCATCCACCTCTTCCACGCGCTGGTGGACGAGGCGCAGGTGCGGCGCTCGGTGGTGGCGGAGTTCACCTCCCTGGCCGGGCGGCTCTTCGAGGGCGACGTGGCGACCATGGTGAGCCACCTGCTCACCGCCAAGGACGTCGAGGCCGAGGACCTGGAGCGCATCAAGGCCGTGGTCGCCGCGCGCGAGGCCGAGCTGAAGGGAGGCGCCGAATGAGCCCGATCGCCGAGCGCGCGGCCGCGTGGCTGCTCGCGTACGCCATCCACAGCACGCTCCTGCTCGGCGCCGCGGCGCTGGTCACCCTGCGCCTGCGCGACCACGCTTGGCGCGACACCCTCTGGCGCGCCGCGCTGGTCGGCGGCGTGCTGACGGTCGGCGCGCAGGCCGTCCTCGGCCACAACCCGGCGGCGGGTGGATGGACGCCCGCCTCCGCCGTCCACGCCTCCGCGGAGCCCGCGCGCGGGGTGGCTGCGGACGCGCTGCCGGCGGCGGTGAACGCGGCCGCGCCCGCCGCGCAGGGTTCCGCGAGCGCTCCGGCGACGGCGCGCGGGACGCAGTCTTCCGCCGCGGCGCCAGTTTCGGCGGCGGCGGTGGCGTGGCCCTCCGCCGACTGGCGGAGCACGCTGCTCGCGGCGTGGGCGCTCGGGGCGCTGCTGCTGCTCGCGCGGCTGGGCGTGCGCCAGGCGTCGCTGCACCGGATGCTGGGCGCGAGGACGCCGGTCGTGGATCCGGAGCTCGGCGGCGTGCTGGCGGCGCTCTGCCGCGCGGCCGGGGTGGCGCGCGTGCCGCGGCTCACGGAGAGCGCCCGCTGCCCCACGCCGCTGGCGCTGGGGATGGGCGAGATCTGCGTTCCGGAGCGCTTCCGCGAGCTGCCGGCCGAGGAGCGCCGCGCCGCGCTGGCGCACGAGCTGGCCCACGTGGCGCGCCGCGACCCGCTCTGGTACCTGGCAGCGGGGATCGCAGAGGCGGTGTTCTTCTTCCAGCCCCTGCACCGGCTGGCGCGCCGGCGGCTGCGCGAGTCCGCCGAGTACCTGTCGGACGACTGGGCGGTGCGGCAGACGGGCTCGCCGCTGGGGCTGGCGCGCTGCCTGGTGGAGGTCGCGGGGTGGCTCAAGGGCGCCGACCCGGTGCCTCCGGGCGTGCTGGCGATGGCGGAGGGCGGCTCCGTGCTCTCCCGCCGCATCGAGCGGCTGGTGGCGCAGCTCCACCCCGCCGCGCCCGTGCGTCCCGCGTGGCGCGTGGCCGCCGCGCTCCTCCTGCTGGCGCCCGTCGCGGCGCTCGCCCCCGGCGCCGTGCCGGCCACCGCCGCCGCGGCGTCGCCCCGGCCGTCCGCGCCCCGGCTCCCGTCGCTCGCCACGTTGCCCGGGCGGCAGGAGGGCCGCATCGTCCGCCATCCCGACCCGTCGCGGCCGCTGGTGGAGCGGGTGGCGTGGGCGATGGCGCAGGCGCACGGCCGCCGCGCCTGGTTCGGCTGGGCGATGCCGGCCGTCCCCAACCGCGGCGGCGCCACCATGCACGACACGCGGGGGATGGACTTCGCCGACCTGCGGCGCACGCCGGTCACCCGCGTGCTCGGCGCGCGAGAGGGCGAGGCGGTGGTGCTCTTCCACGTCGACGCATCGGGGCGCACGGATCGCATCACCACGCGTCTGGGGAGCGTGGGGCTGGACTTCGGCGGCGCGCCGGTCTACTGGCTGGGGAGCGCGACGGGGGCGGAGAGCCTGGCGTGGCTGGAGGCGCGTGCCGGCCGCGAGCGCGACGAGGCGATGCGGCGCGGGCTGGTGGAGGCCATCGGCACGCACGGCGAGAGCGCGCGGGTGCTGCCGCTCCTCTTCGCGCGGATTTCGGACGATCCCTCGGTCGAGGTGCGGGCCGTCGCGGCCGAGGCGCTGGGGCGCCATCCGGGCGACGCCACCCTCCGCCGGCTGGTGGAACTGACGGGCGATGCGGACTCGCGGATGCGCCTGGAGGCCACCGAGACGCTGGGACAGCTGGAGATGGAGGGGGCGCGCCGCGAGCTGCGCCGCCTGATCCGCGAGTCGCCCGACGCAGACGTGCGCCGCGAGGCGGTGGAGACGCTCACCGAAGCCGGCACCAGCGCGGCGGAGCTGGAGGCGCTCGCCTTCGGCGGAGACCTGCCGGTGGAGCGCGAGGCGACCGAGACGCTGCAGGGCCTCCGCCCGCTCGACGCGCTCCCCGCGCTGGAGCGCATCGCCTGGAGGCACCCGAAGCTGGAGGTGCGCCGCCAGGCCGCGGAGACGCTCGGCCACCTCCAGGGCGGCACCGGCCGCGCCGCGCTCGACTCGATCATCGCCCGCCACCCCGACCCGGAGGTACGCGAGGAGGCCCGCGACCAGCTCAGGAACCGATAAGCATCACGCACAGACGCAGAGAGGCACGGAGGGAAAGCCGCGGCGCTCCCTCCGTGCCTCTGCGTCTCTGCGTGAGATCGATCAGTTTCCTGGTGGAGACGTTACCTGTCCGTGGGCTCCTCCGCGAGGCGAAGATGGTCGAGCGGCACCTCGCTCCGGACCCACGTGAGGTCGTTCGCGTGGAGATCGAATGCGTCCAGGAACTCGCGGATCGCATCGAGCAGCCGCTCACCGGCATCCACGTGCAACTCGGTGCCGGGTGAAGGATTGCCGTGGTGCCGAAGCAATCCCACCCTGCGCCCCGAGTCCAGGCGGACCGCCGCTGCATCGTAGAAGTCGAGGTTGTCACTTTCCTCGTAAAACCGCAGGCCGTAACGATCAGCAAGCGCCGCGGGCGAGAGCGCGACCACCGCAGCAGCTTCGCCATGCCCGCCTGGCCACGGGATCGGCTTTGTCTGGGTGAATGAGCTCATGTCGTGTCTCGCTGTGTGTTCCTGGTCACTCTGACGCGGATCTTCGCGTGATCCCCTTCAATGATTACGCCATCCCGACCAGGCGGTGCGCGAGGAGGCGCGCGATCAGCTCAGGAACAGATAGGGGGCTTCGCCCCGAGTTCACGGAGAAACAGAGAGACGCAGAGGGCTTCGGCAAGGCCCTCTGCGTCTCTCTTTTCCTCTGCGTTCTCGGGCCGAAGGCCCCCTATTCCGTTTCCTGGCTCCGCCACAGGGCCAGGAACCGCCCCCGGGGCTTCGCCAGCAGCGTGGCGAAGTCTCCGGACTCGATCAGCCGCCCGCCCTCCATCACGTGGATGGTGTCGGCGTCGCGGACGCTGCTGAGGCGGTGGGTGATGACGAGGATGGTGGTGCGCCCGTGCAGCGCCGAGATGGCGTCGCGGATGCGCCGCTCGTTCTCGGTGTCGAGCGCGCTGGTGGCCTCGTCCAGGATCAGCAGCGAGGGGCGCCGCAGCAGCGCCCGCGCCAGCGCCAGCCGCTGGCGCTCGCCGCCCGAAAGGCGCACCCCGCGGTCGCCGATCACCGTGGCGATCCCCTCCGGCAGCGCCTGCACGAAGCCTTCGGCGGCCGACGCGCGCAGCGCCTCCCACAACTCCTCGTCGGTCGCGTCCGGGCGCGCCCAGCGCAGGTTCTCGCGCACGCTGTCGTGGAAGAGCACGGTGTCCTGCGCCACGTAGCCGATTCCCTCGCGCCACCCGCGCAGCCACGCCTCGTCCAGCTCGCGCCCGTCCACCACCACGCGCCCCGCCGTGGGCCGCACCAGCCCCATCACCAGGTCCGCCAGCGTCGACTTCCCCGACCCCGAGGGGCCCACCACCGCCGTGGTGCGCCGCGCGGGGATGTGCAGCGTCACGCCGTCCACCGCGGCGCGCTCCAGCCCGGGGTAGACGAAGGAGACGCTCTCGAAGCGGACCTCCTCGGCGAGCGCGTGCGCCGCCGCGCCGGGGGCCAGCCGCTCGCGCTCCGCCTCCAGCGCGGCGATGCGGCGGGTGATGTTCTCGTACGCCGGCAGGTCGTGCACCATCATCTGGTGGATCTGCTGCAGGTTCTGCAGCCGCGGCACCAGGCGGAAGAAGATGAAGGCCAGCAGGAGGGTGACCGTGCCCGGGAGGTGGAGGACGGCCACCGAGACCCAGGTGACCAGGCTCAGCAGCACCACCGACCCGGCGGTGAAGAGAGCGCGCGACTCGGTGGAGAGCCTGGCCGCGCGCAGGTACACCGCCGCCGCGTGGTCCGCGGCGGCGCCGAAGAGCGCCACGTTGCGCTCCTCGGCCCCGTAGCTCTTCACCACCTTCATGCTCTGCAGGTGCTCGTTGGCCGCGCCCGTCATCTCGGCGTTGGCCTTGCTCAGCCCCTCGCCCGTGGCGCGCAGCGAGCGCGAGTAGCGGCGCGTGACCAGCATCAGCACCCCGCCGCAGGCGGCCGCCACCAGCGACGCGGTGGTGGAGACGCGCAGCGCCAGCGCCAGGTACGCGAGCGCGGTCAGCCCGTAGGTGGCGATGCCGAGCATGTACGAGGCGGCGCGGCCGCAGCGGTCCACCTCGCCGGTGAGCGCCTGCAGCAGGTCCGACGAGCGGATGCGGGTGAAGTGGAGCCAGCGCGCCCCGGCGATCGCCGCGTAGAGGCGGCGGCGGAAGTGCAGGTCCACCTCCATCTCCACCGCCCACGCCGCCATCGTCTGGGTGCGGATCACCAGCGCCTGCAGCGTCATCACCCCCACGAACAGCCCCAGCACGGCGGGGAGGGAGGGGCGCATCCCCACCGCGGCGAAGGCCTCCTGCACCACCGTCCCCAGCCGCCCCGCCGCCCCCGCGGGAACGGGGAGGCCCACGATCCCCAGCAGCGGCACCAGCGCCAGCACCCCCGCCGCCTCGGTGAGCGACACGGCCACGCCGAGCACCACCGCCCACACGATCCTGCGCGGCATCAGCCGCCAGATCTCGGCGACGAAGCCGCGCAGCGTTCCCGGCGGCACGTGCTCCCTCTCCACCTCGCTCATCGTCCGCCTCCCCGTCCGTGGCGCAGCAGCAGCCGCACCGGCCGCAGCAGGCGGTAGAGCGGGAAGAGCGCGTCGGGGAGATGGGCCCAGCGCCAGTCCTCGGGCGTCGGCGCGAAGAGCCAGCGCGCGGCGTACCGCGCCCGGTCCGCCACGCGATCGCGCGCGCGCAGGTTGAAGCGGAGGTTGGCGGCCGTTTCCTCGCCGCCCTCCGGCTCCTCGCCGAAGAGCCGCGCCTCGGCCTCGGCGGCCAGCGCGGCGAGCCCCGCGTCCGCACCGATCTCGCGGACCACCTCGTCGGCCAGCGGCGCGTCGAGGAGCCGGCGGGCGAGCGAGAGCCCCAGCAGCAGCGTCCGCCGCGCGTGGACGCCGGACGCGAGGCGGAGGGCGGCATGCACGTCGCCGCGGCCGGCGCGAAGGAGCTCGGCCAGGGCGGCCACCCACTCCAGCCGCTTCCAGCGGTGCTTGGCGCCGTGCACGGCGAGGACGAGCAGCAGGTCGTCGTCGCCCAGCGTGCGCACCTCGCCGCCGCCCACGCGCACCGTCGCCGAGCGGCGCAGCAGCGCATCGGTGGAGATGGGCATGCAGAAGCGCTCCGACGACACGCGCGCGTGCAGCTCCAGCAGCAGCCCCGTGCCGCGGTGGACCATCGGGTAGTCGCCGTCCATCCGCCGGAACCACCGCTCCTGCGCCGGTGAGAGGGCCAGCCCGGGCGTGTACCCCTCCGCGGAGAGCACCGCCATCGCCCGCGGCACGTCGTGAGGACGCACCAGGAGGTCGAGGTCCAGGAAGGAGCGCATCCCCAACTCCCCGTACGCCTGCACGGCGAGCGCGGGGCCCTTGTACGCCAGCGCCTCGACGCCCTCGCGGGCGAGCGCGCAGAGCAGGCGGCGCAGGTCGGCCGCCATCCTCAGCCCGCGGTGCACCTCCTCGCGCTGCAGCGCGCGCAGCTCCCGGGCGGCGCCGGGGGGGAGCGGGACGTCCTTCAGGTGGCGGTGGAGAAAGGGGATCATCCGGTGTCGCCGCGCCAGCGCGAGCACCGCGGGCCAGTCGGCGGAGGCCGCCATCTTCCGCACCCGCGCCGCCTCGCCGGGCGAGAGGGTGAGGCGCGCGCAGGCCAGGAGCAGCGCGTGCTCGGCGGCGGGGGGGGCGGGCGGTCGGGTGCGGGCCGCGGCGGCGGCGCTCACGCGGAGTACCGTTCGGAGAGCTGCCCCACGTGCGACACCGCGGCCTCCCAGTGGCCGAAGCGTCCGGGGAAGCGCTCCATCACCTCGCGCGCGATCTGGCCCGCGGTGGCGCCGCCGTCCATGCGCGAGAGGACGAACGCCGCGATCCGGCCGTCGCCGCTCAGCCGCGGCACGAACGCGTCCGCGTGCCGCCGCAGCCGCTCGGGCGAGGGGAGGGTGGAGAGGAACGTCGACTGCCGGAAGACGGCGGGCGGCGCGCCCGCGGGCTCCGCGGCGGTGTCCCACCGCCACAGGTAGTCGCCGCCCACCAGCCGCGCCTCCAGGGTGGCGCGCACCGGGTCTCCCGCGGCGAGCCGCACCGGCTCGGGAAAGGGGAAGAAGGCGGTCTGGTAGATGGTGGCGCTCCCCGGCCCCGAGTCGAACGCCACGCCCTCCGCCAGCTCGGCCCGGAACCAGACCGCCAGCCCGTGCGCCGTTCCCGCGCGCGCCGCCCGCCACTCCGCGCCGCCGCGGACGTCGGGGTCCTCCAGGGCGGCGTAGTCCATCCGCGCCCACTCCGCGGCCCCGGCCAGGAGCTGGGAGGGGTCGAAGACGCCGCGCCGCCACTCGTTGAAGGCCGTCCGCCGCGCCGCCGCGAAGTCGAACCCGAGCACCGTGGCCGGCCCGGCCGCCGCCTCCCACGCCTGCGCGGCCTCGACCGGCGCGGCCAGGAGCGCGTCGGCGCGGGGCACCAGCACACCGCCGGGGGCCAGCAGCCGCTCGCGCGCATCGCGCAGCGTGGCGGCGATCTCCTGGAAGGGCGGGAGCACGCCGCGCAGGTCCGAGACCAGCACGTCGGCGCGCTCGGGAAGGGTGATGCGGGTGGAGTCGTCCTGGATGAACTCGATGCGGCCGGCCACCCCGTTCTCCCGCGCCACCTCGCGCGCGGTGCGGATGGCGTCGGTGGGGTCCACCGCGTACACCCGGCGCGCGCCGAGGCGCACCGCCAGCAGCGCGAAGATCCCCGTTCCCGTCCCCAGGTCCAGCACCACCGCGCCGGGGCGCACCACCCGCGCGAGCGCCGCCGCGTAGGCCTCCACCCGGGTCGCGTCGGCCAGCATGCGCCCGTACGCCGCGGTGCTGTAGCTGTCGATCACCCGTCCCTCCCGGCGGCGCGCGCCGCGAAGTCCGCCTCGAGCAGCGCGCACAGCCCCGGCAGGCGCCGCGCGTCGGCGTGGGGCACCACCCGCACCACCGCCGCCTCGCGCACCAGGCGCGCGTAGCGGCCCAGGTCGCGCCCCTGTGCGGCCAGCTCCGGGAGCCACGCCAGGTAGCTGTTGGCCGCCAGCGCCAGCACGGCGTCGGCGGCGGCCGCCGGCGCCAGCCGCGGCGCGCCGGCGCTCTCGCGCGGGCCGATCAGGTAGACCGCGCGCACCGGGAGCGGGTGGGGGTGGAAGGCGCCGTCGCGCTCCCCCAGGTCCAGGGAGCGCTTCTCCCAGTTCGGCGTGAGCGCGGGGAGCTGTGCGCCGGCGCCGAAGAGGGCGCGGACCGCGTCGGGCCAGAGCCTCAGGTGTGGGTAGGCGGGGCGCACCGTCACCCCCGCCGGCGACTCGTCCAGCACGGCCGCGTCGTCGGCGAGCACCGCGTGCCCGCGCGCGGCCAGCGCCGCCGTGGTGGTCGACTTCCCCGCGCCGCCGGGTCCGCAGAGGAGCCAGGCCGCGCCGTGCGCCGCGAGGGCGCCGGCGTGCAGGCAGGTGAGCCCCCGCAGCCGCAGGAGCAGGCCGCACACGGGGCCCAGCAGGTAGGTGGAGGTGTCTTCGAGCGTCGAGCCCGGCCGCCAGGTGCACCCCACCCGCGTGCCGGCGCGGTCGACCGTGAACTCGGTGCCGTCGGCGTAGCGCAGGCGCAGCCAGCTCCCGTCGGCGGCGCGGAAGGCCGCCAGGGCCGGCTCGCCCCCCGTGGCCGGGCGGTCGCCCAGGTGCCAGGGCTCCGCGACGGCGGACGGCGCGCACCCGGGCGGGTGCGCGCCGATCCACGCGCGCACGTCGGCGGGGCCCACGCCGGGTTCGGCGCGGAGCCCGGGGAGCGGCTGGTCGGTCTGGACCTGGAGGCCGTAGAGGAGGTAGCGCAACGAAAACGGAGACGGCGTTGGAGCGGCGGCACCCTTCAGGCGCCGCGCGTGGGGCGTGGAGCGCGCGGCGGAAGGCGCCGCGTCGCTCCGGCTCCTCACGTCTTGGTCTGGGAGCTGTTCCCCGGGTCGTTCATGTTGTTGTTGGTGGCGTTCAGCTGCGTGAGCGTGCGCACGTCGCCGTACACCTTCAGCGCGGGGGTGCGGTAGTCCTTGCGGGCGGGCGTCTGCATCGGGGTCGATCCTCGCATGGAAGTGCAGTTGGAGCCGAAGGGATGGTACACTGGTGGCGCCGGAAGGTGCTCACGCCCCGTTCCGCCGCAGCCAGAGCGCGAGCGCCAGGGGCCGCAGGTGGAGCCAGAGCGGGTCCGCGGGGCCGTCCATCCGCCCCCCTGTGAACCGCGGGACGCGCTCTGCGTCCACGAACGGCGCCACCTCCGGGCCCAGCGTCCGCCCGCCCAGCCACGCCGCGCCCTCGGCCGCGGCGCGCGCGCCCAGCGGGTCGCCCGCGAGCGGCGTCTTGGGGCGCCGCAGCAGCGCCTCGGGAAGCCGCCCCCGCATGCCGATCCGCAGCAGCCCCTTGTCATTGTACCACTGCGCCGGGGGCACCGAAAGCAGGAAGCGGACGAGCCTCAGGTCGAAGAAGGGGTGGCGGACCTCCAGCGGGATGCGCGTGACCCCCGGGTCCTGCCAGAGGAACAGGTGGGGCCAGAGTGGCGACGCCAACAGCTCGTACGCTTCGGGGCGGGTGGGGTGCGCCGGCGGGCGCCGCGCGTTCTGCTCCGCCAGCCGCTCCGCCACCCCCGCGCGCCGCGCGAACTCCGCCGCGATCCAGGGGGGGAGGGCGGCGGCGCCCACCATCGGCGCCGTCCCCCGCGTGCGCAGCCAGGTGCGCACGCCGGGGCGGGGGGCGCGGCGGTGGTGCCAGGCGTACTGCGCGCCCTCGAACGCCGCCCGCAGCAGGTGCCCGGTGAGCGCCAGGCGCGTCAGCCGCGAGCGTGTCTCGCGCAGCACCGCGTCGCCGCCGAAGCCGGTCAGCAGCACGCGCGCGTGCGCCGCCGCCTGTCCCCACTGGTCCACCTCGATCGCCATCAGCACCGAGTCGGTGGGCTCCGGACGCGCCAGGAGCGGGTCCTCGAAGCGCCCGAACACGCGATAGCCGTCCACCGGCAGCCAGGTGATCGGGATCTCCAGCGCCCGTCCGGCCAGCGCCGCCCAGCGTCCCTCGTCGTCGGCGAAGAGCCGCTCGTACACGGCGGTGAAGCCGTGGATCGGGCCGGGGCGCTCGCCGCTCCGCTCCGCCTCGCGCGCCATCGCCGCCAGCGCCGGCGAGTCGCGCCCCCCGCTCAGGAAGATGGAGACGCCGCCTCGGGGCGTCCGCTCGCGCACCGCCGCGCCCAGCAGCTCCACGAAGTGGTCCGCGTAGTCGCGCGGGCGGCGGTAGCGGAGCGGCTCCTCCACCGGGGGCGTCCACCAGCGCCGCACGCGCACCCGCCCGTCCTCCACCTCCAGCAGGTGTCCCGGCGGGAGCGCCCGCACCTCGCGGCGAACGGTGCGGTCCAGGTCCTGGTGGTAGCCGTGCACCAGGAAGTCCGCCACCGCCGCGTCGTCCAGCGCCCGACCCACACCGGGGTGCAGCAGCACGCACTCCAGCGAGTTGGAGAAGACGAAGGCCCCGGCGGGCGCGGCGAAGAAGAACGGCTTCACGCCCAGTGCGTCGCGCGCGCAGAAGAGCCTCCGGCGGGGCGCGTCCCAGAGCGCGAAGGCGAAGTCTCCCACCAGCCGGCCCACGCATTCCGCCCCCCAGGCGCGCCAGGCGCGCAGCAACAGCTCGGCGGCGGGCGCGTCGGCGCGGACCTCCTCGCCGGCGCCGCGGAGGGCGCGCGCCAGCTCGTCGCGGCCGTCGATGCGCGCGTCGGCGGCGATCCACGCGCGCCCGTCCAGCGAGAGCGGCTGTGCGGGCGGGGCGTCCTCTTCGCCCGTGGACAGGAGCGCGTGGGCCAGCCCGCACCCCTCCAGCAGGCGCGCCCCGGAGCCGTCCGGTCCGCGCGGGGCGAGGCACGCCCCCATCCTCGCCATCAGCTCGGCATCCACCGGCGCGCCGGCCGGCGGAACGATCCCCGCGATCCCGCTCACCGCCCGCGGGTCAGGTGCCGGCGGCGGAGGCGACCTCCACCAGCCCGCGTTCGGCCAGCTCGCGGAGCAGCGCCAGCAGGTCGCGCTCGGCCGTCTCCGCGTCCACGTCGAAGGCGGCGGTCACCGCGCCCACCAGCTCGGCCACGCTGCGGGGCTCCTTCAGCCGCTCCCACACCAGCGCGCCCACCCCGTCCAGCCCGTAGTACACCCCGTCGGCCAGGCCCAGGATCACCGCCTCGCCCTCCAGCTCCGCGCTCACCTGGTCGCGCGCGGCCACCAGCACCGTGTCGCGGGAGATCTCCACGCCCGGCTCAGCGCGCGTTGGGGTTGCGCAGCGCGCGCGTGACCACGCTCTGCAGCGCGTCGTGGATCGCCACCAGCTCGGGCGCCGGCGGCGAGAGCGCGCCGTCGGGCGCGCCCCGCACGTAGTCGTTGTAGGCCTTCAGCGCCTCTTCCCACTGCGGCGCCTCGGGGTAGTCGTCGCGGCTGTCGCCGCACCCGCCGCGGTTCTGCATCAGCCCGGTGAGCGCGTCGGCCAGCCGGCGCGCCGCCTGCCCCAGCGGCGAGGCCGGGTCGGCGCCCCGCGCGAGCGCCGCCGCCACCGCGTCCGTGGGCGGGGTGCCGGCCGTCACCGCCAGCAGGTCGAGCACCCGCTGCTCGGCGGGGGTGTGCGGCAGCGGCGCAACGCTGTCGCGGTAGGCCTGCTCGGCGCCGCGCAGCGCGCAGCCGGTGCGGGCGGTGCGGAACACCACCTCGTTCCCGGCATGGCTGAACAGCTCGTTCTCGAGCCGGAGCCCGGCGTTGAAGGGCCCGTTGGAGTACGGGCCGCTGACGTCCGACTGATTGCCGGTCTGCGCCCCGGCCGGGGCGGCCAGCGCCAGCGAGGCCAGGGCGGCGAGCGCCGCGAGGGTCGCGCGGGTCATGATCGGTACCGTCCGCATCAGAAGAAGGGGGGGAGCCAGCGGAAGCCGAGCCCCGCCGAGAGGATGAAGCGCGTGCCGTCGCCCGCGCTGCCGGTGAGGTCGGCCAGCCCCGCGTTCAGCACGAAGGGGATGCGCCGCGAGGGCGACACCGACACGCCGGCGAAGAGGTCCTGCCCGTTCCAGTCCGCCGCCACCGAGAGCTGCTCCACCACCTGCACCCCCAGCGCCCCGAAGACGTTCACGGCCTCGCGGTCCGCCACCACGTCGTCCTCGGAGCGGAAGCGCCCCGCGCCCACCCCCAGCGTGGCGGTGACCGCGCTGAAGGGGTGCGCGGCGTCGGGGCGGAACTGCACCACGTGCGTGGCCACCGCGTAGGGGCTGCGGCCGGCGTCGCTCCCGCCCCAGTCCAGTGCGTTCTCGAACCCCACCGCCACCCCCGTGTGCTCGCCCACCGCGCGGTGCAGCTTGAAGCTCACGCCCCCGGTCTCGAAGGGCCCGCCGCCGTGCAGGGTGGAGTAGGTGGTGAGGGCCAGCTCCAGCGCCACCGCGCGCTGCCGGTCGCCGATGCCGCCGGCGAGCACCGCCGCGCCGTCGCTCAGGTGGGTGAAGCGGGTGCGCGCCTGGTAGGCGAAGCCCACGAACCCCTGCCCGCGCTCCGCCCCGAAGGCGGTGGGCGAGCTGATGCTGGCCGCGGGGATCGACACCACGTTCGTGGCGGGGCGGCGCAGCGTGAGCCGCCGCCGCCAGGTGGCCGCATCCTCCTGGGGCAGCGCGGGCGCGCCGGCGGGGGGCGCGAGCTCGCGGCGCTCGGCGGGAAGGGCGCCGCCGGGGTTCACGTCCCTCGGCCGCTCCGGCACGTGCCGCACGGTGTCCGTCGGCGGCGGGGGGGGCGGGGGCGGGGGCGCCGCGGCGAGCGCGGGCTCCGGGGCGCCCAGCGCGCATTCGGCCGCGGGCGGCGGGGTGGTGTCCGCCGGACCGCCGCTGCGCACCACGTAGCGGTTGGGGTTGTTGAAGCGCGCGCCCACCACGCGGCAGTCGCGCACCACCACGTAGTCGTCGCCGCCGCAGCCGGCGCAGCCGTTGGCGAAGTACAGGTAGGTGAGCGCGCCGTCGCGGCTCACGCGCACGGGGTCTCCGAGCACCGCCCGCACCTGCGCGGGAGTCATCCCCTGCGTCACCACGTCGAGGCGCTTGTGGGGCGGGGGGGTGCTCTGCGCGCGCGCTCCGGTTTGCAGCAGGAGCGGCAGCGCCGCGGCGAACAGCGCGGTGCGGATGGGTCGCATGAAGGGGGTCCGGTCCGTGGCGGATAGGGCCAAAACTGCGTGGATGGGGAGGGGAGTGGGCCGGCGGCGGTGGGCAAGCCGTTGCGGCAACAGGGAATATGCCGCCTGTGGCGGGTTCGCACAAGGATCGGCCTTTACGTCCCTCCGCGCCCGGCTTAGGTTGCGCCGCGGGCCGCCCCCGCGGCGCGCCCCGCGCCTGATGCCGAGCGCACCTTCTCCCCGGGTCCCATGCGCCGACTGCTCCTCTTCCTGGCCGCGCTCCTCGCCCTTGCGCACCCCGCCCGCGCCGCCGCGCAGGCCGCCGACTCGGCGTACCTCCGCCCGGGCGACCTGGTGCGCCTGGCGGTATTCCGGCAGCCCGAGCTCTCGGGCGACTTTCCGGTGAGCGCCGAGGGCACGCTGCAGCACCCGCTCCTCTCCGAGGTGCGCGTGGTGGGCGCCACCCGCGCGGTCATCCGCGAGCGGCTGCGCGAGGCGCTCACCCGCTACGTGCGCGACCCCAGCTTCGTCTTCGACTACCTCTACCGCGTGGCGGTCATCGGCGAGGTGCGCCTTCCCAACCTCTTCAGCCTCTCCCCCGAGACCACCCTGGGGCAGGCGGTGGCGGCCGCCGGCGGGGTCACCGAGAACGGGCGGCTGGAGCGCGTGCACCTGGTGCGCGACGGGCGCGACCAGGTGGTGAACCTGCAGTCGCCCGACCCGGCGGTGGCGGCCATGCGGGTGCACTCGGGCGACCAGATCCGCGTGTCGCGGCGCACCAACGTGCTGCGCGACTACGTGGGTCCCATGGCCTCCGTCGTGGCCGCCGTGGCGGCGGTGATCAACGTCGTCGGTTTCTAGGGAGCACGGTGGCGGAGCCGCGGGAGCCCGGCAGTGGCGGATCGGGGCCGGCGCTGTGGCCCTGGCTGGCCTTCGCCGCCGCGCTGGCGGCGGCGCTCGCCCTCTACTTCGTCTATCCGCCGTCCTGAACGGCATCTCGCCTCACACCGTCTCGACCTGACTGGATGTGCATTCCAGTCAACAGAACGGGCTCACACGGAGTCAACGGAGTCAGCGGGGTCGTTCTCCGCTGACTCCGTTGACTCCGTGTGAGGACCGTCTGTGCTGGTGCTTCCGAATGCACGGTCGTTTCTCTGATCGGGTATCACGCGGAGATGCCGTCTCCGTGCGCGGCGGGCCTTTGCTTGTAACCGCTTCCGCCCGTCGCTATCTTCCTCCTCCTGTCGAGAAATCCGGCGTTTTCGCATCGCGCGCGCTCGCGGTTGCTGCACCCTTCCCGTCCGTCCATGGCCAATCCGGCGAAGCTGAGGGACCAGGCCCGCGCCTACGAGCAGCGCGGACAGTGGCGCGAGGCCATCGAAGCCTACCGGGAGCTGGTGGAGGGGCAGGAGGGCGCCGACGTCGACATCGGCACCTGGAACCGCATCGGCGACCTGCACCTGCGCGTGAACGAGACCGAGCGCGCGGTGCAGGCGTACGAGGCGGCGGTGAACGCCTACGTCGACGTCGGCCTCTACAACAACGCCATCGCCCTCTGCCGCAAGATCCTGCGCCTGGTCCCCGGCCGCGCGCAGACCTACCTGCGCCTGGGGCAGATCAGCGCCGCCAAGGGCTTCTTCGCCGACGCGCGCACCAACTTCCTGGAATACGCCGAGCGGATGCGCAAGGCGGGGAAGCTCGACGCGAGCTTCGCCGCCCTGAAGGAGTTCGCCGACCTGGCCCCCGACCCCGCCGACGTGCGCCGCCTGCTGGCCGACCAGCTCCTGGCGCACGGCAAGGTGAACGAGGGGGTGGAGCAGCTCCGCATGCTCCTGGGGCTGGCGCTGGCCGACGGCGACGGGGCGCACGCCGACGAGCTGCGGCGGCAGATCGCGGCCGCCGACCCCCACGCCTCCACCGAGCCGCTCGCCCCCCCGCGCGCCGCGGCCCCCGAGGAGCTGGCGCTGGAGACCGGCGAGTACCATCCCCCGCCCCCCGGCGCCTCACCCGCGCCCGGCGCCGGCGCGCCCCCCGACGTCTTCGGCTCCGACCCGGCGGACTTCGGCAACGTGCAGCTCGACGTGGCGCCGCTGGAGGGGCTGGAGCACACCAGCCTGGGCGACGCCGCGGCCGCGCCGCCGGAGGAGGACGAGGCCGGGGGCGCCGGCGACCTCCCCTTCATCGACTTCGACGCGCCCCCCGGGCCGCCGCGCGCGGGGCGCGGGGCGCCGGACCCGTCGCGCTTCGGCGAGGTGTCGCTGGACGAGGGGCGGGTGGACTTCGCCCCCGGCGTGGGCGACGACGAGGCCGAGCCGCTCCCGCTGATCGACTTCGACGCCCCGCCCGCGCGCCCCGCGGCGCCGGCCGCCCCGCCGCCGCTGCGCGACCGGCTGGAGGAGCTGCGCGAGCGGGTGGCCGCCGTTCCCGAAGACGCGGCGGCGCGCGAGGCGCTGGTCGCCTCGCTGCACGACCACGGGCTGGGGCACGAGGTTCCCGGGCTGCTCGACGAGGTGCACCGGACGCTGGCGAAGCGGGGGATGTACCGCGAGGCGGTGGACCCCATCTCCGCGCTCATCCGCCTGCGCCCGGGCGACCCGATGCTGCTGCAGAAGCGGGTGGAGTACGCCTTCCGCTCCGGCGACCGCGAGGAGCAGGTGGTGGCGTACCTGGCGCTGGGCCGCCACTTCGCCGCGGCCGGCGAGATTGCCAAGGGCGAGGCCGTGTACCGCCGCGTGCTGGAGCTCGACCCCGGCAACCAGGAGGCGTCGGCCGCCGTGGCCGCCGCCGCCCCCGCGGCGAAGCCCGCCGCCCGGGCCCCCGCCTCGCCCGCGCGCCCCGCCCCGCCTGCGGCGAGCGAGTACGTGGACTTGGCGGCGCTGGTGCTGGGCGAGGACGACGGGCGCGAGGCCAGCACCCGCTTCGTGGTGGAGGAGCGCGAGCCCAGCGGCGACGAGGACAGGGACTTCGCCGACATGCTGGCGCACTTCCGCCAGAAGGTGGCCGAGAACATCGAGGTGGAGGACAGCACCAGCCACTACGACCTGGGGCTGGCCTTCAAGGAGATGGGGCTGATCGACGAGGCCATCGCCGAGTTCCAGGTGGCGCTGCGCGGCGGGGCCAACCCGCTGGCCACGCTGGAGCTGCTGGGGCAGTGCTTCGTGGAGCGGGCGCAGCACGCCGTGGCCGAGCGGGTGCTGGAGCGGGCGCTGCGCCTTCCCGGGGTGTCGGAGGTGGACCTGGTGGGGGTGCTCTACCACCTGGCGCGCGCCGAGGAGGCGCTGGGCCGCCCCCGCGAGGCCATGGAGCACTACGAGCGCGTGCTCTCGGTCGACATCGGCTTCCGCGACACCGCCCGCCGCATCGAGGCGCTGCGGGCCGCCAGCGGCGCCGCGCCGCTTTGACACGCCGCGGGGCGCCCGTTAGCTTGCGGGCCGCCCAACCACACTGGACACCGATGGTTACGCCCGACACGGCATGACCCTGCGCACCGCTCCCATCCGGCTCGCCGACATCCACGCGCCCGTCCGCGGCCGCCTCGACGCGGTGACGGACGAGATCCGCCGCATCGTGGTCTCGGACTTCGCGCCCGTCGACGAGGTCAACCACTACCTGATGAAGATCCGCGGCAAGCTCTTCCGCCCCGGGCTGGTGCTCCTCTGCGACCAGCTCGAGGGGCGGGAGAGCCGCGCCGCCGAGACGCTGGCCGCCATCATCGAGCTGGTGCACCTGGCCACCCTGGTGCACGACGACGCGGTGGACCACTCGGTGCTGCGCCGGGGGATGCCCACGGTGAACGCCATGTGGAGCCACCAGGTGGCCATCATCATGGGCGACTACCTCTACTCGCGCTCCATCACCGAGATCACGCGGCTGGGCGAGCTGGAGCCCATCCGGGTGATCGCCGCGGCGGCCAACGCCATGACGGTGGGGGAGATGCGCCAGCTGGTGAGCCACGACGCGCTCTCCTTCAGCGAGGCCGACTACAACCGGCTGATCGACAGCAAGACGGCCTCGCTGATGTCGGCCGCCTGCGAGCTGGGCGCGCTCACCGGCGCGCCGGGCCACCGCGACGCGCTGGCGCGCTACGGCACCGAGCTCGGCCGCGCCTTCCAGGTGGCCGACGACCTGCTGGACTACACGGCCGACCCCGCGGTCACGGGAAAGCCGAGCGGGCTGGACCTGCGCGAGCACAAGGTCACCCTCCCGCTGATCCACGCGCTCCCGCGCCTCTCCCGCGCCGAGCGGGCCGGGGTCGACGCCTTCTTCCGCGACCCCGAGCCGGGCGACGAGGCCATCCACGCGCTGGTGGAGGTGATCGCCGCGCGCGGCGGGCTGGAGTACGCGCGCGAGAAGGCGCTGGAGAGCGCGCAGCGCGCGCACGACGCGCTGGAGGGGCTTCCCGCGGGCCCGGTGCTGGAGGCGCTGCACGACAGCGTGGAGTACGCGGTGGAGCGGCGCAGGTAGCGGCACCGCATTTGCCGAAGGCGCGCAGCACGGACCTGGAGATCTAACGGGGCAGGGAGGGGAGATGGTGAACGCGACACGCCGGCGGATGGGTCGGCTCCTGGTGGTGGTGCTGATCGGCCTGTTGCTGGGGGCGCTGCTGTCGGAGCTCGCCATCCGCTTCATGCCCGAGAGCTCGGCGCGCACCTTCTTCACCACCTCGGTGGCGGCGGCGTTCGGGCCGCTGGTGATCGACCTGGTGGCGGTGGGCTTCACCCTGGGCCCGCTGGTGATCCGCCTGGACTTCCTGAGCGTGCTCGGCGTCCTGGTCGTCGCCCTCGCCGCCCGCACCTGGCTGTAGGGGGCTGCGCCCCGAGAACGCAGAGGAAAAGAGAGACGCAGAGGGCTCCGGTGAGTCCTCTGCGTCTCTCTTTTTCTCTGCGGACTCGGGCCGAAGGCCCCCCGAAGGCCCCCTCAGGTGCGGCCGAAGACCTTGTCGCGGTTGTCCTTGATGTCCGCGGCGCGGCGCGCGCTCGCCAGCCAGCGCTGCATCGCCTGCTGCCGCATCTGCCCGGTGAGCGCCTGCCGGATCTGCTCCCGGTCGCGCGCGAACTCGGCCGTGCTCGCCTCGGTGCGCGCCACGGGGCGGATGATGAACAGCCCCCCACTCGTCTCCCCCCCGCTCGTCTCCCTCCCGCTCGTCTCCACCACCCCGCTCACCTGGTTCAACGGCGTGCCGAAGGCCGCGCCCACCGCCGCCGACGCCTGCCCAAGCACGGTGTTGGGCTCCAGCCGGGTGAAGGGCCCCGCCCGCTGCACCGTGAGCCCGCGCGCCGCCGCCACCTGCTGCAGCGTCCTCCCCCGCCGCACCTCGGCCACCATGCGCTCGCCCTCGGCGCGCGCCCGCTCCCGCTTCTTGCGCAGGATGAGCTGCGAGCGGATGTCCGGGGTGGCCTCGGCCAGCGTCATGGTGCCCTTGGGGAGGTAGCTCTCCAGCCGCACCACGTAGAGCGCCTCTTCGCCCTCCATCACGTCGCTCACCGGATGCGCGCCCGCGTCGGCCTGGCGCACCTCGCTGGCCGCCCAGTTCAGCGCCTCCATGCCCCCGCCCACGCCGGGGATGTACCGCGCCCGCGGGTCCCTCGCGTCGCTCACCGTGACCCCCTGGCGCAGCACCGCGCCCACGCTGCGCGCCGCGCGCTCCAGGCTCTGCGTCTCGGCCAGCCGCCCCAGCGAGTCGCTGCGCGCGTCGATCGTCTCGATCTCCGTGCTGCTCTTCGCGATCGGCAGCAGGATGTGGCGCACCGCCGCGGTGTCGCCGCCGCGCTCGGTCACCTGGATCAGGTGGTAGCCGAAATCGGTGAGCACCGGCGCCGAGACTTCGTTCAGCGGCAGGGCCCACACCGCCGAGTCGAACGGGGCCACCATCTGCCCGCGGCGCACCGTGCCCAGGCTCCCGCCCTGGCGCGCGCTCCCGGTGTCGGCGCTCTCGGCGCGCGCGGCCGCCGCGAAGTCGCCGCCGGCGGCGAGCTGCGCGCGGAGCTGCTGGGCGTGCGCCAGCACCTGCAGGCGCTCGCGCTCGCCCGCCGTGGTGGGCAGGTACGCCACCGTGAAGCGCGCGGTGCGCGGGCGCTTGAACTCGTCCTTGTGCCCTTCGTACCAGCTGCGGATCTCGGCGTCGCTCACCTGCACGCTGCCGGGCGAGAGGCGCGAGAGGTCGAGCGCCACGTACTCCACCGTGGCCGTCTCGGTGCGGTCGCGGTAGAGCCGCCAGAGCTGCGCGTCGGAGAGCGACACCCCGGCGGCGATCTGGTCCTGCAGCTTCCCCTCGGGGATCACGCCGCGCCAGTACTGCTCCAGCCCCGAGAGCACCTCGTCGCTCGCCTGCGGGCCGGAGAGGTAGGCGCGGTACTTGGTGATGTCGAACTGCCCGTTGGTCTGGAAGATCTCCTGCCGCTGGTAGGCGGGAACGGGGTAGTTCAGCGCGGCGAAGCGGATCTCCTCGTCGGTGGCGCGGATGCCGCGGCGGTCGAGCTCCTGCCGGGTGAGGACCTGCGCCACCAGCTCGTCCCAGGCGCGGTCCTCGATCTGCCGCTGCTCCTCGGCGGTGATGCGGCCGGCTCCCTCCGAGCGGAACTGCTGTTCGAGCGCCTGCACCCGGCGCTGGAAGGCCTCCACCGTGATCTTGGTGCCGTTCACGCTTCCCAGCTCACCGGGGCCGCTGGCGCCGGTGACCTCCATCCCGATTCCCCATACCATATAAGCCAGGAAGCCACCGACGATCAGGATCGTGATGATCTTCCCGGCGCTGCTGCGGATCGTCTGCATCATGGCGGACAGAAACTCCGTGCCGAGAGGCGCCCGGTGAGGGGCGCCGGCCGAGGGGGTTGACGCGTTTCGCGAAGTGAAGCCGCCCAAGATACTTAGGGCGCGGGCGGCACGCAACCCGCGCCCGCGCGCGTGTTGACAGTGCGCGCGGCGCCCCTGTAAGTTGCACCCCCTGTCTCCCCGTCCACGCCCACGGCATCCGCACGCGCCCCCAGAGCTGTCGCGCCCACGCATCATGTCCGAATTCTCTCCCGAGCTGGCCGCGCGAATCGAGAGCCTGAGGGCGAGCCACGCCGAGAACCCGGCGCGTTTCTTCATGCCGCTGGCCAGCGCCTACCGGGAGGCGGGCGAGGTGGGCAAGGCCGAGGAGCTGCTGCGCGAGAACCT
The DNA here is from genome assembly GCA_045803205.1 of Longimicrobiaceae bacterium. Taxonomy (GTDB): domain Bacteria; phylum Gemmatimonadota; class Gemmatimonadetes; order Longimicrobiales; family Longimicrobiaceae; genus Longimicrobium. The sequence continues at coordinate 20,356 of JBJMPM010000180.1, forward strand.
GAAGCGCCACCCCGGCTACCTGAGCGCGCACGTGCTGCTGGGGCGCTGCCTGGCCGACCGCGGCGCCACCGCCGAGGCGCGCAACGAGTTCCAGTACGTCCTCTCCGTCGATCCCCAGAACCTGATCGCGCTGCGCACCCTGGGCGAGATGGCGGCCGCCGGCGGCGAGCCCGACGAGGCGCGCCGCTGGTTCGGCGAGCTCCTCTCCGTCGACCCGATGAACGCGGAGGCACGGCAGTCGCTGGCCGCGCTCGACGCCGCGCCCGCGGCGGGGAGCGAGGGCGACGGCTTCGGGATGGTGGACCCCGGCGCCGCCGCCGCGCCCGCCGAGGACCACCCCGCGGCGCACGCCGACCCGGGGAGCTGGGGCGAGGTGAGCCTGGACGAGCCCGCAGGCGCTCCCGCCGGCGCGGCCCCGGCCGGGGAGTCCGCGCCCGCCTCGTTCGAGGCGCTCGACTTCGGCGCCGTCGACCTCTCCGCCTCCGCCGAAGCCCCCGCCGAGGAGCCCGCGGCGGAGCTCGCGGCGTCCGACGCCTCCGTCGACGCGTCCGCCGAGCCCTCGGCCCCGGAGGATGCGGCCGCGGAGGATGCGGGTGGCGCGGGTGGATTCGACGCCTGGGGCTCGGTGGACGACGGGCAGGACCAGGTGGACGCGGGCGCCGTGGAGCCGCTGGAGCTGGAGGAGCTCTACGACGGCACGGCCGGGCCCGCCCCCGCGCCGCACGGCGAGGAGCACGACGAGCAGGGCGAGGTGGTCACCGAGACCATCGCCGAGCTGTACGCGCGCCAGGGGTTCCCGGAGCGCGCGGCCGACGTGTACCGCGAGCTGGTCGCCCGCCGCGGCGAGGAGCCCGCGCTGGTCCGCCGCCTCCAGGAGCTCGAGGAGCAGGTCCGCGCCGCGGCCGCGGGGGGCGAAGAGGCGCGCTTCGAGCCGATCGACCTCCCCGGCGAGGCCGCCGCCGCGCAGGCCGACGAGCCGCCCTCCTGGCTCGCCACCGTCGACGCCGTGGTCGCGGGCGACCTTCCCGCCGGCGCGCAGGCGCGGGACGAGGGCGGACCGGTCGACTTCCAGCCGGACGAGCCGATCGCCGCGGTCGAGGAGCCCGCGGCCGCCGCGGCGCCGACGCTGACCGGCGACGCCTTCGCGGACTCGTTCGCGAACGGCTTCGCGGGCTTCGCCTCCGCCCCCGAGCGGCGCGAGTGGGAGGCCCCGCGCGTGGAGGAGACGTCGCCGGACGAGGAGCCCGCCGCCGCCGAGGTGTTCGCCGAGGCGGAGGAGACGTCCGCCGCCGCGGAGGCGCCCGCGCCGCAGGCCCGAGGCGAGAGCATCGTCTCGTATCTCTCCGCCATCCTCTCCTGGCGCCCGGGGGGGCTTCGCCCCGAGAGCGCAGAGGAAAAGAGAGACGCGGAGGGCGCCGCGCCGCCGTCCGAACCGGCCGACGCCGCCGCCCCGCCGCCGGCCCGTCCGTGGGACGAGGAGACGCTGGGCGCCTCGGACCAGCAGCCGCCGGTCGACGAGCCCTGGCTCGCCGGCGCCGACGCCCCGTCCGCGGATGCGCCGTCCGCCGACGCCCCGTCCGCCGACGCGCCCGCCGCGGACGAGCCGTGGGCCGTGCCCGCGGAGGCCGAGCCCTGGGCCGAGACGCCGCAGCCCGAGGCGGAGCCGTGGGCCGCCGCGGAGGAGCAGGGCGAGGAGCTGCCGTGGCTCGCACAGGACGCCGGCGCCGGTGAGCCCCCCGCCCCCGCGCCCCCTGCCGGCGAGGCGCCGATGCCGTGGGAGACCTCGTTCGAGCTCTCGCCCGAGGTGCCGGAGGGCACGGCGAGCGAGCGCCCGGCGCCGCGCCAGGAGCCCACGGCGGACCCGGGCGGCGGCTTTTCGTTCGAGGACTTCTTCTCCGAGCCCGCGGCCCCCGCGCAGCCGGAGCCCGAGCCCGAGCCTGAGCCCGCGCCGCTGCCGGAGCCCATCGCACCGCCCGCCGCGGCTCAGTCCGCAGCCCCGGCACAGCCTGCGCAACCGCAGGCCGCGGAGGCGAGCGAGGAAGACGAGGACCTGGAGAGCTTCCAGGCCTGGCTGCAGAGCCTCAAGCGGTGAGGATCGCGGCCGTCCACGGCCCCAACCTGAACCTGCTGGGGCTGCGCGAGCCCGGGGTCTACGGGCACCGGACGCTGGACGACGTCAACGCCGAGTTGGCGCGCCTCGCCGCCGAGCTGGGCGCCGAAGTGGAGTGGCACCAGTCCAACCACGAGGGCGCGCTGGTCGACTTCGTGCAGCAGGCCGCGCCGCGCGTGGACGGGTTCCTGGTGAACGCGGGCGCCTACACTCACACCAGCATCGCCCTGCGCGACGCGCTGGCGGGAGTGGCGCGTCCGTACGTGGAGGTGCACATTAGCAACGTCTTCGCCCGCGAGCGCTTCCGCCACCGGTCGTACCTGGCCGCGGGCGCGGTGGGCGTCGTCTCCGGCTTCGGGGTGGCAAGCTACACGCTGGGGCTGCGGGCGATCGTGGAGTATCTGACGAACAGAAGTGCCTAGTGCCGAGTGCCTAGTGCCCAGGAGCAGCGGTGCGAGGGCGGCACCTGCGCGCTGGGGCAAAAACACTAGGCACTAGGCACTAGGCACTAGGCACTTTCGTTTTTTTCTAAGGAGATAGTTCGTGGCGACGACGGCCGACTTCCGGAACGGCATGACCCTGAGCATCGACGGGACGCTGTTCACGCTCCTCTGGTTCCAGCACCACAAGCCCGGCAAGGGGAACACCGTGGTGCGCTCGCGCATGAAGAACGTGCTCACCGGCGCCGTGCTGGAGAAGACCTGGCGCGCCGGCGAGAAGATCGACGAGGTGCGCCTGGAGCACCGGCCCGTCACCTACACCTACACCGACGGCCACCTCTACCACTTCATGGACGCCCAGACCTACGAGGACGTCCCCATCTCCGGAGAGGTGATCGGCGACGACCAGCTCAAGTACCTCAAGGAGGGGATGGAGTGCGAGGGGCTGGTGCACGGCGAGAAGGTGATCGCCGTGGAGCTCCCCTACTTCGTGACGCTGGAGATCGTGCAGACCGACCCCGGCGTGCGCGGCGACACCGCCACCGGCGGCACCAAGCCGGCCAAGCTGGAGACCGGCGCGGTGGTGCAGGTGCCCCTGTTCCTGAACGAGGGCGACGTGATCCGCGTCGACCGGCGGGAGGACAAGTACATCGAACGGGCAAAATGATCGACCTCGAATTCCTGCGCGGCCTGATCGGCGCCGTGGACGAGAGCGGGATCGACTCGCTCGAGATCTCCCGCGGCGGCACCCGCATCCGCATCTCCAAGACGCCGCCCCCCGCCCCGGTGCACGCCGCCGCGGGGGTGGCCGCCGCCCCCGCGCACCTGCACATGCCCCCGGTGCACGACCTGGGCGTGCCCCGTGCCGGAGGGGCCGCCCCCACGGCGGCCGGCGGCGCACTGGCGGCGCCCGCGGCCGCCGCGGCTCCGCCCGCGTCGAACCTGGTGGAGATCAAGTCGCCCATGGTCGGCACCTTCTACCGCTCCCCGGCCCCCGAGGCACCGTCGTACGTGGAGCGGGGCGGGCGCGTGAACAAGGGGCAGACGCTCTGCATCCTCGAGGCGATGAAGCTGATGAACGAGCTGGAGAGCGACGTGGCCGGCGTGGTGCGCGAGATCTGCGTGGAGAACGGCGAGCCGGTGGAGTACGGGCAGGTGCTCTTCCGCATCGAGCCCGCGGAGTGAGGCGCCGATGACGGTCCAGTCCGAGGCGGCGAAGCCGGCCACCGGGCGCGAGTTCAACCTGCGCGAGGCGCTGGAGGAGCTGGTGCGCCGCGGCGGGAGCGACCTGCACCTGAAGGTGGGCCGCCCCCCGGTGGTGCGCGTGAACGGCGACCTGTCCGACACCGGCCTCCCGGTGCTCCGCCCCGAAGACATCAAGCGCTGCGCCGAGCAGACCCTCTCGCCCAAGCAGCGCGAGAGCTTCGCCGAGCGCAAGGAGATCGACTTCGCCATCGGCGTGCAGGGGCTGGGGCGCTTCCGCACCAACATCTTCCAGCAGCGCGGCACGCTGGGGATGGCCTTCCGCGCCATCCCGGTCGACGTCCCCGCGCTGGAGACGCTGGAGCTCCCCGCCGTGCTGGGCGAGCTCTCCCTCCTCCCCCGCGGCCTCATCCTGGTCACCGGGATCACCGGCTCGGGGAAGAGCACGACGCTGGCGGCCATGCTGCGCCGGCTGAACGAGCAGCGGGCGGTGAACATCGTCACCATCGAAGACCCGATCGAGTTCCTGCACCGGGACCTGAAGAGCATGGTGAGCCAGCGCGAGGTGGGGGCCGACACCCTCTCCTTCCACGACGCGCTGCGGCACGTGCTGCGGCAGGACCCCGACGTGATCATGCTGGGCGAGATCCGCGACCGGCCCAGCATGGAGACGGTGCTGAAGGCGGCCGACACCGGCCACATGGTGCTCTCCACGCTGCACACCACCGACGCGGCGCAGACCATCAACCGGATCATCTCCTTCTTCCCGCCGCACCAGCACGCCGAGATCCGGCAGGTGCTGGCCAACGCGCTCAAGGCCATCGTCTCCCTGCGCCTGATCCCCCGCGCCGACCGCCCCGGGCGCGTCCCCGCGGCCGAGGTGCTGGTGAACACCGCCACCATCAGCGAGCTGATCCGCAAGGGCGACGAGCTGGTGAGCATTCCCGACCACATCGCCGAGGGGCGGGTGCAGTACGGGATGCAGACCTTCGACCAGAGCCTGCTCGAGCTCTACTCGAAGGGGTGGATCAGCTACGAGTGGGCGATGCACTACGCGTCGAACCCCAGCGAGTTCGCCCTCCGCGTCTCGGGCGTGTCGCCCGGCGAGCAGGAGCTCTGGCAGGGCGCGCCCGAAACCCTCCCCGCGAACGACGGCCGGTCCTAACGTGTTCCGGAAAGTATTGATCGCCAACCGCGGCGAGATCGCCCTGCGGGTCATCCGCGCCTGCCGCGAGCTGGGGATCCGCACCGTGGCCGTGTACAGCGAGGCCGACCGCGAGAGCCTGCACGTGCGCTTCGCCGACGAAGACGTGTGCATCGGCCCGCCGCCGGCCCGCGAGAGCTACCTGAACGTTCCCCGCATCATCGCCGCGGCCGAGGTCACCGGCGCCGACGCCATCCACCCCGGCTACGGCTTCCTGGCCGAGAACGCCGAGTTCAGCGAGATCTGCGAGCGCAGCGAGCTCACCTTCATCGGCCCCACGCCGCAGCAGATCCGCCTGATGGGCGACAAGGCGGCGGCGCGGCGCACCATGCAGGAGGTGGGCGTGCCCATCGTCCCCGGCACCGACGCCATCGGCGACCCCGACGAGGCGCTGGCCGAGGCGCGCGCCATCGGCTTCCCGGTGCTGATCAAGGCGGCGGCCGGCGGCGGCGGCAAGGGGATGCGCGTGGCGCAGGACGCCGACGACTTCGAGCGCCAGTACGCCATGGCGCGCAACGAGGCGGCGGCCGCCTTCGGCGACGACACCGTCTACATCGAGAAGTACCTCTCGCGCACCCGGCACATCGAGTTCCAGGTGCTGGGCGACAGCCACGGCCGGGTGGTGCACCTGGGCGAGCGCGACTGCTCCATCCAGCGCCGCCACCAGAAGCTGATCGAGGAGGCGCCCAGCCCCGCCCTCACCCCCGAGCTGCGCCAGGTCATGGGCGACGCGGCGGTGCGCGGGGCGCAGGCCATCGACTACGTGGGCGCGGGAACCATCGAGATGCTGCTGAACGAGGACGGCTCGTTCTACTTCATGGAGATGAACACCCGCATCCAGGTGGAGCACCCGGTGACCGAGATGTGCACCGGGGTGGACCTGGTGCGCGAGCAGATCCGCGTGGCGGCGGGGCTCCCGCTCTCGCTCCCCGACCGCGTGATCCAGCTGCGGGGCCACGCCATCGAGTGCCGCATCAACGCCGAGGACCCGTCGCGCAACTTCGCGCCCTCGCCGGGGACCATCGCCACCTTCCACCCGCCGGGCGGGCCGGGGGTGCGGGTCGACACGCACATGTACGCAGGCTACCGCGTGCCGCCCTTCTACGACTCCCTGCTGATGAAGCTGATCGTGCACGCCGCCACCCGCGACGAGGCCATCGCGCGGATGCGGCGGGCGCTGGCCGAGACGGTGATCGAGGGGGTGCACACCACCCTCCCCTTCCTGCAGGCGGTGATGGACCACCCCGGCTTCATGGCGGGCGACGTGGACACGCGCTTCCTGGACCGGATGATGAGCGAGCGGGTGGCGGGATGAAGCTCGACGTGCTGCTCACCCCGGGCGAGCTGATGCCCGGCGACGTCGCCGAGCGCACCGTGGTGGTGATCGACGTGCTGCGCGCCACGAGCACCATCGTGGAGGCGCTGTCCGCGGGGGCGAAGGCGCTGTACCCGGTGGCCGAGGTCGAGGAGGCGCTCAAGCTGGCCAACACGCTGGGGCGTGACGAGGTGCTGCTCTGCGGAGAGCGCCGCGCCCTTCCCATCGAGGGGTTCGACCTGGGGAACTCGCCGGGCGACTTCACCCCCGAGCGGGTGGGGGGAAAGCTGATCGTGATGAGCACCACCAACGGCACCTCGGCGCTGGTGGCGGCGAGCGTGGGGGCGCGGGTGATCGTGGGGTCGTGGCTCAACCTGACCGCCGTGGTCGACGACCTGGAGCGCACGGGGGCCGAGCCCGTGTTCCTCTGCTCCGGCCGCGAGGGGAAGTTCGGGATCGAGGACGCGGTGTGCGCGGGGACCCTGGCCGCCGCGCTGATGGAGCGCGCGGGCCCCGACGCCGAGTGGGAGCTGAACGACGGCGCCATGGCCGCGCTGGCGATGGCCCTGCGCTACCCCGACCCCGACGAGCTCTTCCGCGAGACCGCCGCAGGGAAGCAGATCGTGGAGGCGGGGCTGCGCGAGGACCTGGCCTTCTGCGCCCTGACCGACCGCCACGATGTGGTTCCCGTGTTCCACGACCGTCAGGTCTCCCTGGCCGCTCCCGCGCCGGCGTCGGCGGCGGCCGAGAGCTGAAAAAGACGGGTCTCACGCAGAGACACAGAGGCACGGAGAGACAGGTCTTCGGGACTGGACAGTGGCGTGCAGTTTGCAGCAAATTCTAAGGTGCTTTCCGCGCGGTGCGGGGAGCACCTTTCCCTTTCCAAGGAGAAGCCATAGACCCTGCGGAGGTGAGGACATGAACACGAAGATCCTTCCCGCGGCCTTCTGCGCCGCACTGCTGTGCGCCATCCCGGCGCCGGCGAGCTCCCAGCAGTCCAGCCGCATCGACCCCCGCGCGCCGCGCGGCTGGTTCGAGTACTTCGCCACCGGCGCCGGCGGCTCGCTCGCGGGCGACCGCGGGGGCGTGGGCGCGCGCCTGCTGCTGCGCGTTCCCTCGTCGGCGCCGGTGCTGGCGCGCATGGCGGTGGGCGGCTACGCGGCGCGGCTCCCCGGCGGCCCGGGGAACGCCCGCGCCGAGTACGGCGTGCACACCGAGTGGAACGCCCCCGGCCGCGGCGCGCTGGACCCGGTGCTCACGCTCGGGGTGGGCGCGGTGCGGCGCCAGGGCGGCTGGGTGTGGCGCATGGGCGAGCGGATCACCCGCTATCCCGCGGCCGAGACGCATACTGAGCTGACGCTGGCGCCCGGCGTCGGCGCGCGGATGCACGTGGCGCGCGGCGTGGCGCTCCGCGGCGACCTGCGCCGCGCCTTCGCCCTGGAGCGTGACGGCGTGGACGGCACCCAGGTGGCCGCCGGCATCAGCCTCGCGCTCTGATCTCCACAGATCGTCTCACGCAGAGACGCGGAGACACGGAGAG